>JBMOFP010000066.1:0-31479 GCA_049318805.1 Bradymonadia bacterium
TCGAAGACGAGACGCTCGTCTTCGAGCTGCGCCCCGCCGGCCCGCTCGGCATGCACCGTGTTCCGCTCGGTCGGTCCGCCGTGCGGGCGCGGGTGCAGGCGCTCACGGCCGAGCTCGCAAAGCAGGCCGAGCCCAGCCCGGGTACTCTCGACGCGCTGCGCCCGCTGCTGCCGCCGGACACCGAGCCGAGCCCCGCGGGCGTGGACGTGATCGTGCCCCACGGGCCCCTCGAGGGTCTGCCCTTCGAGCTGCTCACAGACCGCCCCACGACCTACGCGCCCAACGCCGCGGTGCTCACGGGGCCGCCCGAGCGTGCGGCGCGCGCGAGGCCGCTGCTGCTCATCGCCGACCCGTCCGGGGACCTGCCCGCCGCCGAGGGTGAAGGGCGCGCGCTCGAGGCGATGTTCCCGGGCGCGCTGCGCCTCGGTCCAGACGCCGCCACACCCCAGGCCGTGCGCGCGGCCCTCGGCGCGGCGGGGCGTGTGCACTTCGCCGGCCACGCCGATCCCGCGGTCGACGGCCGACCCGCCGCGCTGCGCCTCGCCGGGGGCGCGCGGCTCGACGCCGCCGAGGTCGGCGCGCTCACCCTCGACCTGGACCTCGTCGTGCTCGCCGCCTGCGCCACCGCCGCGCCGCCGGACCAGCCCGACGAGCCCCTCGGCGTGCTGGACCACGCGTTCCTGCACGCGGGCGCGCGGCGCGTCGTCACCACACGCTGGCCCATCGACGACGCCGTCACCGCCGCCTTCATGCGGGTCTTCTGGGCGCGCATGGACGCCGTGGGACCGGCCCGCGCGGCCCACGAGGCGCGCGCCGCACTCGCGCGGGCACCTGCGCCCGACGCCTCGGGCACGGCGCGCGGCCTCGGTCGGGATCCGGCCCCGAAGCTCCCGACGAACGCCGCCCGCCACCGCGTCGCGTTCATGGTCCTCGGCGCACCACGTTGACGCCCGCCCGGCCGTAGGCTACGCGGAGCCCATGCCCGACCCGCTCGACCCGCCCGACGTGCTCCTGCCCGACGACGGGCGCCTCGTCGTCGCGGCGAGCGGTGTGCTCACGCCGATCTTCGTCAGGATGCCGACGCACGGCGCGCCTGGGCATCTGGTGCTCGCGGGTCGGCCCGTCGACCTCGCGCCGCTGCGCGCATCCCCCCTTGCCGCGGGCCTCGTCGAGCTGTCACCCACACTCGGCGCCACCGCGCGGCTCGACCGCTTCGGCGCACTCGCCACGACCCCCGCGGCCACGCGCTTCTTGCCCCTCGTGCGGCGCGCGCTCCCCGCGGGCCCGAAGCTCGAGGGGCGCACCACCCCGACCGGCGCCCCCACGTTCACGACCCGCCTCGCGCCGCACTCCCAGCCCCGGTGGCTGTGGGTCGTCTACCTCACGCCCAGCGGCGCGCGCGCGGCCGTGCGGGCGCCCATCGCCGCAGGGGCCCGCGCCGTGTCCGTCGACCTGCCCGACCTCGCGCGCGACCGCCCCACCTGGTCGTGGCTCGTGGCCGAGGGCGCGCCCGTCGGCGTGACGCTGTCGCAGGTCGCGACCAGGACGGGCGCGGAGTCCTAGGCCGGCGCGCTCAGCGGAAAGCCGAGCGCCCTGGCGGCCGCGCTCAGTTCATCGTCGTACGTGACGAAGGCCGTCAGGTCGGCGCGAAACGGTTCGGCAGTCGCCAGGTGGATCGAGTCGAGCGAGCCCAGACGCGTGCTCCTGTACGCCATGGCCCGCGCAAGGACGGCGCTGGTCAAGTCGATGACGGTCACGCCGCGCAGCGCCTGACCCGTGAGATAGGGCACACGCTGGTGGTCGATGCCCGCCCGCAGCAGGGTGCGTGTCGTTTCCAGGCGCGCCAGCTCGCTGGTCACGAGGTCTGTCCCATCGGGGAGCGCGCTTCGCCAGGCCCTCAGGGCGTCGGTCTCTCTCTCGTGTTTGATGAACTTCAACAGCGCGCAGGCGTCGAAGTAGATCACCGCCGTCTCTCTCGATCTCGATCGGCGACCAGGAGGTCGGCGAGGCTCTCGATGGACGCCGCGAGGTCGGGGACCACGTCGGGCATCCCCAGCTCGCCCGGGGCCTGCGCTTCGCCCGCCGCCAGCATGCGTTGCAGCGTGGTCGGCTTGTCGATCTCCGGCACCATGCGGAACACCGGTTTGCCGCGGTCGGTCACGAGGATCGAAGCGCCCGCCCGAACGCGGGCGACCGCCTTCGACGGATTCTGATTGAGCTCGCGCAGGCCGATTTTTTCCATGACTCAAATGTACCTAGGTAATGTAGGTACATCAAGCTCGACCGGGGCAACCGGCACGAACCTCCGCGCCTACGTCGTCTCCGACGGGGGCGCCACCGGCCGCTTGGGCAGCCAAAGCGACTTGAGCGGCAGCTCGAGGGCCTCGAAGGGCTCGGCGCGCACCACGGCGTCACCCTCCCAGGCGCCCACCGCAAGCCACTGAGCCCCGACGTTCCGGTACACCTCGAGCGTTCGCAGCACGGGATCGGCGAGCCACAAGTGCCCGACCCCGGCGCGCGCGTAGAACGGCATCTTGAGCACCCGATCGTGGACGGCCGTGCGAGGCGACAGAACCTCGCAGACCCAGTCGGGCCGGACACTGAAGGCGGCCTCGTCGTCGTCGACCACGGGCAGAGTCGTGTGGCGCCAGGCGGCCAAATCGGGGACGACCACCGGAAAGTCGGAGTCGGCGTCGAGGTGCAGCTCCGGTTCGACAAAGAGGTGCCAACCCCCGGGGCCACCGTCGTCGCCGTCGTGGTCGAACCCGCCGAGCTGGTATCCGAGGCGCGTCGCGGCCCGCAGGTGCGGCTTCGCCGGGCGGGGGCTCACGACCAACTGCCCGCCCAGGATCTCGCCGGTCAGCCACTCGGGCAACGCCTCGATGTCCGCGTAGGACGGGATCTTGAGCGCGGTACTCATCAGCCGACTGTAGCCCGAGCGACCGCCGCTGTCATGGCGTGCCACGAGCTAGAGAAACCACCGCACGCCCAGGATCACCCCGTACCGCAACCGCGGCGCGTGGTCCTCGGCGCTCGAGGCCGGCAACTGCACCCCGAGCTCCAGCGCATAGGTCGGCGCCTCGATCAGCAGTCCAGGCCCGACCGTGACGAGGTGCGCATCGTCGGCGCTGAACGCGGAGTTCAGCTCGAGCGTGCCGTACCACGCCGCCTCGCGGACCTCCCCGTACGTCGCGGGCGCGAGCCGAAAGGCGTAGCCGACGTCGGCCTCGAGCCGGTCCCGGCCGTTCTGGCTCAGCGTGTGGGGGTGCCGCGCCGCGCCCGCCGTCGCCCACGTGTACCGCGCCGCAACGTCGAAGCCTTGTCGCCCCAGGATCGTCGTCACCACGCCCCCGACACACGGCTGGAGCCCCGACTCGCCGAAGCCCCCCGTGCCCGTGGGCAGGTCCGCGCCCCCGAAAACCGCCCCCCGTACGGTGTCGATGGGGCCCAGGTCCCACCGCACCGCACGCCACTCCACCAGGGCCTCCAGCGACCCCAACCCCACCGCGCCCCCCGACGGCCGCGGCCCATCGAAAAAGCCCTGGTTGATCGGCAGCTCCAAAGACGCCGACCAGTCGCGCACCACGCCGTACTCCGCCCGGACGCGCTGCTCCACGAGCCCCTGCCCACCCTCGAAAACGCTGCCCCGGAGCTGCACCCTGGGGATGAGCACGCCCGGCGACGGCGCCGTCGCCGACGGCATCGACAGCATCTCCTGGGCACCGCCCGTCGACACCATCAGCGCGCACAGCAGCACGCCCCGCGCCGCCCCCCGCTTCACGGGGTCGGCGTCGCCCGCACGCCCGCGAGTGTGAAGCCCGCGTCGGCCACGGCCTCCGCCAGCGCCGCCCTGTCCACCTGCCCGCCCTCCGCGACCGTGAACGAGACCGTCCCGTGCTGCATGTCGACCTGAATGTTCGACACATACGCAATGCGCGCCAACTGCAGGTCGATGTTCGAAATGCACTTCGGACAGCTCATCCCAAGCACGTCCAGCGCGTACCGCCCCGGCCCGAGCTGCGCCGGCCCCGGGTCCACCGACGCCGCCACCGGGGCCGCCGACGGCGCGGCGTGCGACGCGTGCGCCGCGTGCGTCGGGGGTCCGCCACATGCGGGCAGGCAGAACAACAGAAACGCGACTCGAACGAAAACGCCGTAGTTCATGGGACGCAGCATCTCACAGCGGCGCCCCGCGACCACACCCGCCCATCGCACTTCGCGGCCCAACAATCTGTCGACCCGCCCCAGCGCAGGGCCAGAGGGGCCCCGGCGATGAGGTCGAGCGGGAGGGGCCCCGTCGGCCCGGGGCTCGAAGCGCCCACGCCCGCCTAAATCGCCGCCCGCCCGCGCTCCCCCGTCCGGATCCGCACGACCTCCTCCAACGCCGTGACGAAGATCTTCCCATCGCCGACCGCGCCGCCGCCCTCCGTCCGCGCACCCTGCACGATCGCGCCGATCGCACGCTCGAGGTAGTCGTCGTTGATAGCGAGCGTGATCCGCGTTTTGTAGACGAGACTCGACCGCACCTGCGCGCCCCGGAACACCTCGACCTCGCCCTCCTGGCGTCCATGCCCCTCGACCGCGTCGACCGTCAGTCGATAGTGGTCCCCTTCGTCCAACACCTGCTGCAGCGCCTCCTGCACGGCCTCGAGCCGCTCAGGACGAATGATTGCGGTGACGAGCTTCATACCGACTGCTCCAGATGGTAGGCGCGCTCCCCGTGGACCGTGATGTCGAGACCGTCGCGCTCCCCCTGGTCCGACAGGCGGAGCCCGATCGTCTTGTGGATGAGCATCCCCAGCACGAACGTGACCCCGGCGCAGTAGACGATGGCCACACCCACACCGATGAACTGCTTCACGAGCTGCCCCATCTCGCCGGCGATCAGACCCTGCGCGGGGATGAAGCAGAAGACCCCGACCAGCAGCGCCCCCAGGATCCCGCCCACACCGTGGACCGCGAAGGCGTCGAGGCTGTCGTCGATGCGCGTCCGGTTCTTGACCTGCACCGCCGTGTAACAGACCGCGCTCGTCAACGCGCCGATGCACAGCGCGCTCATCGGCTGCACGTGCCCGGCCCCGGGTGTGATCCCCACGAGCCCCGCCACGATCCCCGAGGCGAAGCCCACGCTCGTCGCTTTGCCCACGTGCCACCACTCGACGAACATCCACGTCAGCGCCGCCGCCGCCGCCGCGACCTGGGTCGTCGTGAACGCCAGCCCCGCCACGTTCCCGGAGACCGGCGACTCCACCGCCACGGCCGAGCCCGCGTTGAAGCCGAACCAGCCGAACCAGAGCAGGCCCGCGCCCAGCAGCGTCATCGGCAGGTTGTGGGGCACGATGGCGTGCCCGCCCCGCCGACGCTCGCGCCGCGGCCCGATCAGCATCGCCAGCACGAGCGCCGAGACCCCCGCCGAGATGTGCACCACCGTGCCCCCGGCGAAGTCGAGCACACCCAGCTTGAACAACCAGCCGTCGCTCGCCCAGACCCAGTGGGCCAACGGGCAGTAGACCAGCAGGCACCAGGCGACGATGAAGACCACATAGCCGCGAAAGCTGATCCGCTCGGCCACGGCGCCCGAAATGAGCGCCGGCGTGATGATGGCGAACTTGCCCTGGAACATGACGAAGACCAGCTCGGGGATGCGTTTGTCGGCGAAGGGCTTGTCGTAGGCGATGCCCGAGAGGCCCAACAACGCCGGGTCCCAGCCGATGAAGCCCCCGACGCTCGTACCGAAGGCGAGGCAGTACCCCACCACGACCCACAGCACCCCGATCACCGCCATCGCCACGAAGCTGTGCATCATCGTGCCGAGCATGTTCCGTCGGCGCACCATGCCGCCGTAGAACAGCGCGAGCCCCGGGACCATCAGCAAGACGAGCGCCGAGCTCGTCAACATCCACGCCGTGCTGCCGGCGTCCAGTGACTGAGCCTCCATTAACCCTCCGCATTGCGCGAATTGATCTTAATTCAACCACGACTGACCTAAATCTTGGGCAATTTAATCGAAATATCGAAACGGCTCGCAGTCTTCTCGTGCGACGCGCCGTGGCGCTTCGTGCACAAGCCTTCGGGCCTGCCGGTCTTCCCGCCCCACGCCGACCCGAGCGGCGATTGTGTGCTGCGGCGCCTCGAGGCCCTGGGCTGCCTGGGGGCTGGGCCGTGGCCGCAGGGCTTCGAGGGTGGCCTCGCCCATCGGCTCGACACGGCGACCTCGGGCCTCGTGGCCTTCGCGCCCGATCCGGAGTCGCTCGCCACCCTGCGCGCGCAGTTCCAAACGGGGGCCCTGCGCAAACACTACGTCTTCGAGACCGACGCCGAGGTCGACTTCGACGAGCGCCTGGTCGAGGTCGAGCTTGCCCACCATCGACACCACCCCGACCGCATGATCGCGCGGCGCCGACCCACCACGGACCACCGGGGCAAGTGGTACCCGACCTGGACACACTTCGAGCGCCACGGGCCCGGTCGATGGGCCGCGGAGATCCGCACAGGTGTCATGCACCAGATCCGCGCCCACGCCGCTCTGGTCGGGCTTCCGCTGCGGGGCGATCCCCTCTACGGCGGCGCGCCGGGCCCCTTCCGCCTGCATCACGCGCGCATCGAGGGGCCCGATTGGCGCAGCCCCGAGGTGCCTCCGCCGTGGGTGGACTCGACCCGGGCCGAGTCACCCGTGTAGATAGCGCCCCACGCCGCCACGGACCCTGGAGCTGCCGATGTCCCGTACCGAGTCGCCCCGTCGACGACCGGCCTTCTCTCCGCCGACGCGCCCCGCCCCCGACGCGCGGGTGCTCGTGCTCTTCGCGCACCCCGCGATCCACAGCTCGCGGGTCAATCGCCCGCTGGTCGAGGCCGCGCGCGGTGTGCCGGGCGTGACGGTGCACGACCTGTACGAGCGCTACCCCGACCACCACGTCGACCCGGCCGCCGAGCAGAGCCTGCTGGCCGCGCATGAGACGATCGTCTTCCAACACCCGTTCTACTGGTACAGCACGCCCTCGCTCCTGAAGGCGTGGCAGGACCTCGTGCTGGAGCTGGGCTGGGCCTACGGGCCCGGCGGGACGGCCCTCGCGGGCAAACGCCTGCTGTCGGCGATCACGACCGGCGGGCGGCCCGAGGCCTACACACCCACCGGCAACAACCGCTTCACCGTGCGGCAGCTCCTCGCCCCCATCGAGCAGACCGCGCACTTGTGCCACATGACCTACCTGCCGCCGCTGCTTCTTCAGGGGACCTTCGCCGCGCAGCCCGCCGACATCGCGGCCCACGCCGCGCTCTACGCGCGGGTGCTCGGCGCCCTCGTCGCCGGGCGGTCTCCACCCCCCGAGAGCCTCGCGAACGAGCGCCTCGACCTGGACCTCGGCTGGCTGGAGGGCCCCTGAATGGACACGTCCACGTTCTTCTTGCAGGCGATCGTGTACCTCGGGGCGTCGCTGCTGATGGTGCCCATCGCGAAGCGCCTCGGGCTGGGTTCCGTGCTGGGCTACCTGCTCGCCGGCGTCCTGGTCGGGCCCTTCGGCCTCGACCTGGTCGGCGAGGCCAGCGCCGACGTGATGCACTTCGCCGAGTTCGGCGTGGTCATGATGCTCTTCCTCGTGGGGCTCGAGCTCGAGCCGGCGCTCCTGTGGCGGCTGCGTGCGCCGATCCTGGGCATGGGCGGACTTCAGGTCGGCGGGACCGCGGCGCTCGTCGCGCTCGGCGGGCTCGCGCTCGGCCTGCCGTGGCAGCAGGCGGTCGCCCTCGGGCTCATCCTGTCGATGTCGTCCACCGCCATCGCCCTGCAGTCGCTCCAAGAGCGCGGGCTGATGCGGGTCGATGCCGGGCAGAAATCCTTCGCCGTCCTGCTCTTTCAGGACATCTCGGTGATCCCGATGCTCGCGCTCTTCCCTCTGCTGGCGACACTTTCACCGGAGGCGGCGACGGGCGGCGGTCACGGCTCCCTCATGGAGCACCTGCCCGCCTGGCAGCAGACTCTGCTCACGATCGGCGCCATCGGCGGGGTCATCGGCGCGGGCCGACTCGTCGTGCCCCCGCTGATGCGCCTCGTCGCGCGCACCGGGCTGCGCGAGATGTTCACGACCGCCGCGCTGGCGCTCGTCATCGCGGTCACGGTGCTCATGGGCCTCGTCGGCCTCTCCCCCGCGCTCGGCACCTTCCTGGCGGGGGTGGTGCTCGCCAACAGCGAGTATCGCCACGAGCTCGAGAGCGACATCGACCCCTTCAAGGGGCTGCTGCTGGGCCTGTTTTTCATGGCCGTCGGCGCGTCCATCGACTTCTCGCTCGTGGCCGCGGCGCCCGGCCAGATCACCGCGCTGCTGGTCGGGATCACCGTCGCCAAGATCGCCGTCCTGTTCATCCTCGCGCGGGTCTTTCGTTCATCGAACGAACAGGGGGCGATCTTCGCCGTCGCCCTCGGGCAAATCGGCGAGTTCGCGTTTGTGCTCATCGCGTTCGCACGGTCTTCCGGGGTGCTCCCCCCGGAGGTCGCCAGCACCATGGTCGCCGTGACCGCGCTGTCCATGGCCGCGAGCCCGCTGCTGCTCGCGCTCAACGAGCGCATCGTGCTGCCCCGCCTCTTGCCGACCCCGGCCACACACGAGACGGACGTCGAGGACCACGGCGCCGAGGTGATCGTCGCCGGCTACGGCCGCTTCGGGCAGATCGCGACCCGGTTCCTTCGGGCCCACGGGCACTCCGTCACGATGCTCGACGTCGACAGCGACCAGATCGAGGTCGTGAAACGCTTCGGGGCGCGTGTCTTCTACGGGGACGCGTCACGGCTCGACCTGTTGCGCGCCGCGGGCGCGGCCAACGCGCGGGTCCTGCTGGTGGCGGTGGACCAGGCCCCGAAGGCCCTCGAGATCGTGCACACCGCGCGCACGCATTTCCCGCACCTGGCGATCCTCGCCCGCGCCCACGGCCGCACCGAGGCGATGGATCTGAGTGAGACGGGGGTCGAAGGGGTGTACCGCGAGACCTTCGACACCTCGCTGCGCATGGGCGTCGACGCGCTGCGGCTGCTGGGTTCGGGCGCCCACGAGGCCGAGCGCGCGGCGCGTGCGTTCCGCCGTCACGACGAGGCGCTGATCCAGGACCTGGCGCGACTGCGCGCGTCCGACCAGGCGACCTACCTGCAGAGCGCACGGGCGGGCCTGCGCATGCTCGAGACCGTGCTCCAGGCCGACCGCGTGAAGGCCCGCGCCTTCGTGGACCACGGCTGGGACCTGACCGCCCCTCGGGTCCAGCCGCCCGCTGACCCGCCCGTCAGTTCATCTGAAGGCTCGTCGTGACGGACAGGCCGACGAGGAGCGGGTACTCGAGCTGACCCGCCTCGCCGTCGGCCCCCTCGGGACCGTGGCGATGGCTCGACTCCGTGAGGTGGATGTAGAGCGGCACGCTCACGGAGGCGCCGAGCATGGTCCCGCCGAGGTCGTAGCCGACACGCGCGCCCAGGCGCAGCTCCCAGCGGCCGAGGTTGCCCTCCTCCTCGAGCTGACCGTCCCAGCGCTCCGGCCGCTCCACCTGCACCTCGGGGCCGCCGCCGACCGAGAGGCGCTCCAGCGGGCGACCCTCGACGCCGAGCCCGCCGGAGTACACGTTCCCGGCTTGGAAACCCTCAGCGTTTTCGGCCACGTAGACCACGGCCTGCGCCCGCGCCTGCACCGCGACCGGGCCGGCCGGCAGGCTCGCGTCGAGGCCGACGACGGGGAAGACCGTGCCGACGCCGAACTGGATGTGCTGGTGCGACTTGCCGGCTCGGGCGAGGGCAAACGGGTTCTCGCGGGTCTCGCCCACCGGCAGGCCAACGCCCGCGCGCCCCTGGAGCGAAACGCTCCCCAGCAAAAACGCCCCCCGCGCCAGGAGCCAAGGATCGCCGAGGCCGTAGAGGGTCTCGTCGCGGTGGTGGATGTTCTCGTAGTCGGGTTCGAAGGCGGTGCCGTCCAGTCGACGAAACGTGATGTCGGTGGACAAGACACGAAACGGCACCTGCAGCTCCAGGCTCCACCGCTCGGTGAAGCCGTACGCGCCGAAGACCCGCAGCTCCCCGGTGTAGAAGCGCTGGTCGTGGAGCTGCGGGGGCTCGTCGCGCACGGCGCAAATCGGCCCGATGTCCGGGCAGTACTCGTCGTGGACGACCTTCATGGTGGTCGCGACGAGGCCCGCGCCGAGCTGGAGTCGACCCGAAGCGAGCGGCCCCGAGGGCCCCGCGGGGCTCGGCAGGTTCGGGTTGCTGCACCCGGCGCACGCGTGGGCGGCGGTCGGCATCAGCATCAGCGCGAGCCCGCCGACGCTCCACCCCGCCGCCGCGACTTTCACGGGGCCGACGACGCCGCCGAGATCGCCGTGTCCAGCGCCGTCAGGTCGGCGCCCGTCAAGCGCGCCCGCTCTTGCCCGTCGGGTCCGAAGACCACGATGAACGGCAGCTCTGCGACCCCGTTCAGCCAGCGCTTCGCCAGCGGGCTCTCCCAGCCGCCCACGTCCAGCTTGCGGTACGCGACCGGCTCACCCCGCGCCAGGCGCTGGTGCATCTCCAGGTCGATCTTGCGGCAGGCGGCGCACCAGTCCGCGTAGAACTCGAAGACCGTGACCTTGCCCGCGACGGCGTGGGGGGCCAACGCCTCGACGTCGGTCCCGCCGCGAGAGGTCCAGCTGAAGTCCGCGCTCGCGGGGAGCGCCGGCAGCGGCGTGAAGACCAGGTCCGGGTGGCACACGAAGCACTGGGACTCGGGCACGCCGTGGGGCGGGCACCAGTCGCCGACCCGCTTGAACTCGCCGACGAGCTGCGGGTTGTGTTGGGTGCAGACCGACGCCGGCACCTTGTGGGCGCACAGCTCGGGATTGCCCTCGACCTTCGACAGGTCCGAGAGCTTGCCGTGCTCCGCGGGCGCCGCCCCGCCGCACCCCAGCAGAAGCGCCGCGCCGAGGCTCAGGGCTTGGACGGGTCCTGATCGTAGGCGCAACGGAAGCCGACGTGGGACGAGACGAACGTCTTCTGGATGAGACGACGTCGAGTGAGGCGCGCTTCGCATGGGTCTTCCTCTTGGAAGTGTGCGCCGCGAGCGACGTGCCCACCGGCGAGGTCACCCTGGGTGATGCCGCTCTCGTGGGGCACGTTGCGGTCGCCGTCGTACGCCTTGAAGGGCTCGTCCGCCGTGCCGCGCGCGAGGCACACGGGCCGCGCCCGGAGCCGCTCCCCGTCTACCTCGGGATCGGTGTCGTAGCAGGCGACGAGCACGTCGGGCACGGTGCAGGCGGAGCGCTCGGCCTCGACCCCGGCGGCCACACCCTCGGTGGCGCAGGCGCGGTAGTCCTCGAGACAGCCGTCCACACACAGGATGCCGTCGATCGGCGCCGTGAGCGTGGTCTCGCAGGTGCAGCGGGCCTCGCACGCGGCCAGCGCCTCGTCGGCGAGGCCGGCGCAGACCGTCGCGGCGCCGTCGGCGCAGGTCGCCGTGTCGTTGGGCAGACGCCCCGCGCGCGCGTCGCACTGAATGCGCACCCACTCCCGCTGGCGCTGCTCCGTGGTCTGGTTCAGCGCGGTGTCGAAGACGGTCGCGCAGATGCCCAGGCACTTCTCCTGCCGGTCGTCGCAGCCGCCCGCGTACTCCTTGTCCCGGCCGGCCTCCGAGACGTCCAGGCATTCAGCCGAGGTCGCGAGCAGGCCGCTCGGCACACCGGAGCCCTCGGGCTGCGGGAACGCGCCCTCGCTGCCGTCGGTGTAGAGGGTGCGGGGCTCACCGTTCGGCTGGGACTGCGCACAGTAGGCGAGGTAGTCGAACTCGTCGGCGACCCACTCCGTGGCGTTCGCGCCGAGGTCGAAGATGTCCTGGGCCGTGCGGTCGCCCGAGGACTCGCCCACGGGCCGCACCTTCTTGCCGCTGCACTTGCCGAAGCCGACCTCGTCGGTCGGATCGGCGCAGTTGTCGACGAGGTCCCGGTTCTCCCACACCGTGTCGCGGGTCCCGCGGCTGCTCGCCGCGAACTCCCACTCGGCCTCGGTCGGGAGCCGCCCGCCCTTCCAGGCGCAGTACTTCTGAGCCTGGGTGTGGCTCGTGCCGAGCACCGGATACGCGTGGTAGGTCGAGTTCCCGTAGTAGTCGCGGATGCGACCCTCGCGGGTGCCCGCCTCGGTAGAGTCGGGTCGACTGCACTCGCCCCGCGCGACGCAGTGGCGGTACTGCTCGACGCTCACCTCGGTCGCGTCGAGGTAGAAGTCCTTGACCTCGACCGGGTGCGCGAGCGCCTCGGACTGCTGCTCGGCGTTGCAGCTGATCGTGAACTTCCGGTTCCGACCCACGGACGACTTGAGGCACGGATCGAAGGTGGTGCCGCCCATCTCGAAGACGCCGCCCTCGACGCGGACCACAGTGGACCCGGCCGGGGGGTCGATGCCCTTCGCGCAGGCCGCGAAGGCGAGGACACCGCCCACGAGGAGGCCCCAGCGGGCGCCCCGCGACGGGGCGGGGCCGACGATGCCGGCTCGAGCGAGCTGCCGCTGCATGCGATGACTCCGAACGTTCATGGCGCTCACCACACACCGCCCAGGCCGAGGCCGCCGCCGCCGGGCACGAGCACGGGCATCGCACCCAGCGTCGCGGGCGTCGCGTCCTTCGGGAGTTTGACGGGCTTCTGGTAGTCGGGGTTGCGGTGGTCGTCGTCGATCCGGTCCCGGGCGCGGTCCCAGATGATGAGCGAGGTGCCCAACACCATCAGGCCGCCGCCGAGGCCGTAGCCCAGCTTCTCGTAGAACGCGAGGTCCTTGAAGTCCTGGGTGTCGTTGTATTCCTTGTCGGCGAGCTGCCACGCGGTGATGCCGCCGCCCACGGCGAGGATGCCGAGCACGTTGAAGGTCCACCCGGTCCCGGAGCGCCACGAGCTCACGAACTCCGTGCGCACCAGGTACCCATCGACCCGCGTGACCTTGCCCTTCTCGACGCTCACGTGCTGGTCGAACCGGGTGTAGCCGTCCCGGTCGACGACGATCTGGTGGCGCCCGGCCCCGTAGGCCAGGGGCTCACGCAGCGGCGTCAGGCCGATGTTCTTGCCGTCCACGAAGACGGTCGCGCCCTTGATGGTGCTGTCGATGAAGAGGTAACCCAGGTTCTGGATGACACGCATGGCGACGTTCATCCGGAAGGGCTCCTTCTTCTGGACCTCGATGGTCTGCTCCACGGTCTCGTAGCCGTCCAGCTCGATCCAGACCTTGTGGGTGCCCGGGCGCAGGTAGTTGCGGAACGGGGTCTGGCCCCGCACGCCCTTCTCGCGGTCGTCCAGGAAGACCCGCGCGGCGGGCGGGTCCGACTCGATGATCAGGAGCTGGTCCCGCTCGATGCGGGCGTCGCAGCTCTTCAGGGTGTTCTCGGCGCGGTCGCGCTTCGGGCCCGGCGTGGCCTTGTCGAGGTAGCGCTCCATGAACGCCACACACTCCTGCCAGGCCTCGAGCTGCTGGTGCGAGAGCGCGATGGAGTAGAAGAGGTTCGGGTCCTGGCTGATCTCGAGGGACTGCCGGAACTTGTCGATGGCCTCTTTGTAGCGGCCCTGGGAGTAGAGCGCCTCGGCCTCACCCTGGAGCGCGTCGGCGCGTGCCCGGTCGGCCTCGGAGAGCTGCACCTGCGCCTCGGGGGTGAAGACGACCTTCACGGGCGCCGAGGCCGCTTCGGACGGCACCGCCGGCGGCGCGACGGGCGGCGCGGCCGGGATGTCCTGGTCCGAGGGCGGCTGCGCGCCCGCTGGCAAGGCCACGAAGCACATGAGGAGCCCGACGAGCAGCGGGCGGAGGCTTGCATGCATGGTCGTCACTCTCTCCTGGGCACGGGATGCGGCCCTTCGGCGCGCGGTCGCGAAATTAATCGCCGCGGGAACACAGTGTCAAAGGAAGTTCCTTGGGCGGGCGGCGCCTTGTACCATGCGCCGCTCAAAGACGTGCGGAGGCATCGGTCTTGGGCGCTTTCCAGGGCAGTCTCACCTATCGGCAGTTCTACGTGCAGGGCGAGGTCCCGCGCGACTTTCGAGACCGATTTCAAGAGCGGATCGTCGCCAACGCCTTCCACGAGATCGAGCCCGCGTCCGAAGAGGAGCGCGCGGTGGGCTGGTGCAATGCGCGGTTCGCGCTCGACATCGAGCTCCACGAGGGGCACTGGCTGTTCAACGACCACCTGGTGCTGGGCCTGCGCATCGACACGCTGAAGGTGCCGGGTCCGCTGCTGAAGCTGCACGCCGAGCGCGAGGCCCGCCGCATGATGGCGGAGCAGGGCGTCGACACGTTGAATCGTTACCAGCGGGCGCAGGTCAAAGAGGCCGTCAAACAAGATCTGCGCAAGCGCATGTTGCCGTCCGTGAAGAGCGTCGACTTCGTGTGGTCGCTGTCGACCGGTCTGCTGCGCTTCTGGAGCGCGAACGACAAGCTGTGCGTCGAGTTCCAGGAGCTCTTCGAGCGCACCTTCGAGTGCCCGCTCGGGGCCGACACACCCTACACCGCGGCGGCCTTCGGGCGCCTCGGTCTGCCGCCGGAGAGCGTCGAGCAGCTCGCCTTGCTGGAACCGATGATGCTCATCGCCGGGGATACCGCCGAACTCGTTGGAGGCGCCTGAGCCATGGACCTCGTCGACCTCATCAACAGGACCCGATTCCTCGGGCCGGAGTTCCTCACCTGGCTCTGGTACCGGGTCGAGGTCCAGCAAGGCGTCTTCGACGTGGGCGGTGAGCTGGGCCCCTTCGAGCTCTGGTTCGACGACCGCCTCGTCGTGGGCAGCGCGACCCTCGGGGCGCAGGAGAACCACTTCAAGGGCGGACACCCGGCGTCGTCGGCCGAGGCGCGCACCGCGCTCCGCATCGGCAAACTCGCCAACCAGGCGCGGCTGCGCATCGTGCGGGCGTCGGCTGAATGGTCGTTCGTTCTGAAGGACGACCTGAGCGTGGCGGGGGTGAAGATCCCCGCCGTGCTCGGCCGCGAGGACGAAGAACAGCTCGACGAGCGGATGCTGCTGCTCGACCAGCTCGACGCGATGGTCAAGGGCCTGCTCGCGCAGTTTCTCGCGCTGCGGGTCTCTCCCGAATGGACGACGGACGAGCTGCCTGCGCTGCTCGCGTGGGTTCGCACGGACGGTGCCGCATGAGCGTCTCGGGCGCACCGGGCGCGGTGTGGGCCGTCATCATGGCGGGCGGCTCTGGGACGCGCTTCTGGCCGCTGTCTCGCCGCCACCGGCCCAAGCAGTTCCTCGCCATCGGCACACGCCGCACGCTCATCGAGGAGACCGTCGCGCGTTTGTCGCCGCTCGTGCCGCCGGAGCGTGTGCTGGTCGTCGCCGGCGAGGCCCACGCCCCGGCCGTGCACGCGCTGCTCCCGGACCAGTGGCTGGTGACCGAGCCGTGCGCGCGCAACACCGCACCGTGTGTGGGTCTCGCAGCGCTCCATGTGCGCCGCCGCGACCCGACCGGCGTGCTCGCCGTCCTGCCCGCCGACCATCACATCGCCGATGTCGCCGGCTATCGCCGCAGCCTCGCCGCGGCCGTCGAACGGGCCCTCGAGGGTGAGATCGTCACGCTCGGGATTCGGCCCGACCGCCCCGAGACCGGGTACGGCTACATCCACTACGACCGTCAGGACACACTCGCCACCCGGAACGGCGTGCAGGTCTGTGCCGTCCGCCGTTTCGTCGAGAAGCCCCCGCGCGCCGTCGCCGAGCGCTACCTCGCCGAGGGCGGCTATCTGTGGAACAGCGGCATGTTCTTCTTCACGGTGCAGCGCATCCTCGAGGACATCCGCCGCTTCCTCCCGGCGCTGGCGAGCGCGCTCGACCGCATCGACGCCGCCCTCGACCAGGGTGAGGCCGAGGGGGCGCGGGTCACCGCCGAGGAGTTCGCCGCGCTCGAGAGCATCAGCCTCGACTACGGCGTCATGGAGCATGCGGACCGGGTGCGGGTCGTCCCCTCGGACTTCGGGTGGAACGACGTCGGGCACTGGGCGGCGCTCGCGGACTTCGGCGAGGCCGACGCCGAGGGCAACGTGCGCGCGGGCCTCGACGACGAGAGCCGGCCGCTGCTCTTCATCGACGCGCACGGGAACATCGTGCAGCGCGAGGCCGCGCGCCTCGTGGCGCTGGTCGGCGTGAACGACCTCGTCGTCGTGGACACGCCGGACGCCCTGCTGGTGTGCCACCGCGACCGGGTGCAGGACGTGCGCAAGGTCGTGCAGAGGCTCGAGCTCCTGGGTCTGGAGGCGCTGCTGTGAGTGTTCCATTCAACGCCCGCGTCTTCCGCGAGTACGACATCCGCGGCAAGGCCGAGGCCGATCTCGGCGACGCCTTCGTGACCGCGCTCGGACAGGCCTACGGGACCTTCGTGCGGCGCCGCGGGGGCACACGTGTGGCGCTCGGGCGCGATTGCCGGGTCAGCGGACCGCGGCTTTTCGCCGCCTTCTCCGGGGGCGTGCGGGCCGCGGGCGTGCACGTGATCGACATCGGCATCGTGCCGACGCCGGTGCTCTACTGGTCGCTCTTCCACCTGCCCGTGGACGGCGGCACGATCATCACCGGGAGCCACAACCCCGGCGACGAGAACGGCTTCAAGCTCTGCGTCGGGCGGACGTCGATCTACGGCGCCGACATCCAGACGCTCCGCACGCTGATCGAGACCGGGGACCTGGAGCAGGGCGCGGGCGGCCTGGAGTCCCACGACGTGCTCGACGCGTACCTCGACGACCTCGCGGCGCGCCTCGTACCCGCGCGGCCGCTGAAGGTCGTGGTGGACGCCGGCAACGGCATGGGCGGCCTGACGGCGGGCAGGCTCTACCGGCGATTGGGCCATGAGGTCATCGAGCTCTACTGCGACCTGGACGGCAGCTTCCCGAACCACCACCCCGACCCCACCGTCGAGGCGAACCTGGTCGACCTGGTGGCGGCCGTGGCCGCGCACGGCGCGGACCTGGGCATCGCCTTCGACGGGGACGCCGATCGTGTGGGCGCCGTGGACGCTCGCGGGCGCGTGGTCTGGGGGGACGAGCTGCTGACGCTCTTCGCGTCGGAGCGCGCGCGGACGCACCCGGGCGAGGCGCTGCGGGTCGTGTGCGAGGTGAAGTGCTCCCAGGTCGTGAACCTCGTGCTCGAGCCCCTGGGGGTGCACGTCGAGACCTGGAAGGTCGGCCACTCGCTCATCAAAGCGCGCATGAAGGAGACCGGCGCGCTCATCGCCGGTGAGATGAGCGGGCACCTCTTTTTCGGGGACGAGTTCTACGGCTTCGACGACGCCGTCTACGGGGGGGCGCGCCTCTTGCGCCTCGTGGCCGCGGGCGACACCCCGCTCTCGGGGCTGCTCGACGCGCTGCCGCCGAGCGTGACGACCCCGGAGATCCGCGTGGCCTGCGACGACGCCTCGAAGTTCGACGTGGTCGCCCGCGCCGCCGCGCACTTCCGCGCACGCTGGCCGGTGAACGAGATCGACGGCATGCGGGTGCAGTTCGAGCAGGGCTGGGGGCTCTTGCGCGCCAGCAATACCCAGCCCGTCTTGGTCCTGCGCTTCGAGGCCTCTACGGGCGTGGCGCTCGCCGAGTATCGCGACCGCGTCGAAGCCTGGCTCCGGGCGAACGCCCCCGAGGTCCACCTCGACGCCGTGGTCGGCCATTGAATCGGCGCCCACCCCGGCGTAGCCTCGTGCTCCGTCGAGCCGAACGGAGTGTCCCCGTGTCGCGTCTGCCCGCCTTCCGCTTCGCCACGCTGTGCGCGCTCCTGGCGTACGCCTCCGCCTGCGGTGGCTCGGACGAAAAGCCCGAGGACGACGACTTCGAGCGTCACGTCGCCAAGCCGCTCCCGATGAACAAGGTCCACACCGACTCCCTGTCGTTTCGCGGCGGGGACCTGAGCGACTGGAAGATCTTCAACGTGGACGTGCCCGGCCTCGTCACGGTGACCATCGCCTTCGACCGCCCGGACGCCGACTGCGAGGCCTACCTCGCCGACAAGTACGGCGCGAAGGTCGCCCGCGAGGTCCAGTCGGCGAACCCGAAGATCGTCCTCACGCGGCGCGTCGATCCGGGGCGCTTTTTTGTGTGGGTCCACGCCCCCAAGCAGAGCTGCACCACGCAGTACTCCATCGAGGCCCGGCTGGAACCGGACTGAGAGGGTCGACCGAAGATGGCTAGGCCGTTTCGCATCGTGACCGCCGCGGCCACCGACGTGGGTCGGGCGCGCGAGGTCAACGAAGACGCCTACGCGGTCTTTCCCGATGCGCGGGTCTGGGTGCTCGCCGACGGCATGGGCGGGCACGTGGGCGGCCGGGTCGCGAGTCGAATCGCGGCGGACGCGGTGGCCGACTTCCTCGTGCGGTGGCGCCGGGAGCCGGACTTCGTGTGGCCGTTCGAGATCATGGAGAGCCGTTCGTTCGACGAGAACTGCGTGGCGAACGCGGTGCGGGTCGCGAACGTGCGGGTCTACAACCGCTCCGAGTCCGACGAGAGCTGCGGGGGCATGGGCACGACGCTCGTGGCCATGACCTACAGCGAGGACGCCGGCTTCATCATCGGGCACGTGGGTGACAGCCGTTGCTACCGGCTGCGGGGGGACGAGCTCACCCAGCTCACCGAGGACCACTCGCTGGTCAACCACCTCAAGAAGTTCTACCACCTCACCGAGCAGCAGGCCCGGGCGAAGGCCGGCAAGAACGTGATCGTACGGGCCGTTGGGCTCGAGGACGACGTGGAGCCCGAGCTCACGGTCGACCACCCTCAGGTCAACGACCTGTATCTCGCGTGCTCGGACGGCCTCAGCGAGATGGTCGAGGACTGGATTCTGCAGAACATCCTCATCGGCCAGCAGGACCACCTGGAGGACTGCGCCCAGGCGCTCGTTCGGGCGGCGAACCAGAACGGCGGCAACGACAACATCACCGTCGTGCTGGTGCGGTTCCTCGCGGGCTGAAGCGCCCGTTGCGCGCACGCGCCGCGTTGCATCGAACCGCCTCACCGGCGGAGACTCCGCGCCGGGGAAGTCAACGGAGCGGAGTACGGCAGTGAGAAGACTCAGTCGCGTGAGGGTGTTGGGGTTCCTGGTCGCGGCGGCGATGACCATCGGCTGCGAAGCGGAGGAGGAAGGCGGCGGGGACGGTCAGGGCGGCGGCGGAGGCACGCCCCAGGGCGGTGGTGTCGGCGGCGGTGCGCCCGACAGCGGCACCGGCGGGACTGCGCCCATCGGCGGGACTGCACCCATCGGCGGGACTGCGCCCATCGGCGGGACCGCGCCCGTCGGTGGCGACGCGCCCGTCGGAGGTGACGGGCCCGTGGGCGGCGTGCCCGTGGGCGGCGTGCCCGTCGGCGGTGACGGGCCCGTGGGCGGTGACGGGCCCGTGGGCGGTGACGGGCCCGTGGGCGGCGTGCCCGTGGGCGGTGTGCCCGCCGGGGGTGGCGTGCCCGTCGGCGGTGACGTGCCCGTCGGCGGCCAGGTGGCCGTATGCGACGCCGACGCCGACGGCGACGGCGCGTGCGACGGCGTAGACGCCGACTGCAACGCGGACGGGCAGCCGACGCTGTGCCGCCGTGCCTCGCCGGTCTGCCCCGAGGGCACGGTCCCCGAGGTTCGGGACAACTGCTACACCGACCGATGTGTGTCCTGGGCGGAGTGCGGCCAGCCCGTCCAGCCCGTCGATTTCTGCGGGGGATTCGCGGGCGTCGCGTGCCCTCGCGGGCTCGAGTGTGTGGACGATCCGAACGACGACTGCAGCCCCGCGAATGGCGGGGCGGATTGCCCGGGGGTGTGCGTCGAGCCTGCGCCGGTCTGCGAAGCCGACACCGACGCCGACGGCCGCTGTGACGCCGACGACTCCGAGTGCAACGCCGACGGCCAGCCTCTGCTCTGCCGCCGGGTGGCGCCCATCTGTCCGCGCGGCACGGTCCCCGAGGTCGTGAACAACTGCTACACCGACGTCTGTGTCACGTGGGCCGAGTGTGGGCAGCCCGTGGAGCCCATCGACTTCTGCGGCGGTTTCGCCGGCTTCGAGTGTCCCCGGGGTCTCGAGTGTGTCGACGATCCGAACGACGACTGCGACCCCGCGAACGGAGGCGCCGACTGCATCGGTGTCTGCCTGCCTCCGGTGGAGGTGCTCGCGTGCAGCGTCGTCGAGTTCGGCGAGTTCGGAGACTGTCGCGCCGTCCTCGGCTGGGGCGTCGGCCCCGATGGCGGGTGTCAGATCGTCAGCGGCTGCGAGTGCAACGCCGCCTGCGAGGGCCGGGTCTTCGCCGACGAAGCGTCGTGCAACGCCGCGTGTATGCCGCCGGAACCGCCGGCGCCGTCGTGCGGCGGCATCGCCGGTCTCCGATGTCCTCGGGGCCAGCAGTGCGTAGATGATCCGAACGATCGCTGCGTGCCGGCGAATGGCGGAGCGGACTGCCCGGGCCTCTGCGTCGACGCCGTGCAGTGACCTTTGCGCTCAGCGTGTGCGTTCGTTCGCACCCGCTCGGCGAAACGCATACAGCAGCGCCTTCACGCCGCGACCGTAGTCCGCGGTCTCCAGCGCGGCGTGGGCCATGACCCGCGCGCGCCACGGCTCCGGGAGGCCCTCGCCGGCTCTTTCGGCCCCGTAAGGATCACCGCTCGCAAGCCGCGCAGCCGCGCAGAGCCAGGCGTACTGCGTGTCCCACGGCGGCGGTGCCGACCCCGACCGGGTGCACGGCGAGGTCTCCAGCCACACGACGGCCACCCGCGGCTCCCCGAGCCTGAGCCGACAGATGGCCGAGGCGAGCATCGGCGCCCACGCATCCGGGGCCGCCCGGGAAGCGGTCTCGAACGACTCCGCGGCGCTTCGCCACCGACCCCGCTCCGCCTCGAAGAGGCCATCGGCGAGGTGCGCTCGGGCGGTCTCGTTCAATCAAATTCGAGGTGCTTGAAGCGGCGTGAGACGGGCGGCTTCTCGCCGCCCTTGGCGCCGTCGTCCGCGGCGGCGGGCTCCGCGGCGGGCGGCGCGGCGGGCTCGATGCGGGCCCGCGACGCGGCCGCGGGTGCGTCTCTGCGCGCCTGGGACGGCTGCCCGACGGGTGTGGCCGCCGACGGGGTCGCGGCGCGGGCCGGCGCGCGGACCTCGCGCGGACCGTCAAGGTCGACGACGACGCGCTGGCCGTCCACCGAGAACAACGCCCACTCGGCGCAGGTCGAGACCCGCTTCAGGTGCCCGACCAGCGCCGCGAAGTTCATCTGCGAGAGGTCGGGGCCCGTCGCCTGCGCAGGCGTCCCGACGGGCAAGCCACGCTCGATCACATACTCCCGGATCAGGTCACGCAGCAACGCGACCAGCTCGTCGCGCCCATGGCCCGAGGTCGCCGCGTCGAGCTCGCGGTAGAGGGCCTCCCAGTCGTGATTCGCCATGTCTCGCGCCCTCCGTCTCAGCCTCGAATCGCGCCGCCGAGGTCGGCGCGGTCCAGGCAGCAATCGATCATCACGGTGCCCCGCAGGTCCGCCTCGGCGGCGTGCGCATCCGAGAGGTCGCACCGCACGAGCACCGCGCCTCTCAAGTCGGCCGCGTACAGGTTCGCACAGCGCAGGTCGCACTCCGCAAGGAACGCGCCCTGGAGTCGCGCGCGGGTCAGCGACGCCCCACCGAGCCGGCTGTTCGAGAAGCGCACCCCCAGGAGAACCGCCCGCGTGAGGTCGAGCCAGCTCGTGTCGCTGCCCTCGACGTGCACGTCCCGCCACCGTGTCCCCGGCAGCCGTGTCCCCGCCATCATGCAGTCGACGAGCTGGGTGTGGCGCAGGCTGAGGCCCTCGGCGTGGATGGCGCCCAGGTCGCACTGGTGCAACCGCGCGCCCTCGAAGGCCGCCCCTCGCAGGTCGCCGCCGCGCAGCTCACAGCCCACCACCTCGACCCGGGACCAGCGTGTGCCGACCAGAGACGCGTCGCGCAGCCCCACGCTCCGCAGCCCCACGCCGTCGAAGTGTGTGCCGTCCAGGTCCTGCCCGCGCAGGTCCAGGTTCTCGAGCCATGCCCCGCTCAGGGTACGCCCCCGGTGTGCGAGGACCTCGTCCGGTGTCTGCAATGGGTCTCCGAGGCGCCCGGGGCGCGGCGAAGGTCGCGATCTCGCGGACCTTAACGCAACGGTCCCCGGGTTGTAAGGGGGTCCGGCGGAGGCTATATTCGCCCCCCGTTTTCGGTGGGGAGGCGTCGCTCGATGGCCCGTCTGGCAAAGTTGACCTACCGCACGCCCGAGGGCGAGCCCCGGGAGGTCACGGTGCGCGCCGACGCCGAAGTCGTCGTGGGCCGCCACCCCGAGTGCGCGATCAACATCTCGCAGCCCTCTGTGTCGCGCCGTCATGCGCGGCTCTGGCTCGAGGCGTCGGACGGTCGTTTCTACGTCGAGGACAAGGGCAGCTCGAACGGCACCTTCGTCAACAACCAGCGCATCGCGCGCTCCGTGCTCACGGACGGCGACGAGGTCCGCTGCGGCGACTTCAAGATCCAGTTCACCGAGCCCCCGATGCAGGAAGCCGCGGCCCCCGCGCCGGGCCCACGACTCGTTGGGACCCTACGGCCGCAACGGCTTCCGGACGGCAACGTGCCGCGACGACCCGGCTCGTTGCCGCCGGCCAACCCCCAGTCGCCGCCCCCGGTCGCGTCGCCCCCCGCCGCATCGCCGTTCTCGGCGAGCCCCGCGGCGATGCGCCCGACCCCCGCGCCGCCCCCGGCGTCGCCCGCGGCCTCGCCCGCGCCGCGACCGGTCGCCTCACTCGCGCCCGCGCACGCGACCGCTGCGCCCCGGCCGGCCCCTCAAGCGCTCGGGTCCTCACCCACGGCGGGTTTACCGAGCGTGGACCTCGGCGCCGAGGTCGTGCGCCTGCGCAAAGAGGTCGAGCACTGGAAGGCCCAGGCCGATCTGCGCAACGCCGCCGAGGGGCAGGTCGCCGCCTCGGCGCAGGCGTCCGAGAACCTGCGCGGCGAGCTCGAGCTCCTGAAAATCCAGCTCGAGCGGGCGAAGATCGAGTCCGCGACCGCGGTGTCCGACAAGACCAAGGCGGAGACCGACCTCTCGGAGCTGCGCCAGGACCTCCAGGACAAGGCGCGCAAGATCGGTGACCTCGAGCGCGCGGTCGAGCGCGGTCGAGAGCAGGCGGAGACGCAGGCCGAACGCAGCGTCCAGCTCACGAAGCAGATCCAGGGGCAACAGGCGCAGCTCGAGGAGTACCGCCGGGAGAAGGTGGACCTCGAGGTCCGGCTCACGGAGACCCTGGAGCGGCTCACGGTGGCCCAGGCCTCCCTGGACGCGAGCGCGACCCGGGAAGCCGACGTCGTCAATCAAATCAACGACTTGAAGCGCGAGGTCCGCCAGAAAGAGAAGGCGGAGAAGGACACCCTCAAGCAGCTCGAGGTCAGCGAGTACAACCTGCGGGTCGCCCGCGAGGAGATCGACAACCTCAAGCTCGCCCTCGGCGAGGACGACGGGCAGCGCCGCGGTCTGAACACGAAGGTCGAAGACCTCGCGCAGGTCGTGGCCGAGAAAGAGGCGATCATCGAGGGCCTTCAGGTCGAGGTCTCGAAGCTCCAGCTTCGCGCCGAGCAGAAGGACGCGGAGATCCAGTCCACCGTGGCCGAGCAGACGGCGCGGGCGCGGGCGGATTTCCTCAACGAGAAAGAGACCCTCATCCGGCAGCAGCAGCAGCTCAACCAGGAGCTGGCGCAGCTGCGGCAGCAGCAAGCCCAGGCCCAGGTCGGCAGCACTCAGGTCGCGGCGCTCGAACAACGCGCGGCACTACTCCACGCGGAGTCCCAGGAGCTGCGCGCGGCCCTGTCGAGGGCGTCGCTCGAGGCGGCCGAGGTCGAACCCCTGCGGCAACACGCGGCGGCCCTCGAGGCGCGGCTCAGCCAGTCCGAGGCGAACTCGGCCGCCGGCCCCCGCCAACTGCAGGACCAGCTCAACGAGCTGCGCCGAGCGAATCGGGACCTGCGCAACGAGGTCGAGGCGCTGCAACAGGCGCGGCCTGCCGCCGAGTCCGCCGGGGTGAACCCCCAGGAGCTCACGGAGCTGCGCCGCCTCTTCGAGCAGGCCCAGAGCGCGCGCAGAACGGCCGAGGTCCTGAAGGACCGCGCGGAGCAGGAGCTGCGCGAGCTCAAGGAGCGGGCGCCCGCGGCCCCCGCCGCGGCCGGGGGGGACTACACCCACCTTCGGACGGAAGCCGTCCGCGTCTACGAGAGCATCAACGACGTCGCGGCCGAGCTGCGCAACCAGGTCGAGTCCGTGCAGAACTACCTGGGCGACCTCCGGGGCGCGGTCGACCTCGTCGACGCCCTCTCGACCGATCCCTCGGCGGGCGCGGCTCGGGAGAAGGCCGCGCGCCTCACGCAGTCGGCGAGCCCGCGGCTCGCGCTCGAGGACACCGAGGTCGCCCTCGGTGCGCTCCAGGAGGCCGCCGATGGCTTCAAGCGGACGCTGCGTGCGTTCCGTGAGGTCCTGACCCGCCACGGCTACGGGAGCTGAGCCCATGTTTCAACCGGTCGATAGCCGCACCGAGCTCGAGCACCTCATCAAGGCTCGCTACCCCGTCATCTACGTCAACAGCTCCGAAGAGGAGCGTGTCGAGCGGGCCATCGTCGCCACGCGGGACGCGCTGAACGCCAAGAGCGCGGTGAAGCGCAAGCTCCTCTATTGGTCGATCACCGAGGGCTTCACCGGGGACCAGGAGATCAGCGACCTCCGGGACCCGATCAAAGCGCTCGACATGCTGATCCGGTACGAGGACAGCGCCCTCTTCGTGCTGCGCGACTTCCACCCGTATCTCAAGGATCCGGTCGTGGTGCGCCGCCTGCGCGATTGCCACCGCAGCTTCAAAGAGAGCGAGAAGCTGAAGAACGTGTTGCTGCTCTCGCCCGCGATGAAGATCCCCATCGAGGTCGAGAAAGAGGTCGCCGTCGTCGACTTCGCCCTGCCGAACCGAGCCGACATTCGGCTCTTGATCGACGGCCTGTGCTCAGACTTTGGGCTGACGCACGACAGCGACCGACGCGACCGCTTCACGGAGGCCGCCCTCGGGTTGACCTACGAAGAAGCCAACAACGTGCTCGCCAAGAGCCTCGTCCGGCACCGCGACTTCGACATGGACACGATCCTGTCGGAGAAGAAGGCGATCATCCGGAAGTCCGGCCTGCTCGAGTACTACGAGTCCCTCGAGGCCATCGACGACGTCGGCGGCCTCGAGACACTCAAGGACTGGCTGCGCAAGCGCCAGGGCGCGTTCACCCAGAAGGCGCGCGACTTCGGTCTGCCCGTACCGAAGGGCATCCTGCTCATCGGGATCCCGGGCTGCGGCAAGTCGCTCACGGCCAAGGCCGTCGGCGCGCTGTGGCAGATGCCGCTCCTTCGCCTGGATGTCGGCAAGGTCTTCAGCGGGCTCGTCGGCTCGTCCGAAGAGAACATCCGCAAGGCGATCGCCACCGCCGAGGCCGTGGCGCCGGCCATCCTGTGGCTGGACGAGCTCGAGAAGGGCTTCAGCGGGGTTCAATCCTCGGGGCAGAGCGACGCCGGCACGACGGCCCGGGTCTTCGGCAGCTTCATCACCTGGCTCCAGGAGAAGCAGAGCGCGGTCTTTGTGATCGCGACGGCGAACGACGTCTCGATGATGCCGCCGGAGCTCCTGCGCAAGGGCCGCTTCGACGAGATCTTCTTCGTCGACATGCCTTCGGAGGCCGAGCGCCGGGAGATCATCCGCATCCACCTGCAGAAGAAGAAGCGGGACGCGGACGGCTTCGACCTGGACGCCCTCGCGGCGGCCTCGCGCGGCTTCAGCGGCGCGGAGCTCGAGCAGGCCGTCGTCAGCGCCCTCTACGACGCCTTCTTCGAGGGGGCGCAGCTCGACACCGAGCGTGTCGAGGTCGCCGTTCGGGAGGTCATCCCCCTGAGCCTCACCATGAAAGAGAAGATCGACACGCTGCGCGACTGGGCCCGCTCCCGGGCCCGCAGCGCGAGCGGGCTCCCCATCGGCGCCCTCGCGGCCGAAGAAGAGGCTCTCGCCGCAGAGGCCGCGCGGCCCGGCGGCCCGGCCAGCGCACGATTCCGCAACCTCGAGATGGACCCGAGCTGATGTCTCACTTCACCACCGTTCAGACCAAGATCAAGAACCTCGTCTCGCTCAAGGCGGCCCTCAAGGATCTGGGCTACGAGTACGTCGAGGACGAGCAGGGCGTCGAAGTCCGCGGGTACCTCGGTCAGAAGGAGCGCGCCGAGCTCTGCGTGCGCGCGAGCAAGTCCTATGACATCGGCGTGAAGAAGACCGTCGACGGCTACGAGTTCGTCTCCGACTGGTGGGGCGTCGAGACGACCCGAGGCGTGACCCAGGAAGAGTTCGTCAAGACCGTCACACAGCGGTATGCCTACCATCAGGTGCTCAGCGAGGTCGCGCGACAGGGCTACACCATCGAGACTGATGAAGTGCAGCAAGACCAGACCATCTCCATCACGGTGCGAAAATGGCAGTAAGAACCGAGCTTCACATCGAGATCACTCCGGATGGAGAGGTCAAGGTCACCGTAAAGGGCGCGTCCGGGACCGAGTGCCTGGAGCTCACGAAGGCGCTGGAGAACGAGCTCGGCGTCGTCGTCGACCGGCAGATGACCTCGGAGTACTACCAGAATCCGGTGAGCGTCGAGGACACCGTCAAGATCGGAGAAGAGTGATATGTCGCTCTGGGGCAAGATTCTGAATTTCTTCCGGTCGCTCTTCGGGGGTTCGCCGCCGCCGAAGCTCGAGGACCAGTCGCCCAAAGCCCCGACCCCGGCTCGGGTCGAGCCTGCCGCTCCGGCCAAGCCCTCCGCGGCGCCGAAGCCCGCCGAGCCGGAGCCGGCGGCGGCCGCGCCCGCCCCAGCGCCCGTCGCGGCGTCCGCGCCCGTCGCGCCGGTCGAGCCTGCGCCCGTCGAACCGGCCGCCGAGGTCGCCCCGCCCGCTGCCGCCGCAACGGCGGACGACGAGGACGACGACGACGACGACGACGACGAGGCGTCGCCGAGCGGCGCGCATCCGGCCGTGGGCGGTGAGTCCCCGCGCGACCGCCAGAAGCGGAAGTCCCAGAAGCGCCGGGACCGCAAGCGGCGCAAGAAGGGCAAGGACCCCGCGCAGCCGGTCTCGGCGGAGGAGGCCGTCGCGCTTGAGGCGGCGAAGCAGGAGATCCAGAGTGAGCTGCAGCCGACGTCCGACGCGCTCGACGTGGTCGCGACCGTCGCGATGCCGGCGCTGAACTTCGCGGTGGCCGGCTCCGCGCCGGCTCGGGCGCGCGACGAGGCCGCGGCGCCCGTGGCCGATCCGACGCTCGAGGCGACGCAGATGATGCCCGCGCTCTCGCACCTGCGGGTTCAGGCCGAGTCCGCGGAGCCGGAGGCGGCCGCGGCGCCGAACGCCGAGGCGGCGGCCAACCCGGTGCTCGCGTCGGACCCGACGCCCATCTCCGAGACGATCTCGGCGCCCGAGCCCGAGCCCGAGCCGGCGCCGGCGCCCGAGCCCGCGCCGGTCCCCGCGCCGACCCCCGAGCCCGAGCCCGAGCCGACCCCCGAGCCCGAGCCCGCGCCCGCGCCGACCCCCGAGCCCGAGCCGACCCCGGAGCCCGAGCCCGCGCCCGCGCCGACCCCCGAGCCCGAGCCGGCCGCGCACGTCCTCGCCGCGGCGCCAGCGCCGACGCCGTCCCCCCTCACGTCGAAGACCCCGGTGCCCGCCCCCGCGAGCGCCCCGTCGCCCCTCACGGCCGCGTCCGCATCGAAGCCCACCGCCCCCGCGCCCCTGCCCGGCCTGTCGAAGCCGGGCCTCGGCGGCGGCCTGGGCCTCGGCCTCGGCGGCAAGTCCGCGACCCCGTTGCCGAACCTGGGGGCGCGCCCGTCGGGCCTCCTGGGTGCCAAGGCGCCCGGCGGCACCGTGGACGACGGCTGGTCGTCTCTCTCGGGCCCCCAGGGCGGTGCCGCCAAGGGTCCTGGGCTGGGCCTCGGCCTCTCGCGCACCCCCGCGCCCGGCGGCGGCCTCGGCCTGGGCCTCGGTCTCGGCGCGTCCAAGCTCCCGATCCCGGCCCCGAAGAAGCCCGACGCCGAGGGCGACGAGAAGAAGTGAGCGATTCGCCGCCGCCGAGCCTTCTGAGCCGGCGGATCGGCGCGGCCGCGCAGCGCCTCTCCGCGCGCCACCCCGACCACGCGGCGGCGCGGCTCGGTCGGATGCGCATTCGCCCGGTCGAGGTGACCCTGGACACCACCCCGCCGGACCTCACCCGGATCGATCCCGATCCGGCGCACTTCCAACGCTGCAAGGTCACCGAGGACCCGAAACCCCTGGAGCGTCCGCCCGCCGTGGACGACCAGCTCGAGGTCATCACTCCCCAGTTTTTCCTTCGGAACACCGAGCGCCTCGAACGGTACGCGGACGTGGAGTGGCTGGAGTTCGAGGCAAAGCGGATCCGAGACGACGACGTCGCCGGCGCGCTCGAAGACGCGAGGCGCTGCACCTTCGAGCGTCCCGACCCCCGGGCCGAGCTCGCCAGCGCAAGAATGCGGGTGAATGTGGCGGAGCGCCGTGTGCTCATGCTAGACACGCCGTGGTCGGACAGTTTCGGACGCCGCGAAGTGGTCGCGCGCCCCGAGTCCGATGAAGAGAACGGTTCGTCTGGCGACGCGTGAAGACTCCCTTTTTGACTGCAATTTCGAACGGGATCCGCGTCCCTCCTCCAAAAACGCCCTCAGTGCCCCGGGTACAGCGCGCCTCGAGCGTGGCGCCCCCGGACGAGCGCGAGGGCAGCTTCGTCGCGCTCCGGCGCGAGAAAGGACGCGCTGCGAATGAGCAAGCGCATGTTGGTCAATGCCGCCCAGGCGGGTGAAGTCCGGGTGGCCATCGTCGAGGACGGGGTCCTCGAGGACCTGAACGTCGCCATCGCCGGCGCCGAGCAAATCCGCGGCAACATCTACCGGGCGCGGGTCGTGAACGTCGAGTCGGGCCTGCAGGCCGCGTTCATCGACTACGGCGCCGAGCGCAACGGCTTCGTCACGTTCCCCGACGTGCTCCCGCGGTTCTACACGCGCAAGCAGCGCGGCGAGGCCCGCCCGCGCATCCAGGACGTCCTCGACCGCGGCGCCGAGATGATGGTGCAGGTCTACAAGGAGGGTGTCGGCAACAAGGGCGCGGCGATGACGACCGACATCACGCTCCCCGGCCGATACCTCGTGCTGATGCCCTGGTCCGGGAGCGGCGGTGTCAGTCGTAAGATCGAGGACGAAGACGCCCGCAAGAAGCTCAAGGACATCCTGAAGAAGCTCGATACGCCCGAGGAGATGGGCGTCATCGTGCGCACCGCCGGGGTCGGCGCGTCGCGCACCGAGCTCGAGGCCGACTACCAACACCTGCTGCGGGTGTGGGCGCACATCCAGCACCAGTTCGCGCAGCGCGGCGAACCCGGCCTCGTCTACCAGGAGCAGGACGTCGTCATCCGCTCCGTCCGCGACTACTTCACGGACGACATCGACGAGGTCGTGGCCGACGACGCGCGGGTGCATCAGCAAATCGTCGACTTCTTCCAGCGCAACATGCCGGCCGTCCAAGACCGGGTGAAGCTCTACGCGGGCAAGATGCCCATCTTCAGCAACTTCGGCCTGGAGCGTCAGCTCGAGAACATCGTCAGCCCGAAGGTGCCGTTGAAGAGCGGCGGCTCCATCGTCATCAGCCCCACGGAAGCCCTGACCGCGATCGACGTGAACTCGGGCAAGTCCCGCGGACAGGACACGCAGGAGGCGATGGCGCTCCAGACGAACATGGAGGCCGCCGAAGAGGTTGCCCGCCAGCTCCGTCTGCGGGACCTCGGGGGTCTGATCGTCGTCGACTTCATCGACATGCACGACGCCCGGAACCGGCGTGAGGTCGAGAAGGTCCTGAAGCGCACGATGAAGCTCGACAAGGCGCGCGTCGAGATCGGTCGAGTCTCGCGCTTCGGCCTGCTCGAGCTGTCCCGGCAGCGCATCAAGCAGCGCCTGCTGTCGAGCACGCACCGGGTGTGCCCGATGTGCGAAGGCTCGGGATACGTGCTCGGCACCGAGACCGCGGGCATGAGCATGCTGCGCCGGATTCAGGAGCTCGCCGTGAGCGCCCCGGCCGGCTCGACGCTCCGAGGCAAGCTGCCGGTGGACGTCGCGCTCTTCCTGCTCAACAAACAACGCGAGTCCCTCGCCGCGCTCGAGGCCCAGGGCAAGGTCGTCATCGAGATCGTGCCCGATCCTACGGCCGTCAGCACCCGCGACGCGATCGAGGTGTTGAAGCCGGGCCAGAGCGAGCGCTCCCCCGAGGAGCGGCGTGACCGCCCCGAGCGCCACGGGCGTGACCGGCGCGACCGCAAAGGCCCGCCCGCGCGCCCGTCGACCCGCGCCGTGCCGCCGCCGACCAAGACCCCGCCGCCCACGACCCACGTGGTCGACTTCGACGACGACGAGGACGAGGACGAGCTGCCCTACGAGCCGGCGCGCGTCGTCGGTTACCAGGCGCCGGAGACCTTCGCCACGCAGACCCTCGACGAGCCCGCTTCGGACGACGAGGAAGACGGCGCCGAGGAGAGCGCCGAGGGACCGCGCGCCGAGTCTTCGAGCACCGACGAGAGCGGGGACAAGAAACGCCGCCGCCGCCGCCGCCGGAAGGGTCGCGGAGAGCGCGACGGGACCGCGGACGGACCGGCGTCGCGCAGCCTCCTCGAGACGATCTCCGAGGACGAGGAAGACGAGGACGAGTCGGGCGCCGACGACGAAGCGGACGAAGAGTCCACGGACGGCGTCGCCGCCGAGGGCGCCGAAGCGTCGAGCGAGGAGCGGGGCCGCAAGCGCCGTCGCCGCCGTCGTAAGGGTCGTGGAGACGGCGACCGCTCGGACGCCGCGCCCACCGAGGCGCTGCGACCGCTGCCCGTCGCCGCGGCCGCCGAGGCCCGGACCGTCGTCGAAGCGCCCGGCCGCGACCTTCGGGCGGAGGCCCGAGAGCGCATTCGTCAGCGCCGAGAGGGACTGACCCGGGACGAACGGCACGACGCCGTCGTGGACGCGTCGGACGCGGTCTCCGCGCCGGCGGCCCCGGCACGTGCGCCAGGTGAGCTCGCGGCGCGCCTGCGAGACCGACTGAAGGCGAGCGCGCCGTCGGCGTCGACCCCCGTTGCCTCGGCCGCGCAGGTCGTGGCTCCGACCACGGAGGCGCCGGCACCGACCGGCCGCGCACCGGCGTCGTTGAAGGCGACGCTGAAGGCTCGGCTCAAGGCCTCGGACTCGGCCCCCCCGGCCGCGCCCCGGCCGGTCGAGGTCGAGGCGCCCGCACCGGTCGTCGCCGCTCAGGCTTCGCCGGCGACCCGCTCTCGCCTTCGCGAGAAGCTCGCGCCGCGCGCTGCGACCCCCCCGACCCCCCCGACCCCCGTCGTCGTCGAAGCCGCTCCGGCGAACCCGGCCCGTGTCGGCTCGGCGCGGGTCTCCCTCAAGGACAAGCTGAAGGCGAAGGTCGGTAGGGTCGAGCCCGAGACGACGGCC
>JBMOFP010000067.1:0-31305 GCA_049318805.1 Bradymonadia bacterium
GAGCCCCGCGGAGGGCCTCGTCGGCCTGCTGGAAACGCAAGCCGTGCCGGCCGAGGTCGCGCGCCGGGAGGCCGAGGAGATTCTCGGCTCGCCGGACTTCATCGGCGCGCGCCGCGTGCTGCAAGAGGGTCGCCGCCACACGCAGCTCGTGGGGCTCTTCCGCGCGCTCGCCCGTGAGGGGCAGTCGAAGCTCGAGATCGAACGGCGCGACCGGATCGAGCCCGACGAGTTCTTCAACCGCTACTACGCGACACAGACCCCGCTCGTGCTCTCGGACGTCGCGCGGCGCTTTCCGGCCTTCGGGAAGTGGACGCCGCGTTTCTTCGCCGAGACCTACGGCGACGTGGAGATCGAGCATGTCGTCGGTCGCGCGAACGACCCGGACTACGACCGACACACGGCACGCTTGAGCCAGCGCGCCCCGCTGCGGACCTACGTGGAGCGGGTCGAAGCGGCCGGTGAGACCAACGACCTGTACTTCGTCGCGAACAACCACAACCTGGATCGGCCGGGGCTGCAGCCGCTGTGGGACGATCTCGGCGCCGCGGACGGGCTGCTCGATCCTCGACGTCGCACCGGCTGCGCTTCGCTCTGGATTGGCCCTGCCGGCACCGTCACGCCGCTCCACCACGACACCTGCAGCGTGCTCTTCGCCCAGGTGCACGGGCGCAAGCGCTTCCGGCTCGCCTCACCGCTCGACACTGCGCTTTTCGACGGCGCGGTCGCGATGTACGCGGCGGTCGACCCCGAAGCCCCCGCGACCTACGCCGACCGGGACGTGCGCTTCACGACCGTGGACTTGCAGGCCGGGGAGATTCTCTTCATCCCCGTGGGCTGGTGGCACCACGTGCGCGCCCTGGACGTGAGCATCAGCGTCTCGTTCTCGGGCCTCGCTCGACCGAACTTCTTCGACTGGTACCGCCCCGGCAGCGTGACCTGAGCCTGGAGCCGGCTCAATCGCGGGCGAGGCCGCAGGCCCAGCAGACGTCGAAGGTGCCGGGACAATCCTCACCGCAGGCGCGACACCGCCAGTCTTGGCCGGTGCGCAGCTCCGCGTCGGCGAGCCAGAGCCGCGCGCGCTCCAGGTCCGCCTCGACGACCTCGACCTGGGCGAAGACGTCCCAGGGCGGCAGCTCGCCCAGGGCGCCCTCGAGGTGGCCGCCGCGCACCCGCGCGCCGACCCCCGCGCGCCGCAGACCGCCGCAGAGGAGCTCGGCCTCGGCCCGGCGACCGTGCCGACTCAGGAGCACCCAGCGCGGTGTCACGAGAGCGCGTCCACGTAGACCCAGCGACCCTCTTCACGCTCGAAGAGGCTCTTCTCCACCTGCTCGAACGGGCGCCCGCGCGACCGCAGTCGCGCGCGGAACGTGACCGTGCCCGTGAGGTCGTCGGGGCCACCGGCCTCGGTCTCGAGGATCTCGAGGGAGACGCCGCGGAGGCCCGCGCAGTAGGTGCGCAGCGCCTCGGGTGAAAGAGAGGCCCGGCGGTCGGCAGCGGTCGTTTCGAGCAAGTACTCGACGGCCCCCTCGCAGTAGGCCGTGTACCGGCTCCGCATCAGGTCGACCGCGGCGTCGGGCCGGAGCACCCCATCGACCAGGGGTCCGCAGCACGTGTCGCGCGTCCGCTTGCGGCCGCAGGGGCAGGGTCTCGGCATCGCCCCGAGTTTGCCTCGACGGGTCTTGCATGGCGACCCGATTCCCGTGGACCCTGCGCCCCATGCTCGAGAACGCCGAACGGCTCTACGCTCTCCCGTTGTTCGACCTGCTCTTCGAGGCGCACCGCGTGCACCGCGAGCACCACGATGCGCAGGACATCCAGCGCTGCACGCTGCTGTCGATCAAGACCGGGGGCTGTCCCGAGGACTGCGCCTACTGTCCGCAGTCGGCCCACTACGACACGGGCCTCGCGAAACAGGCGCTCGTGCCACTGGACGCGGTGCGCGAGGCGGCCCGCAACGCGCGGCTCAACGGCGCACAGCGCTTCTGCATGGGGGCGGCCTGGCGCGAGGTCAAGGACGGCCCGGCCTTCGACCGCGTGCTCGACATGGTCCGCGCGGTGAAGACCGAGGGCCTCGAGGCGTGCGTCACCCTGGGCATGCTCACGCCCGAGCAAGCCGTCCGCCTCAAGGACGCCGGCCTCGACGCCTACAACCACAATCTGGACACGAGCCGCGAGCACTACGCCGAGATCATCACGACACGGACCTACGACGATCGACTCCGCACCCTACGGGCGGCTCGGTCCGCGGGCATCGGCCTGTGCAGCGGCGGCATCATCGGCATGGGGGAGTCGGTGCGTGACCGCCTGGCGATGCTCGCCGAGCTGGCCGCCCTGGATCCGCCGCCGGAGTCCGTACCGATCAACCTGCTGATCCCCGTCGAGGGCACCCCCCTGGCCGACGCGCCGCCCGTGGACCCCCTCGACCTCGTCCGCGTGGTCGCGGTCGCGCGCCTGTTGATGCCGCGCTCCCGGGTCCGGCTCTCCGCGGGGCGCCTGAGCCTGTCGAACGAGGCGCAGGTGCTGTGCTTTTTCGCGGGCGCGAACTCGATCTTCCTGGGTGACACCCTGCTCACCCGGCCGAACCCGGAGCCCGACGCCGACGACGCGCTGCTCGCGCGGTTGCGCGGAGTCGGGCCCTCGCTCACGGCTTGACGCGCGGGGCGTCGCTCCCGGAGCCGGTCGCCGCGCGGGTGCGCGCCCTGGGCGGCCAGGGCCTCTTGCGCACACTCCCGGAGCGCACCGCCGGCCTCGACCTGTGCTCGAACGATACCCTGGGGTTCGCCACGGACCCCGTGCTGCGCGCGGTCTTCCTGGAGCGTGTCGCCGAGCTGCCCGTGGGCGCCACGGCGAGTCGACTCGTTCGGCCGGCGCCGGGCGACGAGGCGGACCTCGCGTCGAGGGTCGAGGCGGTGCTCGCGACCTTCGTACAGGCCGAGGCGACGCTCCTGCTCCCGAGCGGCTTCCAGGCGAACGCGGCGCTCATCGGTGCGCTGTGTCGACCGGGCGACGTGGTCTTCTCCGACGCTCTCAATCACGCGTCGATCATCGACGCGCTCCGCACCTCGGGCGCACAGCGTGTGGTCTATCGACACGTCGATCCGGCGAGCCTCGAGGCGCTGCTCGCCGCCCACCCTTGCGCGCCGAACGGCACCCGCTACGTCGTGACCGAGAGTGTCTTCAGCATGGACGGCGACCGCGCGCCACTGCGGGCCCTCGTCGACATGGCCGAGGCGGCGGGGGCGCACGTGCTCGTGGACGAGGCCCACGCCACGGGCCTGTGGGGCGCCGGGGCCGGCTGTGTGGTGGAGGCGGGCCTTCGAGACCGGGTCCTCGCGACATTGCACACCGGAGGCAAGGCGCTGGGCGCGGGCGGCGGTTTCATCGCGGGCCGACGGGCGCTGCGGGAGGCCCTCGTCACGTTGTCGCGCGCCTTCATGTACACGACCGGGGTCCTCCCTGCGCTCGCGTGCGCGCTCGAGGTGGCCGTCGAACACCACCGGCGGGTCGGGGCGGCGCGAACGGCGCGTGCGATGGCGCTCGCGACCTACGCGCGTGCGGCCCTGACGACGCTGCCCGGGGTCTTCGTTCCGCCCGGCGACACCCCCATCGTGCCGATCGTCCTGGGGGACGCCGCGCGGACGTTGGCGGTCGCCTTGTCCCTGCGGCGGCGCGGCTTCGAGATGCGCGGGTTCCGGCCGCCGACCGTGCCCGAGGGCGCCTCGCGCCTGCGCCTGGTGACCCGGGCGCCCCTCTCGGAGCTGGACCTCGATCAATTCGTGGACGCGCTGGGCGCCGCCCTGAGCGAAGCGCGGTAGTCTCACCCCATGCGTGTCTTCATCACCGGAACGGATACGGGCGTCGGCAAGACCACGGTGAGCGCGCTGCTCCTGTCGGCGCTTGTCCAGGCCGGACATCGGGCCGCGTACTTCAAGCCCGCGCAGACGGGCGATGACGACGACACGGCCACCGTGCATCGCCTCACGGGCGTGCCGTACCTGCCGCCGACCTTCCGGTTCGAGGCCCCCCACGCGCCCTGGCGCGCCGCCCACCTGGCCGGGAGCACGATCGAACCGTTGCGGATCATCGAGGCGTGGAGCCGCCGGCCGCTGATGGACGCGTGGATCGTCGAGGGCGCGGGCGGACTCACCGTGCCGCTGACCGCCACGTTCGACTACCGCGACCTCGCGGCGGCGCTGGGTCTCCCCGTGCTCGTGGTCGCGTCGACCCGCCTCGGCACCATCAATCACACCCGCTTGACCGTCGAGGCCGCGCGCCGGGCCGGGCTCGTCGTCGTAGGCGTGGTGTTGAACGGCACGCCCGATCCGGGGCTCGACGAGGCGCTCGAGCGTCTGCTCGGCTTCGAGGGCGTGCGGGTCCTCGCCCACGTGCCGCCTTTGCCGGAGATCACGCCGGCCTTGATCGCCCGGATCGCGCCTTCGGTCTTTCATCTCGAGGTCATGCGGGCCCTGGAGTCGAACGCGGTCCCTTCGAGCGAGACCTGAGAATGACGGATGCCCTGGCGCTTCGGGACGCAGCCGTCGTGTGGCACCCCTTCACCCAGCACGCGACCTCTGGACCCCCGCTGGGTGTGCTGCGCGGCGAGGGCGCCTGGCTCACTCTGGACGACGGTCGCCGTGTGCTCGACGCCGTGAGCAGCTGGTGGGTCAACCTGCACGGCCACGGCCATCCGAACATCGTCGAGGCCATTCGCGCTCAGGCGGCGACGCTGGAGCACGTGATTTTCGCCGGCTTCACCCACGCGCCGGCGGTGCGCCTCGCCGAGCGCCTCGTCGGGCTCGCTCGTCGAGCCGGTTCGCCGAGCACGCGCGCGTTCTACTCGGACAACGGCTCCACCGCCGTCGAGGTCGCCCTGAAGATGGCCTTTCAGGCGGCGATCCAGCGGGGCGGGACCCGCTGCGACCGGTTCCTCGCGGTGCGCGGCGCGTACCACGGCGACACCCTCGGCGCGATGGCGGTCGGTGAGCCCGAGGGCTTTCATCCGCTGTTCCGCACGCTGCTCCCGAAGGTGGACTTCGTGCCGACCGAGGACCTCGACGCGCTCGACCGGCTGCTGGCCGAGCACCCCGGGCGGCACGCGGCGATGATCGTCGAGCCCATGGTCCAGGGGGCCTCGGGCATGCGGTTCCACAGCGCGGCGTGGCTCCGCGGTGTTTTCGAGCGGTGTCGGGCCGCCGGCGTGACCTTCATCGCCGACGAGGTCTTCACGGGCTTCGGCCGCACCGGCCCGACCTTCGCGTTCGAGCACGCCGGCATCGCGCCCGACCTCATTTGCCTGTCGAAGGGCCTCACGGGCGGCTTCTTGCCCCTCGCGGTCACCCTCGCCAGCGACGCGATCTTCGAGGCTTTTCTGTACCCGGACATCGAGCGCGCCTTCCTGCACGGTCACTCGTACACCGCGAATCCGGTCGCGTGTGCGGCGGCGCTCGCGTCGTTGGACCTCTACGAGGCGCCCGCGTGTGTCTCGAGGCGCGCCGAGATCGCTCGGGAGACCGCGGCCCACATCCACGCCCTCGACGGGCAGCCAGGCTTCAGCAACGCCCGCGCGCTCGGCACCCTGGGCGCGGTCGAGCTGAACGTGCCCGCGACCTACGGCGGCGCGGACTCGGTCGCGATCCGGGCCGCCGCGCTGGACCTCGGGGTCCTGCTCCGCCCGCTGGGCGCCACGCTGTATGCGCTGCCGCCCTACTGTGTGTCCACGGACGAGCTCGCCGCGATCTACGCCGCGCTCACGACGCTGGGGCGGCGCGGTAGTCGAACATCACCTTGATGCAGCCGCTGTTTTTGTCCGAGGCCGTGCGCAGCGCCTCCCGCCACTGAGCGAGCGGAAAGCGATGCGTCAGTAGGGGCTGGGCGTCGATCGCCCCGGTCCGGAGCAGGCGCGAGACCAGGTCCATCGTCGAGAGGCTGTCGCCCTGCCAGCGCTCCTGCCCGTGGCAGAACGAGCCCTTGAGCTCGACCTCCTCGTGCACCACGGGGGTCAGATCGAGCTTCGACGGGTGCAGGTGCACACCCGCGATCATCGTCGTGCCGCGTGAGCGTGTGCAGCGCAACGCCGTGCCCACCGTCTCGTCCTGGCCCACGGAGTCGTAGACCACGTCGAAGCCGCCCGTGAGCGTGCGATTGCCGAAGTGCCCCGTGTGCAGGATCGCGCCGGTGATCCGGGCCGTCTCGTCGAGCAGCGGGCCCGCGAGCAGGGTCGCGCCGTTCGAGGTCGCGAGCGCACGTTGCTGCGGGTGTCTCGCCGCCGCGTAGACCTGCACGTCCGGGTGGAGCGCGCGCAGGGCCATCACAATCCCCAGGCCGATGGTGCCGCACCCGATCACGAGGACCTTGCTCTGAGGCGGCGGAGGGGCGCGGCGCACGGCGCGCAGCGAGCAGGCGAGGGGCTCGACGAGCGCCGCCTGCTCGTCGGTGAGGAAGTCGGGCACGGCCCAGAGCTCGGCCTCATGCGCGGTGTAGCCTTCGCCGAAGCCGCCGCCCACACCCGGCGTGAGCGGGTTCGCGGTGCCCGACTCGCACACCGCGTAGTCGCCCTCGGCGCACGCTGGACACGGCGGGCGGCCCTGGGCGGCGCAGACCGTGCGCACGAAGCGCGACTGCATCACGACCCGGTCCCCGACCTTCAGCCGGGTCACGGCGGGTCCGACGTCCTCGACGACACTGACGACCTCGTGGCCCAGGTAGATGCGGTCGTGGCCCGGGAGCGCGGCCGGGTGCACGCGGGGGTCTACATCCGAGTAGATGATGTGCAGGTCACTCGCGCAGATGCCGCAGAGCAGATTGCGCACGCGCACCTGCCCCGGGCCAAGCGGCAGCGGCGTGACGACGCCTAGCCGCACGGGGGACACCCCGCTGAAGTAGGCGCCGGACCAGAGCCGGCCGAGCGCCTGGGTCGCGAGCACCTTCGGAATCGAGACGTCGAACCAAATCGCCTGCATGCAACGACCCCCGGCGGGGAGTCTGGCGTGCCCGACGCCCGCTGTCACGCCGCGTGTCGGCGCCGCCCGATGGCTCTGGCGTGTACCCGAGGCCCGAGTGCCTCGACCGGGACCGCCGAGGGCGACCAGGGCCGCACGTACGAGCGGCACCTTTGCTTGAACTCGCCTTCGTCGAGGTTCGCATGCCGGTGAAGTGCAGTTTCGCCGACTTCGTCAGCCGACTCAGCGCGTTCGTGTGCCACGCCGGCAGCAACTCCACAGGGCAAAACGGGATTCTATGGGTGGCAAAACGGGATTGTCTTCTGGCCCGGTGAGGGGCCCGGACACGGATTCCTACGTCGAAGCGCTGGGTTGCACGATCGTGTTCAGGGGCGGCGAAGGCTGACCCTCTCGGATGCGAGGCGTCCACGGCCCGGAATCAGAGGTGGGTCGAGGTCGATCTCGGCGCCCGCCTCCGCGAGTCGGACCCGGCCTCGGGCTGCGAGCATGGCGAGCGCGGCCCCGGGGCGACCGTCGCGCGGCACCACAGGGTCGGCCAAGGCGCGGCCGGCGAAACCCGCGCTCAGCCTCGCCCCGTGAGCATCGCCGCCCGATGCGCGAGGGCCCGCTCGAGGTCCATCCCGGTGTCGGCGTCTCCCGTCGCGAGCACCGTGGTGCCGTGCAAGAGCACACCCGCGCCGTGCTCCTCGTCCCAATCGCACACGAAGACCGCGCCCACGTAGGGTGTCGTCGCGTGGGGCACCGGATGGAGCACGAGTGTGGTGAGCCGCACTCGAGAGGACAGCGCCTCGGGGGTCAGACCCCTGTCTTTGAACGCGACCACGAGCGCGTTCCGGAGCGCCGCGGCGAGCCCTGCGTCGGAGGCCTGCAGCCATCGCCAGTTCAAGAACTGAACCTCCTCGGGCCAGCGGCCCTCGGTGTCGATCTGCAGGGGGACCTCGTCGGGTGCGAGCGTACCCAGCGTGTGCAGGGGGTCTGCGGCGCCGGCGAAGGCGCTGCGGAGGCACGCCGTCTCGGGCATCGTGATCGCGGCGAGCCATGCACGATCGTAGCCGCCCGGCTGGTACCAGGGCGGCAGCCCGACCTCCTGGAGGGTCCGATGGTTCGCGGCCTGGCGGGGATCGACCTTCATGCGTCTTGGCTCTCTTCGAGACGTCGGCGTTTTGGCCCGACGGACCTTGGATGCGAAGCAGGCCCTGATCTCGCGGAAACGACTGCGGGCCGCAAGCACCGCGAGACGCGCCCTTCGAGGACCATCGACGGCGCGTCCCGTCTCGCCGCTCCACGACTCCGGGAGAAACCCGACGCGCAAAGCCCTTTGACGACGCCCATCACCGACCAGACCGCACCTCACCCGCCCTTGGGGCAGAAGGCCCGGGACCTCCCCAACGGATCGCAACGACCCTGGAGACGCATCGTCGGTTGGTCGCGGTCAAAGTGATCATCGACCTCACGGCTTGCCCGTGCCCATGGAGTCGCCGGCGCCGCGCACGGCCTTGGCGCGCGCCTTGCCTCCCGGCGTCGCCCATGTTGGCCCTTCACACGAGCCCTCTCGCCCCCGCCCTCGCCCTCTCGTGCCTGACGAGCCTCTGCGGCCTGGATGCGGCGCGCGCGGCGCCGGACCCCGAACCGGTGGTGGCGCATCTGCCTGCCGCCCACACGGACGTCCAGGTCGGGCTCGGCCTGTTGACCTCGGGCGTGGGGGTCATCGTGGGGCACCGCTTCGCGAGCGGCGTGCGCATCGAAGGTGCCCTGGGCACCGCGGTGATCGTCAATGGGGGCAGCCTGGCCGTGGGGGGGAGCCTGCGTGTCATGGACTGGACGAAGGACGCGCTCGAAATCCCCCTGCTGGTGGGTGCGACGGTCGTCTACGTGTCCGGGGGAGGGGGACCCACCGGCTGCGACGACGGGGCGGACTGCGCCCGCGAAGGCCGGTCGGGTCTGGTGGCCGCCGGCTCGGTCATGACCGGCGTCGACTGGGTCCACCGCGGCGCGCTCAAAGACGACCCGAGCTTCATCCTGTCGCTCCGCGCCGGGCCGGCCTGGATTGGGAGCGATTTCGCCGTCCTGCCTCAGCTCGGCGCCGGCTTGAGTTTCTAGCAGGACGCTGAAAAAGTCCGTCCGTCGCGGATTCTGCTCGCCGGCGGTGCCCCTGCGATAGGCTTCGGCCATGGCCGATGACGAACTGCTGTCCTTGCCGCTCAAGTCCCTGGAGCTTCCGAGCAAGACGGTCGCGAAGCTGAAGCCCCTCGGCGTGCGGGTCGTGGGCGACGTTTACGCGCTTCGCCCGGCGGTGCTCGTCGGCGCGGGTCTGGTCAGGAAGGAGCTCGAAGAGCTCGCCGAGGCCGCGGAGTCCTTCGGTGTGAAGTGGGCCTCCCCGGACGAACTGGCCGCAGCGCTGAACGCAGGCGCCGATGGGCAGGCCGGGGAGCGGCCGGCAAAGGCACGGAAGACGCCGGAGGTGCCGAAGCCCTTGAAGAGCCTCGCGCTCCCCGCGGACTTCGTCGAGGCCTACGCGGAAGACGCGCCCCGGGCCGTCGACCTCGTCTCGGCCGACATCGACCACTTCGCGCCTTACGTGGATGACACGGGACGCAACTTCCAGACGCCTCCGCCGTCGCCGCGTCACCTACGCCTCATTCGTCGGATGCGGCTCGTTCGGTCGGCATCGATCGGAGGCCCGGAACACGGGTACCTGGTCGCGCTCATGGACGTGAGCCCGTTCCCGACGGACCGCGCCGCGGAGTTGAACACCTTCTTGTCCCACGTCGGCAATCTGGTGGGTGACGTGGTGCGACGCACCGGCGCCCAGGTCCTCGCCCACGGCTACACCGGTTGTTCGGCCGTCCTCGGCATCGCCGCGAAGGACACAGGCCGCGTGGCACGCCTCGTTGAAGAGCACGGGCGCTGGATGGGGTCGGCCCCGATGTTCTCGCGGCGCGTCCCCCCGATGTTCGAGGCCCTCGCCCAGCTGGGCGTGGGCGCCCTCGATCCCCAGGACTGAACCTACGGGGACGCGCCGAAAGCGGCCGCTGCCGCCACCGCCCCCGAACGAAGCCTCAGCCCGAAGAACGATTTTGCAGAACCTGCGGGACACAACAACGACTGCTTCTGGAACGGGTACTGCACAGACTTTTGACCTGGGTGAACGAGAGCCATTGCCGGGCCTTCATGCTTCGACGAACTCTCGCTGACCGGGACTTCGGCCGCGCGGCCTCCCTGTCTGCTTCGGCGTTGGGCCAGCTCCGCCGGTCGTGCGCCTCCGGTGACCGGGGCGCGGTCGTGAACCGGTGGCGTTCGGAGTTGGACCGCCGCACACTCCCGCTGATGCTCAGCGCCCCCCGCCTCTGCGCCGTCGCCTCGATCGTGTTCGTCGCAGCCGCGCTCGGCGGCTGTTTCGGGACCGCGGAAGATCCGGCGCCCACCGCCTGCGACTTCAACGGCAGACGGCTCGCCATCGGCGAAACGGTCGCACACCCCGACGGTTGCAATAGCTGCACGTGCTGGGTCGACTATGTGTTGGAGTGCAGCACGCGCCTCTGTGAAGACGATGGGCCACGCGACATCGAAGACAGGCCACCCGTCATCCTTGATGCCGGCCTCGCACCGGTCGTCGATGCCGGGCTGCCACCCGTCATCCTGGATGCCGGCCCCGCACCGGTCGTCGATGCCGGGCCTGTCGTCTGGACGCCCCCGCTGTGCCGCGGCGACGAGGGGCCACCCGAAATCGTCGATGCCGGCCCTGCACCGGTGGTCGACGCCGGGCCCGTCGACCGGCCGCCCTCGCTGTGCCGAGACGACGACCTTGACGGCTTCTTTACCTGCGTCGATCTCGTATACCCGGAACGCCCCGCGGCGATCGACTGCGACGACACGCGCTTCTTCGTGCAGCCGGGCGGCTACGAGTTCCCGACCAACGGAGTGGACGACGATTGCGATGGCGACATCGACGAGACCGCGCCTTGCGTGTGCAACGTCGGCAGCACCACCCCGCAGGACATCGTGGGCGCGATGGGCCTGTGCGGTGACACCCTCACCCGCGTCAGAAAGTCCGGCGTCGACAGCCAGTTCGGCGTCATGACCAGCTACTTCGACGACGTGAGGCCCATCGACGCCGAGGAAGGAGACGCGCCGCCCCCGTCGTGCCTGGCCGTCGTGTCGACGGGAGACGCGCTGGACGATACCGGCCTGTCCATCTCCCACAGCGACTCGCTGGAGTGCAGTTTCCCCGACCCCGAGCCCGACCCTGGCCTGCGAGACGGATTCCCCAATTTCGATCTGGCGCAGGTGCACCTCAAGCTCAAGGCGCCGAAGAATGCAAAGGGCTTCCAGTTCCACTTCATGTTCTTGAGCGCGGAGTGGCCCGAGTACCTGTGCCAAGCCTACAACGACACCTTCTTGGCCGTCGTCGACCTCGAGGCCACGGGGGGCAACCGTCTCAATATCGCCACGGACCCGCAGGGCCGCCGGATCAGCGTAAACGTCGGTTTCTTCGAGGCGCCGCGTGAGTGGACGACGCCGCTCGGCAACACGCCCTACGGCCGCGTTTTCATGGGGGGCCCCGGATGTCCGGCGCTGCCGCCTGACCCGAGCTGCAGGCTTCCCGAGTACTGCTCGACGAGCCCTGCGGTCGACCTCGAGTACGCGGGCTCAGGCTCGGGTTGGTTGAGCGCGAGCGCGCCGGTGCGGCCCGGCGAGGAGGACATCGAGCTCACCTTGTCGATCTCCGACAAGTCCGACCCTGTCCTCGACTCGCTCGTCATCCTCGACGGCTTCGTCTGGACGCCGGAAGCCCCGCCGCTCGGCACCCTCAAACCTACGCCGGCGCCGCGGTAGGGCCCACGCGCAGCAGCCCGCCGGGTTCCCACACCACCCCAGCGACGCCTATGCCGGGAGCCCCAGCGCGGCGCGGAGGGCCTCCGTCGCGACACCTCGAGCGCGCGCCACGAGGGCGAGGCCCGTCAGGATGTCACGGCGCTCCGGCTCGGAGAAGGTGACGGCGGCGAGCCGACAGTGGCGCTCGGCGAGGTCGGTCGCGATCCCGAGCATCCGCGCGGCGTCGGCACCGACGGCGACCGGGGTGAGCACGGCGGCCTCGACCAGCTTGGTGTAGGCGGCCCACACCGCGGCGTCCCGTGGGGCCGTCGCGAGGCGGAGTCGGGCGCCGAGGTCGACGATGCCCGCGCGATCCGCGGAGGCGGCGACGGCCTCGACCAGGGCGGCCTCCCCGGTCATCCAGTGCCCGAGCAAAAGGAGCTTCGAGACGGCGACGCGCAGGGCATCCGGATGCGGGTTCCAGCCCCTCGCTACGCGCGCGGCGAGGCGCACCTGAGCGGGCACCGACGGGATCCCCTCCACGCCGATGATGCCTTCGAGGACCCGGGCGGGATCGGCATCGTCCAGGAGCTCGTCCACGATCGCCTCGATGGTCGCGAGCGCAGCGGGCTCGGCGTGCGCGAGGTCCGACAACCAGGGGATCGGGGACGGGTCGAGCGGGTCCCAGCCCCGCCCCGCCGCGAGGTCCGCGAAGAAGCGCTCCCGGAGGGCGGCGGGACCAGGAATGGTCCAGTCGCGGAAAACGAGGGGAAACTCGGCACGGCTCACGCGGGCTCCGGCGTCGGAGATGGCCGTTGGGAGTGTGACCGGGCGTGAGCCTGCGGAGAGGAGCTCGACGACCTCGGCCTGTCGGGGGCCGGGCGCGGCAGGAGAAATGGGCCAGGCCCGCTCAGAGCGGGGCGCAGACCGTGCGGGTCGCGTCGGCGGCGCTGGAGTCCCCGACGTAGCGGTCGACCGTGGTCGCCGTGAGGCCGCCGAAGCAGCGGGCCGAGGCGTCGGCGCGCGGCAGGCAAAGACCGCCGCTCCCCCCGTCGAGGTCGCTGCGCGACGCACAGAACGTGGTCGCGAAGCCTTCTTTGTCCGGGCAGTAGCCGGCGCAGTCCAGGGTGCAGACCCCGCGGGCGGGGTTCATGTCGAGCAGGCAGCGACCCTGGACCCCATCGACCCGGAAGCCGCAGTCGAGGTCTTGGGCGCACGCCGTGCCCACAAAAGCCGTCGAGCTGGGACGCGGCGCCGGGGCCGCATCGGGTGCCTCGGAGGCGTTGTCACCCCCGAAGTCCGGCGAATCGGCGCGTCGGTCGAGGCCCCCCTGGAAGAACGGCGTGTCCTTCGCGGCGGCCTCACGCGTGATCTCGACGTGGATGTGGTCGTTGTGGGGGTGCTGCCCGTTGTAGCAGCTGTCACCGCGACCGGGCCGCCACGTGGAGCGGTCCCAGATGATCGCCTGCACGCCGATGGCCTCGGCGTTCTCGACGAGCCAGTTCGCGATCTGGTCGCCGCGGGCGTTGTCGGCCGCGCCGCCGCGGGTCGCCACGAAGATGTCGAGCGCGCGCCCCGTGGCGTGGACCGAGAGACCGCGCCCGCCGCGCACGTTGCGGCACGCGTACATCTGCACGCCGTCCCCGGGGATGCTCGAGTTCACGATCTCGGGGAAGTTCGACCGGACGTAGTCGGCGAGCACCTCGGCCCCGTCGGTCGCGCCGCCGCTGCAGCGGGAGCCCGCGCCGTCGTACCCGACGGACTGCTGTCGTCCGGCCGCCGCCACGTCGGCGGGCAGCGTCCAGCGCTGTCCACAGCCGCCGGCCTTCAGGGCCACCTCGTCCGCGTCGAGGCCGTCGTCCAGGTCGTCCCCGTGGATGTGCGCCTCGGCCGGGTCGACGGTGTCGGGGCCGTCCGGCTCCGGGACCGGGGACGCACAGGCGGAGACGAGCAGGGCGAGCGCGGCGAGGGCTTTCTGCATGGCGGGGCCTCCTGCGGAAAACCAGCGCAAGATCCGGACCATACCGCCGCTCCAGGGTTTGCGGTCCTCGGCCCCTGCGCGGGTGGGACGCGCAGGTCCCACCTCCGGGCTCTTGGGGTCTCGATGCCCCGCCCGTTGGCGCGCGGTGCGCAATCGTGCGACACCTTGGACATGAATCGCTCTCAGCCCGGCGTGGTCGGTGAGGGGGTCGTTCGGGCCGATGGTCCGGCGAAAGTCACCGGCGCTACGCTCTATGTCGACGACCTGCGGCCCGAGGGCTGCCTGTACGGCGCCACCGTCCGCTCGCGCACCGCCCACGCGCACATCTCGAACATCCGCTTCGACCCCGACTTCGATGCCCGCGGCGTCACGCTGGTGACCGCTCGGGACATCCCGGGAGAGAACGTCGTCGAGCTGATCACGCGGGACCAACCGGCCCTGGCCGATGGCCTCGTGAAACACGTGGCCGAGCCCGTGGCGCTCGTCGCCGCCGACACACGCGAGCGCGCGCTCGAGGCCGCGCGGCACGTGCGGTTCGACGAGACGCCGCTGCCCCCGCTCTTCGATCCCGAGGTCTCTCGCGGGCACACGACCAGGCTCTTCGGCGAAGAGAACGTGTACTCGCACATCGTGTTGCGTCACGGCGATTCCAGCGCGCTCTTCGCCGCGCCGCCGCAGGGTGCGGTGCTCGTCGAGGGCACGTACACCTCGGGTCTCCAGGAGCAGCTCTACATCGAGCCGCAGGGCATGCTCGTCGAGCCGCGCGCCGATGGCGGCCTCACCGTGACGGGCTCGATGCAGTGCCCGTACTACGTGGTCGACGCGCTCAAGACGGTGCTCGGGCACGACCGCTTCAACGTGGTCCAGGCGGCGACGGGCGGTGGCTTCGGCGGCAAGGAAGAGTACCCGTCGTTGGTCGCCATCCACGCGAGCCTGCTGGTCCTGAAGACCGGCCGCCCCGTGAAGATCGTGTACCGCCGCGACGAGGACCTGTGGGCGACCACGAAGCGCCACCCCGCACGGTGTCGCTACCGCACGCTGGTCGACGCCACGACCGGCAAGCTCCTCGCGCAGGAGGCCGACCTCCTCTTCGACGGCGGGGCGTACAACACACTCTCACCCGTGGTGAACAGCCGCGGGGTCATCCACGCGTTCGGACCCTACGTGTGCCCGCACACGCGCGCTGAAGCGCTCATGGTGGCGACGAATACCCCCCCCAACGGCGCGTTTCGGGGCTTCGGGGCGCCGCAGGTCCAGTGGGCGGCAGAGCGACACATGGACCGCATCGCCCGCACTCTGGGCATGGACCCACTCGCGGTGCGCCGCGCCAACCTCTATCAGGACGGCGACGTCACCCCGACGGGACAGCGCCTGCACGACGTGGGCGCGCAGCAGGTGCTCGACGCCGCGCTCGAGCGCGCTGCGCGCCCCTTGCCGGTCTCCATCGCGCGCTCCCGGCCCGGAGGCGGGGGGCAGGCCGCGCGGCTCGCACCCGGTCGGGGCGTGGCGATCGCCTGGCACGGCTGCGGCTTCACCGGCAACGGCGAGGCCCGGCTCATGGGCAAAGCCGACGTCGCCCTCGAGGGGGAGCGCGTCGTCGTCTACACCTCGAGCACGGACATCGGCCAGGGCACCGAGACCATCTTTCCGCAGATCGTCGCGGAGACGCTCGGCTATCCGCTCGATCGGGTCTCCAACGCGCCCCACGACACCGCGCACGTGCCCGACAGCGGACCGACCGTGGCGAGTCGCACGGCCATGGTCGTCGGTCGGGTCGTGCAGCGCGCCGCCGAGCGCCTGCACGACCTCCTGCGCACCGAGGTCGGGGCCGATGCGCCCTTCGCAGAGCTCGTGGCGCAGCGCACGAACGGCGCCCCGCTGCGCGCCCACGCCGAGTACCAGGACGCCGGGCTCCAGTGGGACCCGAAGACGTACCAGGGCGACGCGTACCCGACCTACGGCTGGAGCTGCGTCGTGGTGGACCTGGACGTGGACCTGGACACCGGCGAGGTCCTCTACCGACGCCTCGTGCAGGCGACGGACGTGGGCCGCGCGCTCAACCCCGTGCTGTGCTCTGGTCAGCTCGAGGGCGGCGCGCTGCAGGCTTTGGGGTACGCCACCTGCGAAGAGGTCGTGCTCGACGCCCAGGGCGGGATGCGGAACAACCGGCTGACGAACTACATCATCCCGACGTCCCTGGACGCCCCGGAGATGGAGACGGTGTTGATCGAGATCCCGTTCGCCGACGGGCCCTTCGGGGCGAAGGGCATCGGCGAGATCCCCCACGACGTGCCTCATGCCGCCGTAGCGCAGGCCATCGAGGCCGCCACGGGGGCGGTCCTCAATCGACTGCCGATGACCCCCGAGCGGGTCGTCGCCGCGCTCGCGAACGACCCCGGGAGGGCGCCTCGATGATCCTGCGTTTCAGCGTGAACGAGCAGCCCGTCGAGGTCGACGTGCTGCCGATGCGGCGTCTGCTCGACACCCTGCGTGAGGACCTGCGCCTCACGGGCGCCAAAGAGGGCTGCGGCGAAGGCGAGTGCGGCGCGTGCACGGTGCTCATCGACGGCCGCGCGGTGAACAGTTGCCTCGTGCCGACGATTCAGGTCCAGGGCGCGCGTGTCACGACGGTCGAGGGCCTCGCCGACGGGGACACGCTCCACGCCGTGCAGCAGGCCTTCTTGAAGCACGGCGGGGCCCAGTGCGGCATCTGTACCCCGGGCTTCCTCGTCGCTGCCGCCGAGCTCCTGGCCCGCGATCCGCACCCCACCCGGCCCGCGGTGCGCGAAGCCCTGGCGGGCAATCTGTGCCGCTGCACGGGTTACCAGAAGATCATCGACGCCGTCGCGGACGCGCTCGGGCACGGGGAGGGCTGAGTCATGAGCGTGCTCTTGAGCCACGCCTCCGTCTTCGATCCGCGCGACCTCGGGGAGGCGCTCGCGCTGCGCGCGGCCCATCCGGACGCGGTGCCGCTCGCCGGGGGCACCGACCTGATGGTCTTCCTCGAGGGCGGGGCCATCGACCCGCCGCGTTTCTTGAACCTGTGGCGCGTCGACGCGCTGCGCGGCATCACCGCGTCACCGCAGGGGCTGCGCATCGGCGCGCTCACCACCCATCGGGACCTCGTGCTCAACGAGGCCGTCGCGCGCGAAGCCCCGGCGCTCGCCGAGGCGGCCCGCACCGTCGGCGCGGTGCAAATCCAAAACCGCGGCACCCTGGGCGGCAACATCGTGAACGCGAGCCCGGCCGGCGACACCCTGCCCGTCCTGCTGGCGCTGGACGCGGTCTTCGAGCTCCAGGGCGCGACCCACGGCGTGCGCCTCGTCCCGGCGGCCGATTTTTTCGTGGGCTACCGCAAGCTCGCCCTGGCGGCGGACGAGCTGCTGGTGGCGGTGCACTTGCCGGCACGCGACCCGAACGACCGCACGCACTTCCGCAAGGTCGGGACCCGCCTCGCCCAGGCCATCAGCAAGGTCATCCTCGGCGTCCGACTGCGGGTCGAGTCCGGCCAGGTCGTCCAGGCGCGGATCGCCTACGGGAGTGTGGGTCCGGTGCCCCTGCGGGCACGTACGGTCGAGGCCGCCCTCGTCGGCGGGCCGGTTCGACCGGAGCTCGCCGCGCTCGCCGCACAGGATGTGCACCCCATCGACGATGTGCGCTCGACCGCGGACTACCGCCGCCAGGTCAGCGTGTCGGTCCTGCGGTCGACGCTCGACGCGCTCGCCGTCGGGTGACCGGACGCGTCACTCCTCGGCGTGGGCCCCGCCCCGCAACGCGATCAACTCCTGCAGAATCCGACGCGCCGACGGTTCCAGAGGGTACGGCACCTCGGGCCGTTCTCCCGACTGATGGCGTATCCAGTCGAGGAAAGGCGCCAGCGCCTCGGGCGGCACGCCGCTCGTCTGGGCCCCGTAGCCCATCTCCGTGGCCACGTGCAGCAAGTGCCGCAGACGCCCGGCGCGCCACCACGCGTTCTCGATCATCCGGAGATTGCGCCAGTTCTGCCGCCACCGGAGCTCCTCGAGGGCGAGGGACAGCTCCGCCTGAACCTCCGCGATGGCCGTGAAGCCGTGTTGTGCCGCCTCGGGTCCGCGGGTCGCGGCCTGCGGGAGAAGCCGCATGACGAGGCTCTCCACGAGCGCCAGGCGCCGCCCGAAGATCTCCTCGTAGGCGAGCCCCGATACGACGAGGTTCACGAGGAAGCCACTCACCGCCGCGAGCACCACGGCGACCATGCGGTGCTCGAGCGTGTCCGCCGGCGAGTCCATGGGGGTGATCTGGATGAGGAGCGCCGAGAACGCGGCCACCGGGTAGGCGACCCCCGCGCCCGCCGCATAAACGATCCGCACCGACAGCGCGATCGAGAGGGGCACCCCGATCCAGACCGGCAGCTCGAGCAGCGCCGCCCCGATGCCGAAGAGGCCGCCCACCGCACTCCCCAGAAGCTGCCCCGCCGCGCGCCGCAAGCCCATGAGCACCGTCGGCGAGACACACAGCACCGCGACGAAGGCCGCGCTGATGGTGTCTGGATTGCCGACGATGCCGCAGAGCGCGAGCGCGAGGAGCGAGGCGAGCGCGGCCTTGACCGCGAGGAAGAAGGGGTTGGCCAGCAAGGCTTACTTCGGGACCTTCTTCCAGTCCTCGAGGAACTTCGCGAGGCCCAGGTCGGTGAGCGGGTGCTTGACGAGCTGCGAGATGACCGACAGCGGCATCGTCGCGACGTGCGCGCCCATCCGCGCCGCCTCGAGCACGTGGAGCGGATGCCGCACGCTGGCGACGAGCACCTCGGTCTCGAAGCCGTAGTTCTCGTAGATGTCGAGAATCTGCCGGATGAGGTCCATGCCGTCGTGGGAGATGTCGTCGAGCCGGCCGACGAACGGGCTGATGTACGTCGCGCCCGCCTTCGCGGCGAGCAACGCCTGGGTCGGCGAGAAGCAGAGTGTGACGTTCGTGTCGATGTCGTTGTCGGTGCACCACCGCGTGCACTTCAGGCCCTCGAGCGTGAGGGGCACCTTGACGACGATGTTCTCGTGCAGCTCCGCGAGCGACTCGGCCTCTTTGCGCATGCCCTCGAAGTCGAGGGCCGTCACCTCGGCGGAGATCGGGCCGTCGACGAGCTCGCAGATCTCCTCGATGACCTTACGAAAGGGCTTGCCCGTCTTGGCGATGAGCGAGGGGTTGGTCGTCACCCCGTCGAGCAGGCCGTAGCTCGCAGCCTCCTTGATTTCCTTGATGTCCGCGGTGTCGATGAAGAACTTCATGAGGCGCTCCGGCAGCAGGGTGAACGCGGCGGAGCATAATCGAACGCGAAACGGAGTCACGCATGGGGAACGGGATCTCGAGGACGATCGACCGGATCGAGGGTGACTGGGTCGTGATCGTGGACGCGGGGCGGGAGGTGAACGTGCCGCGGGCGTGGTTCCCCGACGACGCCGCCGAGGGCACGACCTGGCGCCTGGCCTTCGTGCGCGACCTCGAGGCCGAGGCCGCGCTCCGTGCGTCGGTGGCTGCACGACTCGATCGCCTCACCCGCGACGACGACGGCGGCGACTTCTCGCTTTAGTCCCTCGGGCCCGAGATTCGTTTCGTATCGTCCTGTCCTCGGCCGATTTCGCAACGAATCTTGGGCCCGAAGGACTCGTCATGCCACGCTGCGGGCCGTGCAATCGCGTCCCGCAGAAGACGAAGACCCGCTCGCTCGCCTGATCCGCACGGACTATTCGACCGCCGAGGGGCTGTGTGACCTGGTGCTCGAGGGCGGCATCGCGGGCGGGGTGGTCTATCCCCTCGCCCTGTGCGAACTGGCCACCCGGTACCGCTTCGAGCGCCTCGGAGGCTCCTCGGCGGGCGCGCTCGCGGTCTCGCTGGCGGCCGCCGCGGAGTTCGGCCGGCGCCACGGACGCGGCGAGGGTTTCGTCGGCCTCGCCCACATCTCCGCCGAGCTGGGGCGTCCGTCGCCGGTGCCCGCTCACGCCGACCAAACTCTCCTGCGCTCCCTCTTCTCGACGAGCCCGCAGAACGAGCCGCTCGTGGAGCTCATCGTCGAGCTCGCGCGCTCGCGCGCCGACCAGGCCATCGACGGTGAAGCCGACGCGTCCTTGTGGTCGGGGCTCCTCTTCGGGCAGGGGCACTGGGGGCGACGGTTCGCCACCGCGTCGAGTTTCCCCGTCGGGGCGGCCGTGGGCCTCGTCACCGGCGCGGGGTTGCTGGGTCTCGCGGGGCTGGGCGTAGGCGGTCTCGTCGCACCGGGCGTGGGTCTGGCCGCGGGCGCGGCGCTCGGCGCCTTCGGCGCTCGGCTGGGCTACATCGGGGGTGGGGTGGCGTCGGCGTGGCAGCGGGTCCGCAGTCAGCTCACGGAGCCGGGGCGCTTCGGCCTCTGCTCCGGCGTGCACGCGGGCCACGGGCTCTTCGATTGGCTGCATGAGAGCCTGCAGCGCCTCTCGGGCCTGCCGATGAACGAGCCGCTCACCTACGGCCACCTCGGCGGTGAGACCGGCGTGCCGAAACGGCACGAGATTGAGCTGCGGATGGTCGCCACGGACCTGAGCGCGCAGCGCCCCGTCCTGCTGCCGTTCAGCCGCGATGAACCGAGCATGTTGCTGCGACTCGACGAGCTCCACGCCCAGTTCCCGCCCCAGGTCGCGGCGCACTTGCGGCAGGCCTCGCGCCCGGTCGCGAACAGCGGCCTCGAGGCGCCGCGTGGCTACGCCTTCCTGCCGAAGACGCGGGACCTGCCGGTGCTCCTGGCCGCGCGGGCGAGCATGAGTTTTCCTCTGATGTTTCAGGCACTTCGGCTGTACGCCGTCCGAAACGCCGCCCTGGTATCCGACCGCAAAAGGCTCGTCGAGACCGACCTGGAACCCCACCTGTTCAGCGACGGCGGCCTGTGCGCCAACCTGCCCATCCACGCCTTCGACGACTGGTATCCCGGTCGACCCACCTTCGGCATCATGCTCTCCGACGGCCTCGCGCCTCAGGGGGTGCTGGACGCCGCGCGAGACGAAGACCTGCTCGCCGCGAACCAGGGCGACGACCGGCGCCCGGAGGTGATCCTCTTCGACCCGCGACACCGCGCGGCTCGGCGCCATGTCTTGCACTGGCCCCCAGCGCGCGGGGTGCGCGATCTGGAGTCGTTCATCGGCGCGCTGCTCGATACCGCGACCTCACACAGAGACCACGCGCACGTCCGCCTCGCGGGCTTCCGGGAGCGGGTCGCGGTCGTGCTCCTCGATCCCGGTGAAGGCGGCTTCCACATCGACATGGGGCCCGAGGCGATCCGCGGCCTCTCGAAGCGCGGCGTCAAGGCCGCCCAGCGCCTCGACGCGTGGTGGCGCGACGCGGCCGACCTGCATCGGGACGGGCGGCTCTGCGTGCTCGCCGGCGAGGTCGCGCACGCACGAGAGGCCCTCACACGTTTCCGTCACTGCGACGACCACACCGCGCTCGACGCCGAACGCCAGGCGTGGGTCGAGCAGGTCGAGACCCAGCTCGACGTGCTCAGCCGCACCCTGGCGACCGGGGCGCTCTTGCATCGACACGGCGGCGAAGGCCCCGCGACACGGCCGCACGGCCTGTTGCGCGTCGGCCCCGACGTTTGACCCGCGCTCGGAAGCTCAGAGCTTCGTGGGCGGCAGGGAGTCGTTGCACTCCGCGACGATGAGCTTCGCGTCGCGGTGCTCTGGGCTCACGTTCAGCACGACGGCGAGCTTCTTCACCGCGCTCGGGCAGTCGCCGCGCTCGAACGCGCTGCGCCCCGCGCGCAGCGCCTCCGCGGCATTCCGTGCCTGGTCGCGCACGGCCTTGGCGTCCTGGTCGTCGGGCTTCGCTTTCACGAGCCGGGTCGCGCCGATGTCGGCGGCGTCCAGGTTGCCCTGCCGCAGCGCCTTGCGGGCCTCGCTCAGGGCCTTGGCGCGCTCCTTGGCGGCCGCGGCGGCCAGCTCGGCACGCTGCGCCGCGCTCGGACCCCGTGGGGCGGCGGAGCGGGGCTGCACGGGCTGCGCCGCCGGCGCCGAGGCGGTGACCGCGGGCGTCGCGGACGCAGGCTCGGGCGGTTGCAGGCTCGGGAGCGCGGGCCTCGACGGCTCGATCGGTCGCGACGGGAGACCCGCCGCCACGGCGCCCGGGGTCTCGGTCTCCGGCGCACTGCGCCCGAAGATGAACAGCCCCATCAAACCGACCGCCGCGACACCGCCGAGCACCGCCAGCGCCGTCGTGTGGCGCGGCATCGACTGCGCGCGCGGGGGCGGTGTGTAGCGATTGCTGAGCTGCCCGTTGTGGATCGTCGGCGTCTTGTTCGGCGCGTCGGGCATGACGGGCAGCGGCGGCGCGTCGGCCGGCTGCAGGCCAATGGACCGCTCGAGCGCCTCGATCAGCGCATGTGCGCTCTGGAAGCGGTCCTCGGCCCGCTTCTCGAGGCACTTCATCACGACCGCCTCGACGGCCTCCGGTACGGGCACGAAGCCGGACACGGCCACCGTGCTCGGGCGCGCGGGCACCTCGCTCGCCTGCCGGTGCATGACGTTGAACTTATTCGAGCCGGTGAACGGCGGCTTGCCGAGCAACAGCTCGTAGAGAATCGTGCCGAGGGCGTAGATGTCGGTTCGCCCGTCCACGTCCTCGCCGCGCGCCTGCTCCGGGCTCATGTACTCCGGGGTCCCGAAGACCATGCCCGCCTGCGTGAGTCGCTGGACCTCGTCCTCGAGGTTCTTCGCGATGCCGAAGTCCAGCAGCTTCGCGTGGTACTTCCCGGGGCGCGACTCCATGAGCATGACGTTGTCGGGCTTCAGGTCGCGATGCACGAAGCCCTTGGTGTGAGCGGCCGTGAGCGCTTGCGCGATCTGCATCGCGACGTCCACGGCGAGCGGTGCGGACAGCGCCTTGCGCTCACGGAGCAGCACCGACAGCACCGTGCCCGGGCAGTACTCCATGACCATGAACAGCGTGCCGTCCGGCGTCGAGCCGAAGTCGTGCAGGCTGACCAGGTTCGGGTGGTTCAGCTTGCCGTAGGTCCGGGCCTCGTTCTCGAAGCGCTGCTTGAGCTGCGGCTCCCGCGCGAAGCGCTCGTGCAGCACCTTGACCGCGACCTTCTGGCCGAGCCCGGTGTGGGCCGCGAGGTACACCGTGCCCATGCCGCCCACGCCGATGCGCCGCTCGATGCAATAGCGTCCCGCGAGGGTCAACCCGACGAGCGGATCGACACTCTGGCCATCCTCGGAGAAGGACAGCCCACACCGGCCACAGAATCGATCTCCGGCCGGGATCTCATGGTCGCATCTTGCGCACTTCATCCCACACCAAAAGACACCAACCGATATGGCATCGTCAACGGGATAGAAGCCCGCAAAGGCTAAAAGTCACCGAAGAGCTGGGTCAACTTGACGCCGAGCGCCGCGGAGATCTTGTAGAGCGAGCCGACGGACGCGCTGCTCTCGGCCCGTTCGATCTGGCTGAGCAGGCTCACGGAGAGCCCGGTCTTGCGCGAAAGCTGCTTGAGGGTGAGGTCGCGGTCCTTGCGGAACTGCCGGATCTGCGCGCCGATGGTGCGGTGCAGCTCCTCCTCGGGGTTCAGCTTCACGCCCTTCTTCCGAAGGATGTCGCTGATCTTCTGCCGCAGCTCGTCGGGCTCGAAGGGCTTCTTGATGTAGTCGCTGACGTTGAGCTTCAGCGCCTCCACCGCGGTGTCCAGAGACGGATACCCGGTGAAGACGATGATCGCGACGTCGTTGTCGACCTTGCGGATGCTCTGGATGAGCTGGATCCCGTCCATGCGCGGCATCATCAGATCGACGATGAGCACGTGGAACTCGCTCTTCTTGACGAGGTCCGTGGCGAGGGTGGGGTCCGAGAGGGTCGCGACGTTGTACCCAGACGCCTCCAGCAGCGTCTTCATGTACTCGCAGATGTCGCGGTCGTCGTCGACGACGAGGATGTTCACGTCCACGGCCATGGCCGGGGTGCATACCACGGAGGCGGTCAGGTCGCCATGGGTTCGAGGTCCTGTGCCTTGGCCGAGGCGCTGCCCGCGTCGGCCATGTCTCGGTCGGCCCCGACACCCCACCAGAGCCTCGGGGTCTTCCGACCGGCGGCGGCCCGCGCGGCGGCCATCTCGGCGTGCAGGCTGGCGACCCGGCGGCGTGTGGCGAGGGCGTCGAGGGACCATACGAAAGACAGGCGGTGGTCTCCGCGAAAGAAGACCCCCAGGGCGTCGTCTCGGACCGCCGTGAGCAGCGCGTCCACGTAGGGGGCGGAGGCTTCGTCGGGGGCCTCGCTCAGCTCCATGGTCACGACCTGCGCGACGAGGCCCCGGGCCCGCGCGCTGTGCAGCGCGGCGTCGACCTGGGCGCCCTCTTCGAGGAGTGCGCGCGGCCGAGGGCGGCCCTGGGGCGGCGTGATGTCCCCGACCATGCGTCGCCGGAAGGCCCGCATGTCGAGCGCCGCGCGGGCGCGCATCTGCAGGTCGAGCATCCGAAACGGCTTCGGCGCGAAGTCGTCCGCGCCGAGCTCCACCGCCCGCGCCCGCGCTTCGGGGTCCTGGATCGCGCTGACGACGACGACGGCGATCTCCGCGGTGCCCGGGTTGCTGCGGATGCGCTCGAGCACCCCGAAGCCATCGAGCCGCGGGATCATCAGGTCCAGAAGAACGAGGTCCGGGGCCTGGCGATCGATCGCGGCGAGGGCCTCGACGCCGTCTGTGGCGAACTCCACCTGCCAGCCGGACGCCCGGGCGATCTCCCCGAGCAGCTTCACGTTGAACCGGTCGTCCTCGACGACCAAGGCGCGGATCAGGGGGGGCTTCATTCAGCCTCCGACATATTCTCGAACCGCGTGAATTCATTGAAGAAGCGGAGCTTGGTCGTCCCGATGGGGCCGTTGCGCTGCTTCGCGATGATGATCTCGGCGACGTTCGCGTCCTCGGTCTCCTTGTTGTAGACCACGTCCCGGTAGATGAACATGATCACGTCGGCGTCCTGCTCGATGGCGCCGGACTCGCGCAGGTCGCTCATGATCGGCCGTTTGTTGGGCCGGCTCTCGAGCTGACGACTGAGCTGGGAGAGCGCCACCACGGGCACCGAGAGCTCCTTCGCGAGGCCCTTCAGGTTCCGGCTGATCTCGCTGATCTCCTGTTCGCGGCTCGAGGTGTTGGGTCCACCCTTCATGAGCTGCAGATAGTCGATCACGATCAGCCCGAGCTCGCCGACCTCGCGGTCCGCGGCGAGTCGGCGGCACTTGGCCCGGGCGTCCATCACGGAGAGGCCCGAGGTGTCGTCCACGTGGACGCGCCACTGGGACATGCGTTTGACCGCCTCGCTGAGCTGCGAGATGTCCTTGTTGTCGATGTTGCCGGTCCGCATGGCGCCGAACTGAACGCGCGCTTCGCTCGAGAGCAGGCGCCCGACGATCTGCGTCGTGGGCATCTCCAACGAGAAGATGGCGACCGCCTTGCCCGAGCGCTGCGCCGCATTGCTCGCGAGGTTGAGCGCGAACGAGGTCTTCCCCATGGAGGGGCGGGCCCCGAGAATGATCAGGTCCCCGGGCTGGAGCCCCGCGGTCTCCCGGTCCAGGTCGATGAACCCGGTGGAGATGCCGGTGATGGACTGCTTGGTCCGGTACGCCTCCTTCACCTTGTCGAAGGCGTCGCGGAGCGCGACCTTCAGCGGGGTGAAGCCGCGGTTCGTGTCGGACTGCCCGATGAGGTAGATGAGCTGCTGCGCCTCGTCGATGAGGCGCCGCGTGTCCTCGTAGTCCCCACCGTTGGCCTTCTCGATGATGCCGGCGCACGCGCCGATCAGGCGGCGCACCTCACCGGCGTCGTGCACGATCAGGGCGTGATGCTCGAGATTGACGGCCGTGACGACCGCCGTCGAGAGCTGGGCCAGGTACCCCATGCCCCCGCACGCCTCGAGCTCACCCGCCTGCTCCAGCGCCTGGACCAGTGTGATGAGGTCGACTGCGCGCCGCCCGGTCGCGAGCCTGGACATGCACTCGTAGATGGTGCGGTGGCGTGGCTGCGCGAAGTCTTCCGGCCGCAGCAGCGAGGTCACCCGGTCAAGGGCGCTCTCGTCGAGCAGAATCCCGCCGAGGACGGCGAGCTCCGCCTGCTGCGCTTCGAGGTGTCGGGCCGTCTGCGCCATGGGTTGCCCGCGTGGGCGAGGCGCCCTCTCAGGCGCGACGCGGCTTGACGTGAAGCTTGATCGTCGCCGTCACGTCCTTGTGCAGCTTCACCGCGATTTCATAGGTCCCGAGGGCCTTGATGACTTCGGCGATGTGGAGCTGCTTCTTCGTCACGTCGAAGCCCTTCTCCTTGAGGAGGGCCTCGATCTCCATCGAGGTCACGGAGCCGAAGAGCTTCTCGTTCTCTCCGGCCTGCTTCTCGATGGTGAGCTCGACCGCGTCGAGCTTCTTGCGCTGGTCCTCGGCGGCGCCGCGGAGCTTGGCGATGCGCGACTCGAGGACGCGCTTCTCGTGCGCGACCCGGTTCTGCTGCTTCTCGCTGGCCACCACGGCGAGGCCGCGGGGGAGCAGGAAGTTGCGCGCGAAGCCCGGCTTCACCGAGACGAGGTCGCCCATGTGACCGACGTGCTGCACGTCTTCACGGAGAATCACTTGCACGTTCATGCTGCCTCTCCGTTCAGTTCGCCTTCACCGTGGTGAAGGGCATGAGCGCGAGCATTCGGGCGCGCTTGATGGCGCGCGTGACTTTGCGCTGGTTGCGGGCGACGAGGCCCGACACGCGGCGAGGCACGATCTTGCCCCGCTCGGTGATGAAGTACTTCAGCGTGGAGGGGTCCTTGTAGTCGATGACCATGGTCTTGTCGGCCAGGAATCGATCGACCTTCCGGCGAGAACGCCGGGGACCGCCTCGACCACCGCCGCCACCGCCACGACCTTCGCCACGGCCCTCGCCACGACCCTCACCGCGGCCTTCGCCGCCGCCTTCGCGATTCTCACGCATTGTCGTCTTCCTCCACGAAGTCGTCGCCGACCGGCGCGTCGTCGTCGTCGTCGTCCTTCACGACCGTGTGGCTGCGCTGCCGTGCGGCGGCGCGCGCCTCTTCCTCGGCGGCGATCTCGGCCTTGGCGGCCTCGAGCGAGATGTCGCGGTCGAGACAGATGGTCATGAACCGCATGACCGTGTCCGAGAGACGGAGCTGGCGCTCGATCTCGGCCGGCAGCGCGGCGTGGGCAGCGAACACGAGGTACACGTAGTACCCCTTGCTGTGCTTCCGGACCTCATAGGCGAGCTTGCGCTTGCCCCAATCCTCGCGCTTGAGGATGTGGGCCTGGCCCTTCTCGATCGCTGTCTGAACGCGCTCGTCGATCTTGGCGCGCTCCTCTTCGGTGGCCTCGGGCTGGAGGATGTAAACCAGCTCGTAGCGCCTCAACTTCTCGGACATCAGTACTCCCCGTGGGTTGGGTTCAGCCCGCGGTCGAATCGCCGCGAGCAGGGAGGTGGAACGCCCCATGCGTTCCGAGGGGCGCGGAGACTACGCCGAGCGTCCCGCCTTTGGCAAGACCGCTTCGGCGTTCACCACGTTCATCGCTTTGGCCGGGCCTTCCTCCAGCGCACGCCGGATCGCGGCCGCGGCGCGATCGTTGAGGTCCGACAGCCACGGTCGCTCTTCGGGCCCGAAGTCCTGGAGCACGAAGCCCGCGGCGTCGCCCTTCGGCGGCCGGCCGATCCCCACACGCAGGCGCACGAAATCTCCGGTGCCGAGCTCCGCCATGATGGACCGCAGCCCGTTGTGCCCGCCGTGGCCTCCCCCGACCTTCAGCCGCAGGGTGCCGAAGGGCAGGTCGAGCTCGTCATGCACGACCAGGATGCGCGCGGGCTCGACCTCGAAGAACGAGCGCGCCGGTGAGACCGACTGCCCGCTCAAGTTCATGAACGTGTCGGGCTCGAGCAGCACGAGCGACTGGCCCGCGTAGTCCCCGTTCCCGTACCGACCCTTGAACTTCGCGCGGGAGAGCGCGATGCCCGAGAGGTCGGCGAGTCGATCGACGACGTGCCAGCCGACGTTGTGCCGGTTCCCCGCGTAGCGCGGTCCCGGATTGCCCAGCCCGACAACGAGCCAACGGTCGCCCATGGGCCGGACCTGGCGGCGGGATTACTCCTCGCCGTCCTTCTTGCCGCCGCGGGGCGCGTAGACCTTCGCGATGACGTAGTCGTTGTCGTAGACGACCTTCACGCCGGCCGGGAGCTCGAGCTTGCTGGCGAAGATGGTCTCGCCGGTGTTGAGGTTCGTGATGTCCACCGGGATCTCGGAGGGCAGCAGATGCGGCTTGGCCCGCACGCGAATCTCACGGTACGGCTGGCGGAGCTTGCCGCCGGTGGTCACGCCGATGGACTTGCCGAAGACGTTGAGCGGCACGAGCGTGATGATCTCGCGCTCGGGGTTCGGCGCGACGAAGTCCACGTGACGGATGTGACGGGACACCGGGTGGCGCTGGATCTCACGCGCCATGACGCGGTGGGTGCCGACGCCCTCGACCTCGAGGTTCACGATCGCGTTGTGGCCCCAGGGGGTCTTCAGCGCGCGCGAGACCTCTTTCGGGTCGAGCTGGAGGTTGATGGGCTCCTTCACGTTGTGCCCGTAGAGGACGGCGGGCACGAGGCCGGCCGCGCGTGCGCGACGAGCCGGGCCTTTGCCCTGCCCTTCGCGCTTCTTCGCCTGAATCGTCACATCGGTCATGGTCGGTTTCCTGTCTCCTGTTTGACCCCGCGCCGCCCTCTACGTTCAACGTTCAGTTGAACAGGCTGCTCACGGAGTCGAGGTCGTGAATGCGCTTGATCGCCTCGCCGAAGAGATTCGCTGCCGAGAGGATCTTGAGCCTCGGGCACGCGCGACCGGCGGGTGTCAGCGGAATGGTATTGGCACAGATGAGCTGCTCGATGTTGCTTTCATTGAGCCGTGTGATGGCGGGGCCCGAGAGCACGGCGTGGGTCGCGGCGGCGAAGACCCGCCGTGTCCCGTGGTCGGCCAGCGCCCGCGCGGCCTGGCAAAGGGTGCCGGCGGTGTCGACCATGTCGTCCACGATGATGGCGTCGCAGCCCTGGACCTCGCCGATGATGTTCATCACCTCGGCCACGTTCGGCGCCGCGCGACGCTTGTCGATGATCGCGAGTGAGCCGTTGAGCCGCTTGGCGTAGGCCCGCGCGCGCTCGACGCCCCCCGCGTCGGGGCTGACGACGACCGGGCTGCGCAGGTTCAACGACGCGAGGTGCTCGAGCAGCACCGGCGAGCTGTACAGGTGGTCGACGGGGCCGTTGAAGAAGCCCTGGATCTGACCGGCGTGCAGCTCCATCGTGATGATGCGGTTCGCGCCGGCGGTCGTGATGAGGTCGGTGACGAGGCGCGCGGAGATGGGCGCGCGGGGGGCGGCCTTGCGGTCCTGCCGGGCGTAGCCGAAGTACGGCACCACCGCCGAGATGCTCCCCGCGGACGCGCGCTTCAGCGCGTCCAGCATGATGAGGAGCTCCATCAGGTTGTGGTTGACCGGCGCGCATGTGCTCTGGATGACGTAGACGTCCGCGCCTCGCACGGACTCGTTGATCTCGACGCGAATCTCGCCATCGGAGAAGGCGCCGACCTTCGCATCCCCGAGCTCGGTGCCGATGTATGCGCAGATCTCTCGCGCCAGCTCGGGGTTCGAGTTGCCCGCGAAGATCTTGTAAGGGCGCATGCTCATCCTCCGAGTCAAACTGGGGCGGTAGGATTCGAACCTACACTGCAAGGATTCAAAGTCCTGCGTCCTGCCATTAGACGACGCCCCACCAGCCCCACCCCGCGGATCGGTCCGGGCAAAAAAGCCGCGGGGGTTTAACACAAGCATGGGGGGCTGTCAACGCGGGGTCCCGCGAGGTATGAGGGAGCGGATGAGCGCCGACCTGAAACACAGCCTCGGACCCCAGGCCGTGGCCACGCTCGCCGAGGCGATCTCGCGGGTGGATGAGGGCTTCGCGTCGGCGCGCTTCCAAGCCGCGGCGACCACCGGTCTGGAGCCCCTGGCGCTCAAGGCCCGAGTGGCCCATGTGGCCACCGCGCTCGAGGACACGCTCACCGCGCAGGGCCGCGACTTCACGAGCGTCGCCGCGCTGCTCTCCGAGGTCGCCCGAGCGCAGCTCGACCCGCCGAGTCCCGCCCCGCCCGCGCTCCGTGGGTTCGCGGCGTGGCCGCTCTTCGACCTGGTCCCGCGACTCGGGCTCGAAGAGCGCGCGCTCGGCCTGGAGACCCTAAGGCGCCTCACCCCGCTGTTCTCCGCGGAGTTCGCCGTCCGTCCGTTCCTCGCGCGCTGGGGTCAGCTCGCCCTGGACGAAATGGCGCCCTGGGCCACGGACCCGAACGAGCACGTCCGTCGCCTCTTCTCCGAGGGCACACGAACACGTCTGCCCTGGGCGACCCGGGTGCCATTCCTGAGCGAGTTGCCGGGCCGGGTCTTGCCTCTGCTCACCCCCCTGGCCTCGGACCCTTCGCTCTATGTGCGCAAGTCCGTGGCGAACCACCTCAACGACGTGAGCCGCGACGACGTGGACTGCGCGCTGGCCACGGCGCGCGTGTGGTTGGCGGCCGAGGGCGATGCGAGCGCCCGGGCAAATCGCGCGTGGGTGGTGAAACACGCACTCCGGACACGCGTGAAGGCCGGCGACGGCGGGGCCCTCGCGCTCCTCGGCCACGGGGGCGAGGGTCCGCAGCGCGCCTCGCTGTCCGCGGCCCCGGTCCGGGTGCCGTGGTCCGGCACGGTGACCCTGGAGGCGAGACTCGAGGCCCGGGGCGCGGCTTCGTGGGTGGTGGACTGGGCGCTGGTGCTGGCGAGCGCTCGCGGGGCGGCGCGCCGCAAGGTCATGAAGTGGACGACCCTGCAAGTCGACGCCGGTGAGGCCGTCGTGCTGCGCCGAACCTACGCCTTCAAGCCGATCACGACGCGGGTGTACTACCCGGGCGCCCACGCGGCGGTGCTCCTCGTCAATGGGCAGGTCGTGGCACGCGCGGACTTCGTGCTCGGGTCGGCCGAAGCCCCCGAAGGCCCGTGACCCGATACCTCCCGCCGCTGGTCTTCGCGGTGCTGGGGTGGGCGTGGGTGCTCGTCTTTCCGCTCGGCCTGACCCGCCTCGACGCGGGTGAGCTCGGGGCCGCCGCGGTCGAGCTGGGCATCGCCCACCCACCGGGCCTCCCGACCTTCGTCACGACCCGACATCTGCTCTCGCTCCTCCCGATGGGGGACCTCGCCGCCCGGCTCGGCTTCGCGTCCGTGGTCGCCGCAGCGCTCTCCGGCGCGCTCGGGGTGTGGCTCTGCCTGCGGGTGGGACGCTCACTCTGGGCCGCGGTCCTCGTGCCGCTGGCGCTGCTCGCCTCGCCGGTCTTCGGCCTGCACGCCACGACCATCGAGGTCTACGCCGACCTGCCCATCGTGTGTGTGGGGGCGCTCGCGGCGACCCTGCGGGCCCGCGACGGGGACGCACGGGGCCTCGTCGCCCTGGGGCTGCTCGCGGGTTTGAGCCTGGGTCACCACGCCGAGCTGGGCCTTGATGGCCAGCGCCTGTGCCGGCATGGC
>JBMOFP010000068.1:0-31250 GCA_049318805.1 Bradymonadia bacterium
GGAGCTGGCGAAGGGACTTGAACCCGCAACCGGCTGATTACAAATCAGCTGCTCTACCAATTGAGCTACGCCAGCGCAAAGCGGAGGCGCACTTTATCAGCGAGTGGTCGAAGGTCAAGTCGAATCGCACACTCCTGCCCGGACTTCTCCGAGAATCAGAGTGCCGGCCTTATAGGGGGTCGGCGGTGGAGGGTCAAGGAGTTTCGGACCGCTGCCGAGCGATTTCGCTGAGGAGCGCCGCCGCTGCGGCGGACGCGTTCAGACTCTCGGTTCGACCGGTAAGCGGCAACGTGGCAATGTGCGCACATGAGGCCCGTGTAGAGGGTCGCAGCCCCGTGCCCTCCGCGCCGACGACGAGCACCGTGGGGAGACGCAGGTCGAGTCGCCAGGGGGCGACGCCGTCCAGGTCGGCGCCGACGACCTGGAAACCCGCCTCGGTCGCCGCGTTCAGCGCCCGGGCGAGGTTGACCTCGCGCGCGATGGGCAGGAGTTCGCTCGCGCCGGCGGAGATCCGCGCGACGGTGGGATTCGGTTGGGCGCACCGATCCACGGTGACGAGGGCGCCGGAAGCGCCGAAAGCCTCGGCAGACCGCAGCACCGCCCCGAGATTGTGAGGATCCGTGACCTGGTCGAACGCGACGACCAGGCCGGGCCGTCGACCGGGTTGGAGCAGCGTCTCCAGTTCGACCAGAGGGGCAGGCGTTGCGCGCGCCAGGAGGCCCTGGTGACGGAGGTCGCCAGCGAGCTCATCCAAGGCGTGGGACGTGAGGGCCTCGGTCTCGATGCCGGCCAGGGTCGCCGCGTCGACGACGGCCCGTCGGCTGCCCTGCAGGTCCCGGGCGAACCACAACTTTTGAACGCGCCGCGGAGCGAACTGAACGAGCGCGCCGACCGCATGAGGACCGGCGAGCCAGCGGGGTTGGTGCTCCGGGGGGGTGTCGGAGCTCCGCGACCGGCTCACAGGCGCCCCAGTCGGCGGGCGATTTCCTGGGCAACGTGCACAGGGTCGGGCGCGTCCAGGAGCGGCCGACCGACGACGAGCATGGACGCCCCGTCCCGCTGGGCGGCCTCCGGGGTGGCGACGCGGCGCTGGTCATCCGTTTTCGACGCGGCGTCGAGTCGAATGCCGGGGGTGACCAGGGTGGGCGCGGCCCCGACGCTTGCCCGCACCTCTGCGACCTCGAGCGGGGAGCAGACGAGCCCGCCGAGTCCGGCGTCGACGGCGAGGCGCGCACGCCGGGCGACAAGGGCGCGCGCGCTCGAGGTGTGGCCGGTCAGGGCGAGCGCCCCATCGTCGAGGCTCGTGAGCACGGTCACGCCCAGGAGGCAAATCGAGCCCGCCTCGGCCTGCGCCGCACGCATCATCTCGACACCGCCGCCGACATGTAGGGTCAGGTAGTCGATGCCCAGACCCCGGAGGCCCCGAACCGCCCCGGCGACGGTGTTCGGAATGTCGTGCAGCTTCAGGTCTAGGAAAACACGCCGTGCGCCCGCCTCACGCACGTCCCGGACGATGCTCGGCCCTTCGGCGCAGTAGAGCTGCAGCCCGATCTTGAAGACGTCCACGTGGGTCGCGAGGCGTGCCACCCAGTCGACGGCGGCGTCTCGGCTTGCGACGTCGAGCGCGAGGCAGACCAGCGGCCCCGGGCCAGTTCGAAGGTCGCTCACGCCAGGGCCGCGCGGACCTCGGCGACGACCGCGTCGAGCGCGACGTTCCGGACCTCGCCCCCACGACGCGCCTTCAGCTCGACGGTGCCCTCCTTGACCCCCCGAGCCCCGACGGCGATGCGCCAAGGGAGGCCGAGCAGGTCGGCGTCCTTGAACTTGCTGCCGGCGCGCTCGTCGCGGTCATCGAGGAGGACCTCGAGGCCGGCGTCCTGCAGCGCCTTGTAGACCTGCTCTGCCGCCGCGACGACCTCGGGCACGTTCATCTGCAGCGGCAGTACGTGCACATGGAAGGGCGCGATGCCGGCAGGCCAGACGATGCCGTTCTCGTCGTGGTTCTGCTCGATGGCGGCGGCCATGATGCGCGTGACGCCGATTCCGTAGCAGCCCATGACCATGGACTTCTCCTGGCCGGCTTCGTCCAGATAGCTCGCTTTCATGGCGTCGCTGTATCGGGTGCCCAGGAAGAAGACGTGCCCGACCTCGATGCCGTTGAAGGTGCGCAAGGCGCCGCTGCATCGTGGGCAGGGATCGCCCTCGACCGCCATCCGCAGGTCGTGCCAGCCGGAGACCTGGAAGTCCCTGCCCTCGACCACGCCGGTCAGGTGTGTATCGGCTTCGTTTGCGCCCGTGACGGCGTCCACGAGGCCGGCCACCGCATGGTCAGCGACGATGCTGGCCACATTCAGCGCGCCGACGGGGCCCGCGAAGCCGACGGGAGCGCCCGTCGCCTGCTGAACGAGCCCTTCGTGGGCGAGCGTGACCTCGGACGCGCCGAGGCGCTTCTTCAGCTTGATTTCGTTGAGTTCGTGGTCGCCACGAAGCAGCACGGCGTGCAGCACACCGTCTGCCTGAACGATCAGTGTCTTGATGAAGCGCTCGGCGGGCACGCCCAGGAACTTCGAGACCTCGTCGATGGTGCGTTGCCCCGGCGTCGGGACCCGCGCCGGCGCCCCGGACGTAGGCGTCGTCGCCCCCCGAGTCGCGGGCACCAGCTCGGCCTGCTCGACGTTCGCGGCGTAGTTGCACTGACCGCAGCTCACGATCTTGTCCTCGCCGCTCGTGGCCAGGACCTGGAACTCGTGGCTCCGGCTGCCCCCGATGGCGCCGGTGTCCGCTTCGACCGCACGGAAGTCGAGCCCGCAGCGGCGGAAAATCCGCTCGTAGGCGGCGTACATCGACTCGTAGCTCGCGAGCGCCCCGGCCTCGTCGACGTCGAAGGAGTATGCGTCCTTCATCACGAACTCGCGGCCGCGCATCAGGCCCGCGCGCGGACGCACCTCGTCCCGGAACTTGGTCTGAATCTGAAACAGGTTCAGAGGCAGCGCACGCCACGACCGCACGTCGCGACGAACGAGGTCGACGATGACCTCCTCGTGGGTGGGGCCGAGGCAGAACTCGCCCCCCTTGCGGTCCTTGAAGCGCAACAGCTCCGCGCCGTACTTGGCCCACCGACCGGACTCGATCCAGATCTCGGCCGGTTGCACCGCGGGCAGGAAGACCTCTTGCGCGTCGGCGCGGGTCATCTCTTCGCGGATGATGCTCGAGATCTTGTGAATCGTGCGGGTCGCGAGCGGCAAGAAGTCGTAAATGCCCGCCGCCAGTTTGCGAATGTAGCCGCCGCGCACCAGGAGACGGTGGCTTACGACCTCCGCGTCACGGGGGTCGTCCTTCAGGGTGGGCGCGTGGAGTCGGGTCTGTCGCATCGGGCGGCCCTTTCGGCAAGCGAGCGGGACGGGCCCATATCACAAGGCGGCGAAGGCCTCAATGCTCGCGGCGACACGAGCGGCGGCATCGATTGTGCCGAATGCCGAGGTGTCCGGCGGCGCCGAAGGCGCCCGGCGCGAGCACGCCGCACGCAGGGCCTCGGGGTCCGACGCGACGAGCACGTTCCAGTCTCCGACGAGCGTCTCAGGCCACTCGGTCGTGTCGCGCAATGTGGTGCACGGACGCGCGGCGAAGAAGGCCTCCTTCTGGACCCCGCCGGAGTCGGTCACGACGTGCGCCGCGCCGGCCAGCAGGGCGGCGAACTCCAGATAGCCCACGGGCTCGATCGTGTGCAGCGTGGCCGGCAGCGGGATGTGCGCGGCCTCGAGCGCCTTGCGGGTCCGCGGGTGGATGGGCCACAGCACGGGCCACGCCAGTGTGCCGAGCGCGGCGACGACGCGACGCAGGGTGTCGGGCTCGTCGGTGGTCGCGGCGCGGTGGATTGTGGCGAGCGCGTAGGGTCCGCGTGAATCCGGGAGCCGGTCGAAGGGAGGCGGGGGGCCGCCCAAAGTCGGGTCACGCGTCACCCATCGACCGACGGTCGTGGCGGCGGCCCGCGCACGCTCGCCGTGGGCGATCGTGAGCATGACGTCCCCCGTTCGCTCGACACCCGAGACGATCCCTTCGCGGGCGAGCTGGTCGACGGACGCGGCGGTCGGACACAGGCGCAAGGAGCAGAGGTGGTCGGCGACGACGCGGTTCACCTCCTCGGGCATCGTGCGATCGTGGGAGCGAAGGCCAGCTTCGACGTGGACCGTGCCCCACGGCGACTTGGCGGCCGCGAGGGCACCCGCGAGCGTGGTGTTCGTGTCGCCGTAGACGACGAGCACGCCCGGGCCCTCCGCCGCGGCGACCTCGTCGAGGACCTGTTCGAGGGCGGCGAGCATGCGGGCGGTCTGCGCCGCGTGAGAGCCACCGCCCACACCGAGGTGCCAGTCGGGCGCGCGGATGCCGAGCTCTGCGAAAAAGACGTCGCTCATGGCGGCGTCGAAATGCTGTCCGGTATGCACGAGGCGGTGGCGCGCGGAGGTCTGGGCGGCGCGCAGAACCGCCGCCACCTTCACGAACTGGGGGCGCGCGCCGACGAGGTGCAGAATCGGTCGCATGACCTCAGATCAATCGCAGGATGTGGTCTTTGATGGTCTGGCGCATGGACGGCTCGGGGCAAATCGCGAGCGCCTGTTGCCACATTTCGACGGCCTTCTGCACGAACCCCGCGTTCTGGTAGAGCAACGCCAGGTCCTTGACCGCGGGGAAGAACGTCGAGTCGAGGGCGAGCGCCTGCTCGTACTCGAACATCGCGTCGTAACGCTCCTCTTTGCGTTCGTGGATCTTGCCCAGATAGAAGTGCGGACGAGCGGCGAAGGGCTGCTGGGCGACGCTGCGACGGAACTCGCTCGCCGCGGCGTCGAGCTCACCCTTCTGGAGCATCAGGAGGCCGGCGTTGAGGTGTTTCAGCGCGTCCGCGGCCATGACGCGGGCCGTACCGGTACTTCGATCCGGGGTGGCCGTCCGCAGGAGCTCGGTGACACGCTGGGCGACGTGGTCCACACCGAAGGGCTTCTCGATGACGTCGTCCGCGCCGCAGTGGCGCATCAAGTCAGCCCGCATCTGCCAGCCGCGATAGGCCCCGCTGAGCAAGATGACCGCCGTCGGGGCGAGATCGGGGTCCTGCTTGATCCGACGACACACCTCGAAGCCGTGCATGCCCGGCAGTCGGCCATCGAGCAGGACGATGTGCGGGCGCAGGCGTCGAACCAGGTCGACCGCGGCGACACCGTCGGTGCACGTGAAGACCCTGTAGTCCGACGCCGGGAAGATGCCCTCGTAGAGGCGCAGGATGCTGGGGTCGTCGTCGACGGCCAGAATCCGCGGGCGCACGTCCCCTACCCCCGGGTCGAAGCCCGCCGCCTCGGCGGCGATGAAGTCATCGTCGGAGACCATGTGATGGGGCGCGGCGGGGGCCTCGGGCACCTCGGGCACCCACCGGGCGCCCGCGTCGGCGGCCGCGGGCGCAGGCGAAGCCTCCGCGAGACGGCCGTAGTGCAGACGCGTCGCGGCGCGCAACGGGCCCTCGAGGGCGACGAGCGGTCGCACGACCTTACCCGTGAGGAACTGCAGGTCCGAGATCGCCTGAGCGTCGGTCGGATCACGCATGAGCAACGTGAGCGTACGGTTGAAGACCCGCGCGGGCAGGACGCAGTGCCGGTCCGCGGCCTCGCGAGGCAACAAGGCACACGCCTGCGGCTCGGGGTGGACCTCGCTCACGACCAGCGCAGGCACACCCAACTGGCGGCTCAACGTGCGCACGAGCGTGCGCTCGTCCGCGAGGCCCAGGGCCAGAACGACCGAGCAGAAGCGGCCGCCGTCCCGCTTTTGGACGGCCATCACCCGTTCGAGCTGGTCCTCCGCGAGTGTGCCCGCCTCGACGAGCAGACGCCCGATCGGCACCCGGCTCATCGATGGACCTCGTGCGGCCAGAACGCACCGAAAACGACGTTGCTCTCCACACGCATCGGGGTCGAATGTGCCGCAACGGCCCTTCCCGCGCAACGCCGACCGTGGCGCGTTTTTGCCCGATGGGGGCCCATCTGGTATCTCGCTTCGCCATGCTGCGCGCCCACATGGTCCGTTGGCTCGCTCTCGTGCTCGCGTTCGCGACGCACGAGGACGCCCACGCCGCGAGTGAGCGCGCGCGACGCCCCGAGGGCGCTCACGCGATGCGCGGGAAGGCGTCGTGGTACGGCCGCGCACACCACGGACGACGCACGGCGAGCGGTCGACCGTTCAACATGTTCGCCCTCACCGCGGCGCACCGCACCTTGCCCTTCGGAACGCGTGTGCGGGTCGTTCATGAGCGCACGGGTCGGAGCGTCGATGTGACCATCGACGACCGGGGACCCTACGTGCGTGGACGGATCATCGACTTGAGCCGTCGCTCGGCCGAGGTTCTGGGCATGGTCCGCGCGGGCCTCGGGGACGTTCGACTCGAGCGACTCCCGTTGAGGTCGTGGCTGCCCCCGGACGGAGCGGAGTCTCCCCCGCAGTTCAGTGGCAAGACCCTGCAGCAGGCCGCCTGGTTCAGCGCCCGCGCGTCGCTCGTCGACCCGTTGGCCGTAGAGGCTCAGCTCTTTCGCTGAGTCGCTCCCGGGTCAGACCGGCACGCCGACTCGCCAGACCGTCTCGCCGAGCAGGACGGCGTCTCCAGGCTCGAGGCGATGACGACCCTCGAGTCGAACCCAGGTGCCGTTCCGGCTGCCGAGGTCACGCAGCTGGACGCCATCGGGGCGCGGGAGCAGCAACGCGTGGGTGCCGCTCATGAAGGTGTCCTCGGGAAAGACGACGTCCGCGACGTGCCGGCCGATCCGCGCGCCCTCGTCGGCGATCGACCAGAAAGCACGCTCCAAGCCATCGTCGGCCAGCTGCGAGAGGCGCCATCCGTTCTTCGGGCGAGAGGCGCCGAGTCGGCGTGTGCCGGCTCCTTCGGGGACGGACCGAACGGCGGGCCGGTGGTCGAGCCTGAGCACCTGATGCCCCACCCGGATGCCCGCCCCCGAGCCCAGCATCGCCTGCCCGCGGACCCGCAGCCACGTGCCGTTCACGGAGTCGAGGTCCTGAACCCAGAGCGCGTCGTCCTCCACGGTCAGGCGCGCGTGCTGCGGTGAGAGCGCCAGGTCCGCCGCGATGCACACGTCGGCGTCCACGCGGCCGAGCACCAGCGGCTGGAGCCCAACCATGAGCACGTTCTGCTCGGCGACGTTCTCGGACATGGGCCGGAGGATGAAGCGGGCGTCGACGACGCTCGGGACGCGCGCGGGGGGCCTTTGAGGCTCGACGTCGAGCCGGGCCTGCTCACCGCTCTCGACGAGATGGGCGTCCATCAACGGGACATCGGGCGGGTCGAGGTCGAGCATCGGCGTCTCGACGGCATCCAGGTCGGAGGCGGAAAGGTCCTCGAAGTCCTCGACGTCGTCGTCGCGGTCGCCGTCGAGGTCGACTTCCGGGATCGCGGCAACGTCCGGGAGCGGCGGCGCGTCCTGCTCGACGGGGGCGTCCTCTTCGGCCGGGGCGATGGAGTCCTCGAGGAGGAGGCCCGGAATGCTCACGGGTTCGTCGCCGGAGGGCTCGGCGCTGAGGGCGTCGGGCACGCCCGCGATCTCGTCCGAAGCGGAAGGATCCGTGATCGGCTCGATGATTCGGGCAATGCGCACCGGCGGAGCGCCCGGCGTTTCACCGGGCGGGCGCTGGGTCGGGTCGGGCGTCGCCGGGATGAGGGGTTCGATCGGTCCGCTGCGGGTCGGCCGCCGCTTCGGCAGCAGGCCGACGAGCAAGGGCACGGCGGCGGGCCGAGACTCGCTCCCGCGGCTGCGGAGGTCGAGCGTCGCCTCGCTTTCGGACGGCTCCACCTCCATCGGATCGGGCGCGGGCGGAAAGTCGACCGTGCTCGACGACGCCGGCAGGATGGACTGCGCGGCCATGCCCGGGATGGGCATCCGGAAGTCGACGAGGGTGGGCATCGAGTCCCGGACCGTTTGGGTCCCGGGCGGTGGCCGAAGACGGGGTGTCTCCACAGATTCTTCGTCGGGATCGGTCGCACGCGGATCGTCCAGCACGGACGCCACCGGAGAGGGGTGCGCGTCCAGCGGCTCTGGCCCGGGGGCGCCCCCATCGACCAGGGGCATCTCGTGGTCTCGCGCGGTGCGTCCCACGGAGTCGAGCGCACGAAAACGACGGCCGGCGTCGACCGGGCGGTCTCCACCGGATTCTTCGAGGCCGTGCAGCCGAGCGTTGCGAGCCCGCCCCAAACCGCGACCGCAGTTGGTGCAGAACGCGGCTTCGCCCGGATTCTCCCAGCCGCAGTGCGGGCAGATGGTCATCGTTGTCGTCTGTACAGCAGGCCGTCCGGAGGGTCAAGGTCGCGCCGGCGCTTGCCGCGAGACGGTCACATACGGCAAAGACACGCCATGAAACGACCGTTCCTCTACGCCCTTGCGCTGGCGCTGGCGTTCGTCGCCTCGTGTGCGGGCGCCCCCTCTCGGGACCTCGGCCGAGAGCCGCCGTCGGCGACAGAGACGCCCGTGCCCGCCCCCGGCGGCATGCCGGTCTCCGCTGCCGAACCGACTTCCGAGTCGACGACCGAACCGGATGCGGAGGTCCGTACGAACGCCGCACCGGAGGTCGGCCCGCCGCTCGACGAGGACGCGCCTGCCCCGGCGTCCGTAGGGTCCGGCGAAACTTCGGCCGTGCCCCTGCGCGTCGGTGTCCTGCTGCCCCTGTCGGGCCGCGCGAAGCGCTTCGGACAGAACCTGGAGCGCACCCTGCGCGCGCTGGCGGCGAGCGAGGTCCAAGGCCCCGTGGAGTTGGTCGTCCTCGACGCCGAGGCGGAGGACTTCGATGCGCTGTGGGCGAGCGTCATGGCCGCGGCGCCGGTGGGGCTCGTGGCCGTGACGAGCGACCGCGAGCGCGTTCGTCGCCTGGTCGATGCGTGTCGAGGCGAGGCCCCCCCGCTCGTGGTCGTCGGCTCGCCGGATGAGGCGATGGCGGCCCCAGGGCGAGTGTGGCGCGCGCTGCACGGCGCGACGCTCGTGGCGCGCACCCAAGCCGGCGCCCTGCTGGCGCGTGGCGTCCGACGCGTGGGGGTCGTGCGGTCCGAGGCCCCCGGTTCGGCCGCCGCGGCGAGGCTCTTCGCGGGGGCATTCCAGGCGGGCGGCGGTCACGTGGCGTTCGAGTCGACCCACACGACGGAGAAGGTCGATTGGTCGGCCGTGGCCGCGCGGGTCTCGGCGGCGTCGACCGACGTGGAGGCGCTCGCGGTCCTGGAAGCGCCCCTGGACGCCGCCCAGCTCCTGGCGCACCTGGCTCGGCTCGGGTTGTGGTCGAGCGGGGCATCGCCGCTGCCGCCCGGCCATCGCGCGGTGCGGCTCGTCGGGCCGACCGAGTGGTACGACGCCGGGTTCGTCGGTCAGTCCGGTCGATACTTCGAGGGCGCGCTGGTGCCCGTGCCCTTCGCGGTGGAGACACCGGGCGGGAGTGCCCTTTCGACGCGCCTGCGACCGCAAGGGCTGATACCGTCGGCGTTCGACGCGCTGGTCTGGGAGAGCGTGCTCGCGCTCCGCGCGGCGGGGGCGTCGGGCACAAACCCGCACGCGAGGCTTGCGGCGAGCAGGGTGGCGGCCTTCACCTCCGGGCTCGATTTCTCCGGGCCGGACGCGCTTCGGCAGCTCTACGTCCTGGAGATCGCGCGGAGCCGATTCGTTCCCGCGCGATAGCTCAATCGGGGCGGACCTGCTCCAGGCGGGGCGCGCTCGGGCTCCCCTGCCCCGCGGCGTCGTTGAAGGGCGCGGAGCCGGGTCGTCCGAAACCGATGAGCGCCCGCTCGAAGATCTCGTCCACGTGCTCGACGAGATGGAACGTGGTGGCGTTGCGCACCTCTTCCGGCACGTCGACCAGGTCCTTCTCGTTGCCCCGCGGGAGGACGACGTGCGCGATGCCGGCGCGATAAGCGGCGAGGAGCTTGTCCTTGATGCCGCCGACGGGGAGCACCTTGCCCCGTAGGGTCACCTCGCCGGTCATGGCGAAGTCACGTCGGATGGCGAGGCCCGACAGCAGGCTCGCGAGCGCGAGGGTGACGGTGACGCCCGCGGAAGGGCCATCCTTGGGCACGGCACCGGCCGGGAAGTGGATGTGGATGTCGACCTCGTCGAGCTGCACGCTGTCGAGGCCGAGCTGGGCGGCGCGAGAGCGCACGAACGAGCTCGCGGCCTGAACGGACTCCTTCATCACGTCCCCGAGCTTGCCGGTGACGATGAGCTTGCCTTTGCCCTTCATGCGCAGGGCCTCGATGACGAGGATCTCTCCGCCCGTCGAGGTCCACGCGAGGCCATTGGCGACGCCGACCTCGTCGCGGTCGACGCCTTCGTCGTGGAGGAACTTGTGCCCGCCCAGGTAGCGGTCGACGTCCTCGACGGAAACGGTGCGCGCCTCGGCGCCCTCGGAGGCCTCGACCTGCTCCCGCGCGATCTTCCGACACACCTTCTCGACGCACCGCTGAAGATTCCGCACGCCGGCTTCGCGGGTGTAGAAGCGGATGATCTCGAGCTGGGTCGCGTCGGGAAAGACGGGCGGAAGTCGGGTGAGACCGTGCTCGACCGTGACCCGCGGCACGAGGTGGCGCTTGCTGATCTGCAGCTTCTCGTTCTCGGTGTAGCCCTCGATGGAGATGACCTCGAGGCGGTCGAGCAGTGGGCGCGGGATGTCGTGGAGGTAGTTCGCCGTGACCACGAAGAGCACCTTCGACAGGTCGAAGGGCACGTTGAAGTAGTGGTCCGTGAAGGTGTTGTTTTGCTCGGGGTCGAGCACCTCGAGCAGCGCCGCCGCCGGATCGCCGCGGTGGTCACTCCCGATCTTGTCGATCTCGTCCAACATGAGCAGCGGGTTCATGCAGCCCGCGCGCGTCAGGCCGTTGAGGATCTTGCCGGGGAGCGCGCCCACGTAGGTTCTGCGGTGCCCGCGGATTTCGGCCTCGTCCCGGACGCCGCCGACGCTGATGCGGAAGAATCGGCGTCCGATCGCCTCGGCGATGGAGCGCCCGAGGCTCGTCTTGCCGACGCCCGGCGGTCCGGCGAAGCAGAGGATCGGGCCCTTGTGACCGGGGTTGAGCTTGCGGACCGCGAGGAACTCGAGGATGCGCTCCTTCACGGACTCGAGCCCGAAGTGCCCCTCGTCGAGCCCGTTGCGCACATGGCCGAGGTCGATGCGCTCTTCGGTCTCGACACCCCACGGCAACGCGAAGAACCGGTCGAGGTAGGTCTTGATGACCTGGTACTCGCTCGAGCTCGGTTGAATGTGGCGCAGGCGCTCGATCTCACGCTCCGCTTCCCGCCCGACCTCTTCGCTCAGCCCGAGGGACGCGAGCTTCGTGGCGTACTCGTCCGCCTCTTTCTGATTGAGCTCCTCTTCACCGAGCTCGCGCTGGATCGTCTTCATCTGCTGGCGCAGGAAGTACTCGCGTCGAGACTCCTCGATGTCGCCTTTGGCGCGCTTCTCGACCTCCTGCGCGACCTTCACTCGGTCGAGCTCGCCGCGGAGGAGTTCGATCACACGCTGAAGGCGCGGCTCGATGCCGACCGCCTGCAGGACCCGCTGTTTCTCCGCGTACTCGAAGTTCAACGAGGAGCAGAGCAGGTCCGCGAAGCGACCCGGGCTGTCGACGTTCATCTTCAGAATGTGGATCAGCTCTTTCGGGTAGCTGGGGCTGTAGCCGACCAGGCGCTCGAAGAGGTTGATCGCCTTCTGCACCAGCACGTTGACCTTGAACGGGTCGCTCACGTGCTCGAAGAGGCCGCCGATGCGAGCGCGGTAGTAAGGCTTTTCCTGAACGAATTCGAGGATCTCCACGCGACGGAGGCCCTGAAAAGTGACCTGGTAGCTCCCGCCGGGCAGCTTCAGACGGTCGAGGATTCGGCTGACCACCGCGACCCGTGAAAGCGACTCCTTGCGGATCTCGCCGGTCGTCTGGGCATCGCAGAAGGCGAGCGCGATCAGCGCGTCGGCCTCCGGATTGCTCTTGAGCAGCGCGATGTTCTCCTCGAAGCCGACCTGGACGGTCGCGACCCCCTGGGGGTAGATGACCGTCGAGAGCAACGGCAGCACCGGCAGCACGTCGGGGATGTCGGTGTCGTTCGGCGGGTTCTTGGTCTCGGCGTCCATTCGGATGACTCTCTTCCGGGTCGGCTCAAGTGTGCATGCGCGCGAGGGGCGCGGGCCAGGGGTGGTCGAGGACGGCCGCTTCATGGGCGGCCAGCTCGGCCAGTCGGGCGCGCACCTCGGCCTCGGCGTAGAAGGCGCGCGCCAGATCGACGTAGGTGGTGTGATGGCGGGCCTCGGAGGCGAGCAGCCCCCGATACAGCGCCACGAGGTCGGGGTCGAGGAGCGCCTCGCTGAGGAGCTTCATACGCTCACAGCTGCGCGCCTCGATCAGGGACATACACAGAAGCGTGTCGAGGAGACGCTGGGGCTCGTTCGCGCGCACGGCCTCCATCAGACGCCCTGCGTAGGGGCTCGGACGCTGGCGCCGAAAGGGCACACCGCGGCGCTCGAGGTGCGAGAGGACCAGCTCGAAGTGGGCGAGTTCCTCGCGCGCCAGCTCGGACAGCGGACGCTGCAGCGCCGTATGGTCCGGGTACTTGAAGAGAAGGCTCAAGGCGGTCGAGGCCGCCTTCTTCTCGCAATGCGCGTGGTCGAGCAGGACCTCGTCCATGGCCTCGAGCGCGAGAGGCAGCCACTCGGGGGCAGTGGGCGCGTGCAGGTTGAGCATCGGTGCCGAACATAGCGCACATTGTCGTGAAGCGCGCACGTCTGTTAGCGTCGAGAACGAAGCGGCCGGCTGACCCGAGGCGCGAGCAGGGCAGGGTCGCGTTGGACTGGGAACAGGGAAAACGATGACGAAGAAGACGACGGCCACACTGGCGATCTCGTTGCTGCTCGCAGCCTGCGGAGGCGGCGGGGGCGACTCGGGCGGAGCGGGCGGAACGGGCGGAGGCGGCGGCGACGGCGGCGCGCCGACCATCGCGGACCTGGGCGTGGGCGGCACACCGGTCGGTGGTGCGCCTGTCGGTGGTGCGCCTGTCGGTGGTGCGCCCATCGGCGGCGCGGAACCGCCTCCGCCGGTCGAGACCCCGGTCGAGGAACGGTGTCCCGATGCCCAGCTCGGTCGATACCTCCTCGTGGGTTTCCCCGATCGGGTCGATGCGTACCGCCAGCGAGAGTTCGGCGCGTCCTACTTCTGCAAGTTTCTCGACCTCGCCGGCAACGGGCTGAGCGACGCCACCGACTTCGCGCGGGGCGGCGAGCCGGGCTCGCCCTTCTTCGTGACACGGACCCGCGACGGCCGGGGTGAGGTGCACACCTTCAGCCCCGATGGCCGCTACGTCGGCCGCGCGGAGTCGAACATCAACCTCGCCGGTATCTCGCGCATCTGGCCGAAGCCGGGTGGCGGCGGCTTCATCGCGTGGGCACGCGCGAACAGCAATCTGTACGAGCTGAGCGCCGAGGGCGCCTTCGTCGGTCCGTGGGAGCCCCCGGGCTGGCAAGGCGCGCTGGTGCGCGACCTGACGAACCTGCTCTTCATCCGCCAGGACGCGGCCATCGCGACGTTCACCGTGGCGCCGCCGCGGGTCTTCATCGACCCCTTCTTCATCGACCTGCCGTCCGAGCAGATCAACGCGGCGAACGCCGTCGCCGGCGTCGACACACCCGAGGGCAAGAAGCTGCTCATCACGGCTGAGGTCTCGGGCGCGGGCAATGGCTTCGGGGTCGTGCTGTACAAGCCGGTCATCAGCCAGCTGGCTCCGCCGGAGCGCGAGGACGTGCTCGTCGAGCCCGGCGAGATCAAGGACGGCATCTCGATCCTGCCCCTGTCGTCCGGCTTCCTTGTGCTGGACAGCGCCGTCGGTGGTGCGGCGGCCATCACCTCGTTCAACGGGGACGGCCAGCTCCAGGAGCAGATCGGCCTCACGGGCGCCGGCAATCCGTACCGGATGATCTTCGAGCAGATCTTCCCGAGCTTCTGAGTCGCTCGGCCGAAGGCTCGATCAGGCAGGTTCGAGCGCTCCGGCCACCCGCCACTGCGCGGTCGGCGTGCCCTCGTGAGCGAGCACCTCGAGGGAGAGCCGCTCCTGCGCCCGCGCCCACCCCCGGTGCAGCTCGGGCCCGAGCGTGCCGAGCGCGTGCAAGTCATCGAAAACGATGACCTTTTCGGGTGTCGGGGCGACCGCGAACAGGTGCGGGCCCAGGCGGCCGCCGGCCTGCTCCACGAAGCTGGGGGCGTACAGGACCGAGGCCCGGAAAAGCGTACGTCCCTCGAGTTGGAAGGCGTTTCCGCGTGCCACGGGCCGCGGCCGCCAGGTCAAGCCCTCGAGCACCTGGTCGAGCCCCTCGTCGGCCGCCCTCTCGGCCTCCTCGGCGGAGACCGCCCAATGCTCGAGGTCCTCGCTCGTCAGCCAGGTCGTTCGACGCTCGGCCGAGCAGGTGTGCACGAGGGAGCGTGTCAGGGCGGGTGTGGCGCCCCGGCGCACACCGGGCACGTCGGCCTCGAGCAGGGGCTCGAGCAACCAACGCAGGCCCGGAGCGACGACCTTGAACTCGCCGAGGCCCGAGGGAGACAGCGGCGCGGCGCAACCGCACCCCTGCGCATGCGAAGCATTCACGAGGCGACCTCTCTTCGGTTCAGGCGCCCCTCGACGAGGCGCATCAGGGGGGGCTGGAGGAGCACGAGACCGATCGCGATCAAGGCCACGCGTTCCATGCCGATGAGACGGTGGTCGGCGTCGGCGGTGAGCAAACGCGCGGAGAGAAACGCCCCGATCGAGGACGCGATGTGCTGGACCGCCGACTGCGCCGAGAGAAATCGCGCGCGCTCGTCGGGCGCAGGCACACGCGACGCGAGCGCGTTCAGGGCGACCGTTCGGGTCGATTGGCCGACCATGAACGCGACGAAGAGGGCGAGGACCGGCACCGCCCACGTCGACTGGAGGAAGATCAGCGCGAGATCACCCGCGAGCACGCAGGTGCCCAGCCACGCGATGCGGGTGGCGCCGAAACGGTCGACGAGGCGGCCGACGCCGCGCATCGTGAAGAAGGTGACGAGGCCTCCAACGCCGTACAGCAGGTCCATGTCGGCCCGAGGCCAGCCGAGGTTGAACTGCAGATAGGCCGCGATGTTCGGCACGATGGCGAAGCTCGCCGCGAAGACCGTGACGGTCGTACTCAACGACAATCGGGCCGTCGGGCTCGACAGCACACGCAGCGGATTGACGATGGCCGGGAGCCCGCGGGCGAGGTGGCCGCGCAGGGGCGGGCAAGCGAGCCGTGCGAACGCCGCGACCGCCAGGCAGAGTGCCCCGACCGCCCAAAACGGAGACCGCCAATCGCCCCAGGTGGCGAGCTTCAACGCGAAGGGCACGCCGAGCACGGCCGCCACGGAGAAGGCGCCCATGACCGCACCCATCGCCCGACCGCGACGCTCCGGCGGGACACAATCACTCACGATGCTCAGCGCCACGGCCGTCGCCGGTCCGCCGAACGTCCCGGCGAGGACCCGCGCGCACATGAGGGTCGTCATGTCGGTCGCGAAGCCCCCTAGCGCGGTCGCGAGACCCAGGCCGACCAGCGAGGCCACGAGGGCGGTGCGTCGGTCGAATCGATCGAGGAAAAACGCCCCGAGGATCCCCGAGAACGCCGCGGCGACGGTGTAGCTGCCCCCTATCCATCCGATGTGCGCCGTGGGGATGCCGAGCGCCTGCGCGAAGTCCGGGCCCAGGGGCATGACCATCATGAAGTCGAGGATGTTGACGGCCTGGACCGCACCGACGAGGAACAGAAGGCGACGCTCGGTGATCTGGGGTGTTGGGCTCATTCGGGGGCGGACGTTACGGGGGCGGGATCGCCCGCGTCCACGTCAATGTCACCCCGGCGCGCTTGCGCCGAACCCCCCGCATCCCCAACATGCGCGCCCATGGAACCATGCCGCCCCCGTATCACCTGCGCCGCGCTTCTCCTGGCCGTGTTCGTCTCGGCTTGCCGTGAGGAGTCCACGGCGGACGGCTCGATCTTCAAACCCCTGGACGCGCAGGTCGAGGACGCCCGCCCGATCATCGCGGACGCCGCCCCGCCTCCCCAGGACGCGGAGATCGTGCCCTTCCTCGATGGACCGCCGGCGCCGCCGTCGCGGGACGCCGAGGTGGTCGACGACGCCATGGTGATCGCCGACTCGGGCCCCGCTCCGGACGCAGCCCCTGACCTGCGTGATCCGCTTTGCACGGCCCCCCTGCCCGAGCGCACGCCGGACGCGCTCGAGTGGGATGGGGACTGCGGAGAGCGGGGCTCCGTGCGCTCGATCCGCAATCCGACCTGTCGCACGTACCAGGAGCCCCCGACCGAGTTCCCGGGGATCGACGTCACCCTCGACGCCGTCGTCGTGATCGCCGTTTTTGGCAATGATCTCGTGGTGATGGACGCTGAGGGCGAAGCCTTCAACGGCATCTGGGTCTTCAATCGAGGTGGCACAGACGTCTCGATGGTGCGGCCCGGAACCCTCGTGCGTGTCGAAGGTGAGTTCATCCGATTCTTCGAGCTCGACGAGATCGTCGCGCCGCGCAACGGGATCGAGGTCATCGGTCAGGGCGTGGCCCCGACGCCCCTGCTGGTCTCGGACCCTGCGAGTGTCGCCGACGGCGGTCCCCTCGCCCGCGCTCTCGAGTCGCGCCTCGTGACGATCGAAAACGTGCAGGTGCTGAGCACGGCGCCCGACTGTCCGGCGGACTTCGGGAACTTCATCGTCTCAGGGAACCTTTGGGTGACGCCGGAGGCCGAGTTCGACTACGCGGCGACCCGCAGTGACGTGCTCCGACGCTTGACCGGTGTGCTTTCGGTGAGCTTCGACCACCGCAAGATCCTGCCGCGCGGTGACGACGACCTCGACGCCGTCGCGTGTCTGGGCGTCCCGGACAAGTGTGAAGAGGCCGAGTGCCCGGTGGCCGAAGATGCCGAGGAGAGCGGGGCTCTGGTCATCACCGAGATCCAGAACAACCCCTCCGGCAACGACGGCAACCGTGAGTTCGTGGAGCTGCACAACCCGGGGCGCGAGGCGCTCGACGTCGACGGGTGGCGCGTTCAGGACTGCGGCGGCAACGCCGCGATGCTCACGGGTCGCATCAATCCCGGGGAGACCTGGGTGCTCGCCCGGAGCCTGGACGAACGCGAGAATGGCGAGGTGCCCGCCGACCTGGAGATGGGGGAACTCTTCCTGCCCAACGGCTTCGGCAGCGTGCTGATCTTCGACACACGCGGCGCGCTCGTCGACCAGGTCCGGTACGCGCCCGACGACCCGTTTCCGCGGCGCGACGCCGGCAAGTCCCTGGAGCTCCGCGACCTCGACGACGACAACCGCCTCGGGGAGAGCTGGCGCGAAGCCCGCGACCGCTACGGCGAGGGCGGCTTCGGCACACCCGGCTCGGTGCCCTGACGGCGCTGAGCAGGCTGCTGAAAAAGCAGCCTGCCCGGGCCAGGACGGCCCGGCGGAATCATCGAGGCTTTGGAAAAGCCGAATTCACTTCAGCGTCCTGTCAGTCCTCGGCGCGGGCCGCTCTGCTCATCAAGGTGCTGAGCGCCTCGGCGGCGTCCACCCGGCCCTCGAACATCGCCGCGACCGTCTCCAGCATCGGGGCGCGAATGCCCGCAAGGTTCGCACGGAGCGCGAGGCCGCGTGCATTGTCGCGGAGCTCCGGCCATCGGTCCCCGGCCGCGCGATCGCCGCTGGAGAGCGCGCGGCCCGCGTCGAAGGCCGAAGAGCGCGCCTCGAGCGCGAGATCGACCAACACACCGAGCCCCGCGAGGCCGTGCGCGGTGCCTGCGCGTCCCCCCAATCGCTGGACGAGGCGGTCCATCTCGGCCATCGCGCGTGTCAAGGCCGTGGCCTCGCTCGCGGCGCCCACCCCCAGCGCACGCGCCGCCCCCAAGGCGACGGCGAGCAGCGGGGCGAGGGCGTTCGCCAGCTCCACCCCCACGGGATCATTGTTCGTGTAGACCCGCATGCGCGCACCGGACAGCGCGGCTTGAATCTCGCGCGCCCAGCCCGGAAAAGCACTGCCGACGACCACGGCGACCGGGTGGCCGCTCTCGACGGCCTCAGCGTCCGCGGCGCCGGCGAGCACACCCGTCTGCCGAACACACGTTGCCGAGAGCACGAGCTCCGTCGCGCGGCGCGGCAGGTCCCCCGCCGTGAGTCCTCGAGCGGTGGTGACGACCCGATGGTGACCTTCGAACGCCGGAGCCGCCTGGCGCAGTAGACCGTCGAGCGCGCTGATCGGCACGGCCACGAGCACTCGCTCCGTCTCGGCGAGGGCGGCCCGAACGTCGGCTCCGCCCTCGACGCCCGACGGGAGTGGACCCGCGGGGAGGCCGAGACCCACGAGACGCACGGTCGCGCCGCCGGCCGCGATGCGACCCGCGAGCGCGCGACCCCAGGTCCCGTCGCCGAGGACGGCCCAGGTGCTCATGCGCGCCCCGCCGCGAGGGCTCGACGGAGTTCCTCGGCCCAGGGCTCGAGCCGATTCCCGTAGAAGAAGAGCAACTTCGGATCCGAGACCACGATGCCGTCTCCGCGGCGCTCCAGGGCCGGGCGCAGGTGGTAACACTCGAAACTGCGCATCGCCTCGTCGACGACCTCGTTCATGGGCTTGTGACGCACGCCCGGATCGAGCCGCAGCCGGCCTGCGCTCTCCATCCGCACGAGCGCGGCGCGAACCCAGTCACCGTCCTCGTGGAGCGCGGTCGCCGGATGCACATCCCCGCTCGTGGTCCGCAGCAGCGCGAAGAGGTCGAGCCCGGGCGCGAGTCGACGCTCGCGCTCCAGACACAGCCAGCCGACGAGCTGAGTCGGCAGGATCACCGTCTCGCGAAGGAAGGCGTCTCCGACGGCCCGCCCGAGCATGCGTGTGTACTCTTCGTCGCGACCGGGATCGTCCGTGGGACGCCCATCCCGATACAAGTAGCGCTCGCGCCGAAGGTGCGTGCCCTCGGGCCCCCGGCTGGCGCCGTCCGCGTCCACGGGGTTGCCGAAGACGTCCATCGGGCGACCGAATCGGATCGAGACCGAGGTGTCCAGGCGCAGCACACGGCTCGCATACATGACGAGCTTTCCGATGGTCGAGAAATCGTCGTCCTCGGCGAGGTACTGGGCCTGTCCCGCTTCCTTCAGCCAGTCCTCGACCAGCCCTTCGGCCTCGAGCACCAACGGGTAGTTGATCGTGACGGGCACGACGAAGATGGGGCGATCATCCCCGCGGCGCAGACGCTCCGAGGTGGCGCTGAGCGCGCTCCCCAGCAGACCGAGCTTCAACTTGCGTTCGACGGTCCCCGACCGACTGCGCGTTCCCCCGGGGAAAAAGAGGCTGTGGTAACCGCGCTCGAGGAGCACCTGGGAGTAGGTCTTCAGCACCTCTTTGTAGAGCGAATACTTCAGCCGACGGTCGACCCGGTAAGCGCCCAGGTTGCGCATGAAAAACGCGATGACCGGGTTCGAGAAGAGGTTCTTCCCGGCCCCGTAGGTCACGGGGGGCAGGTCGGCCTCCATCAGCGCCCATCCCAACACGATGCTGTCCATGTTGCTGGAGTGGGTCGGCACGACCACGAGCGTGCCGCGCTGGGCCAGGCGTCGGATCGTCTCGACCTCGCCCTCGATGCGGATGCGCTTGGAGAGGTCCCTGAGCGCCTCGGCCCCCTCGCCCGCGATGAGGTCCGAGCCCTTGAAGAGCACGCCGAGACCGACGGGCAGAACGCGCGTCGCGACATCGTAGACACGACGGTCGAAGTGACCCTGAACGTCGCGGACGATCTGCACACACCGGGTGTGCACCTCGTCGCGCAGCTCGTCGGGGTTCATCCGGGTCAGCCGGCGCGCGAGGCGATGCCACGCGTCCAACGGCGCGCGGTCGCCCGCGGGGCTGTGCTCGAGGCGGCGGATCTCGTGGTGCGCCGCGTCGTTGAGCACGAGCTGCCAGCTTCGGGGTGGCTCGACGCCCCCGAAGGTCTCGAGAGACGCCAGGCTTCGCACCACGGTCTCGCGCTCGATGTCGTCGCGATGACGATTGAACTGGAAAATGGGCGGCTGCACCGGGCGAACGATACACGCAGCGAGGGCGCCGGCCCATGATAGTTTGCGGCGGTGCTCGCTGGTCCCACCTACGCAGAAATGGCGGCCCCGGGTCGGCTCCCGAGCAGCGTGCGGCGCTCGGCCGCGATGGCTGCACGGGACGCTCCGGATCATGCCGCCGCGCTCTTCGCCTGCAGTTGGCAGCTCCTCGACGGCAGCGTGCATTGCTTCCCGCTGCCCCCCGCGCTGACCGGTATCGCGCCGACGGTCCTGGTGCTGGCGGGCGAGCAGTTTGCGCTGGGGAGCTGTCGGACGGCCGTCGCGTGGTCGACGTGGCTCGAGCATGCCCTCGCGGGCGCCCTCGCGCCTGCACGACCCTCACCCGGGCGGATGGCGCGGGCGTGCGACTGGGTCGCCGCGCGTCTCGGGCGGTCGTGGGGCGAGGGCCCGCCGCTCGATCCGGCCCAGGCCTGGGCCAGGTACCGCTACCACACGCACGCGACGGCGGCCGCCCTGCGCGAGGTCTTCAGGGATTGGGGTCCAGAAGGCGAGCGGGTGCTCGTTTCCGGCTGCGACGCGGCCGGGGCGTTCCAGGCCATCGACACGCTCCCTGCGTCGACTCGCCTGCTCCGGGTCTCGCGGACGTCGCCGGCGCGGGCCACGCGGGTCGAGGACCGTGTTTCGGCCTGCGCATGGCCAGACCCGGACGCTGCGGGGGCGTGGGCCCGGGTGCTGACGGGCGCGCCCGAGGCCTGGTCCGCGCGGCTGGAGGCCGACCCCGTCGAGGCGGCGGCGATGGTGGGCCGACTCGGGCCGGCGGCGTGCGCGCAGCTCCTGGCAGCGCGTGAAGCGGCGCACCGCTGGGCGCTCGGTCCCGGGGACCTCATGGTCCTGGTCTCGGCCGAGGGACCGGACGAGCGACCAGGGCCCGAGACCTTGGCGAGCGCGTCCGATCTGGAGACGGCGTTTGCCGCAGTGTCCGCCGGGGTCAGCGGCTGGCGGGACGGCGGCTGCGGCCCGGCGAGCGCGTCACCGGAACAACGGGCGAAGGCCCGCGAACGGGTCGCGGAGATCGACGCGCGGCTTCAGGCCGAACGGGCGTGACGACGACGACGTCGAAGGCCCGCGAGCCCAAGCGCCAGTAGGCCCATGGCCCCCCAGGGCGCCTGCCCGCCTCCGCCTGCGCGGCACGCACACCCGCCCCCGTCGTCCGCGGCCCCTTCGTCGGCGCCGAGACCCGGGTCGACCCCGGCGTCCAGGCGCAGCCCACCCTCGCGGTCCGGCGGAGAGGGGTCGTAGATCGGGTCGTCCGGCGGCACCGCCCAGTCGGCGACACACTGAGGCAGCCCGCGCACCTCGCACCGCTGACCCGGCGGACACTCGATGCTCGCGCAGGTGTCTCCCTGGCAACGACCGGCGACGCACCGCTCGCCTTCTCCGCACTGGACGGGGCCGCAGGGGTCCTGCTGGCAAACGCCACCCACACAGGCTTGACCCGCGGCGCATCGGAAGCCGCCGCAGGCATCCTCGGCGCAGACACCATCCTGGCACGAGGCGCCGAGCGGGCATGAGACCTCGGCGCAGCTCGCAACGCACTGACCCCCGCGGCAGAAGGCGTTCGGCCCGCAGTCGCCGCAAGGGTCGGGTTGGCAAATCAGGTCGATGCACGCGAGGCCGGGCGGACAGCCGTTCAGCGAGCAGTCGCCCTCATAGCAGCGCCCGACGAGGCACTGCTGGGCGGGCGCACAGGTCACGGCGGCGCAGGGATCCGCGCACTGACCGACCTCGGGGTCGCAGAGCTGACCCGCCGGGCAGGACACCTCGAAGCAGCGGTCGATGCAGAGGTTGCGGGCCGCGTCGCAGTAGGTTCCGGGCTCGGCGCACTCGTTGTTGTCGCACTGCCCGACACACTCTCCGCTGAGGCAGACCTCGCCGGCTGGGCAGATTTCGCCTTCGTCCTGCTGACCGTCGCAGTCGTTGTCCACACCGTCGCAGACCTCGAGCTCGTCCCCGCCCATGCAGAAGCCGCAGGCGTTGCGTGTGCCCTCGTCGATGCGGCCGTCGCAGTCGTCGTCCTCGGCGTTGCAGAGCTCCATGGAGCCCATGGTCTCGGGGACACACTGGTAGAAGCCGTCGACGCAGATCTGATTGCCCAGTCGACACACGCCGGGGAGCCCGGTGCGGCAGAACTGCGGCGCGATGGGCTCGCCTCCGGGGGTGAAGCACGGCTCGGCGCAGTCGTCCCCGACCCCATCCCCGTCCAGGTCCGTCTGCTCCGGGTTGGGGACGGCCGGGCAGTTGTCACAGGCATCCCCCAGACCGTCCCCGTCGGCGTCGGCCTGGTCGGGGTTCGGCACCTCGGGGCAGTTGTCGTCGCTCCCGCAGGCCTCGTCGCCGTCAACGTCGACGCAGGCGCCGCCGAGGCTGCGCTCGAGCACGAGGATGGCGAACGCCGTGGACGACCCCTGGGTCCAGCTGCCCGGCTCCAGCCACGAGCCATCGCCGTTCTGGAGCTGGATGAGCGTGGCGGCGAAGTCGTAGTACCAACCCCGCGGCTCTTCGGGGAAGCCCTCGGCCGCAGGGTCGCGCTGCCCCCCGATCTGGGTGCTGTTGACACCCTGGGCGCTCGCATTCGAGACCTCGAAGGCCTTCGCCGCCGCCCACAGGTAGTAGAAGTAGCTCTGGGGGAAGTCGGGGTTGATGTGGTCCTGGTAGCGGAAGTTCTGCTGCAACCACACCAGAGCCGACTGGACCTGGGGATCCTCGACCGGTTGGCCCGCGAGTCGATACGTCCACACCCCGGACGCGGTCATCGAGCTGGTGCTCGGGAACCCGCCTCCGCTGCGATAGCCGTGGCCGCCGTCCCCGCCCTTCGCGTTGTTCACGAAGCCGACCGCCGCAGGCAGCGTGGCCGCGGAGCCCGGGGAAACGAGCTCGGCCGCGGACAGCCCCGCCATGGCGAACTGTGTGGTCGAGAGGTCGCCGTCGCCCTCGGGTTCGACGTAGTTCCAGCCGCCCTGGTTCGAGCCGAAGTTGCCCTGAGTGCCGAGCAACGCGTTGACCCCGTTCAGCACACCCTGGGTCGTCGTGATGCCGGCGCCGACGTCGTCCTGCCCGCCGGAGTCGAGGTACACGGAGAGCGCCATCAGGGCCGAGCCCGTCAGGTAGCTCTCGGGCCGGGAGCCGTTGATCCCGGGCTCGTTCTGCAACATGTACCGAACGGCGTTGCGCACCCGCTCCTGGTCCTCGGCGGACATGCCGGCGAAGCCGACCTGGGGCGCGTTCCAGTCGGCGCTGGCGCGCTTCTCGAGAAAACACAGCGCCGCGAGGCCCGTGGACTCCCCGCCGCCGAAAGAGCCATCGCCCTGCTGCTGGGTCCGAAACCAGTCGAGGCCGCGGTCGATGGCCGCGTTGACGCGCTCACCGAAGGGCGTCGTGAAAGCCGCGGCCCACGTCGGCCAGAGGCACAGGAGGACCACGAACCCCAGGCAACGAATCGACGTCTTCATGTGCGCCCCCCCCGGCGAAACCGCTCCGCGCCCTCAATATGGCACTGGAGGCGGCCGCGTGTCAGCCCGAGAGCTTTGCCGGGGGCGCCGCGGACCCGAGGTCCACCGCGCTGCCGGAGGGCGCTGGGCTTCGTCCCGCCAGTAACTCGACGAGGCATTCGCCCAGCTCGGGCCACGCGAGCTCGGGTGCGGCGCCGACGTCGATGGGCCGTGCCCCCAACCGGAGCACGTGACAGTCGACATTGAAGCGCATCGTCGCAAAGGCCAGCGAGCCCGCAAGGCCGAGCAGCGCGCCGGCCAGCGTGGAGGGCGCGACCCGGTCGTCGTTGGGCTCGAGGCCCGCCGCGGGACCGAGGAAGACGACCTGCCCGAAGCGTTGGCCGCGCATCACGGGCAATACCGCCGACATCCAGCGATGGACCTCGGCGATGGGCTCCAGAACCCCGCGACGCCAGGCGTCCTCGTCGAGCTGCCACAGCGGGGAGACGAAGGCGGGCGAGGCGCAGTGCACCCAGGCATCGAGACGCGCGGTGGCGTCCACGAGCGCGAGGACGGTGGACTCGGGGTCCCGCAGCTCCGGATCGACGAACACGACGTGCCCCAGCTCGACGGGCCCGGCCTCGAGGCCCTGGACCTCACCGCGCGCCGTGACGTGCACGGACATGCCGGACCGCGCGAGCGCCCGGGCGGCGACGGCGACGAGACCCTGCCCGCTGCCCGTGAGCAGCACCACCTGCCCAGCCGTCACGCGGGCCTTGCTCAAGGCGCGCTCGCACCCTCGACGGGGAAGTTCGAGAGGAGCACCGGCCTGCCGTTGAGCCAGATGTCCAGTCGCCAGTCGCCGGCTTTCTGGGCGGGGTACGAGCGTGTCCAGGCCCACCACCCGCCGGCCTCGAGCCGGACCTGGTAACGGTGGCGCAGCGCGTCGGGCTCGGTCCACAGCCAGGTGGCCTCGACGGCCGGTCCGTTGCGCACCATGACCGTGGCGGCCGGGGCCTCGTCGATGACGAAGCGCTCTCGACTGGTCTCGGCGCGGCAGGCCAGCAGTCGGTCAAAGTCGCTGCCGAACTCCCTGTTGCAGTCGGAGACCTCGCTCGGTTCGTGCAGAAACACACCCTCGAGCCAGTCCGGCCAGTCCGAGGCCATGCCGGGCGGAGTCAGGTCGATCGGACCCACGATCTGCTCCCAGGCCAGCGCCGCGGCGCGGTCGAAGCGTGTCCCCAGGCCGTTCGGCGACTGCGCGCCATCGGCGATCAACACCAGGGCCACCGGCGCGTCGCCGCCCCGCACCAGGGCCGCCCAGGCTCGGCCACGGAAGGTCGACCCCTGAAGATTGGACACCCACACGGCGTCCGGCAGGTCGTTGCCCCCGCCGCCCGCGCCCAGGGACCGATCGAGCAGGGCCCGCAGCGCGATGCTGGGCTCACGGCCGCCGAGGTCGCGGCCGTGCAGGCGCGCCAGCACCTCGCCGTAGGCCGAGACCGTGACGGTATTGCCCTCGGCGGCCGCGACCGTCGTCCAGGCGTCCGATTGCTGCAGCTCGGTAAAGGCCGGCACCTCGGCAAAGGGCATCGGCGTGATGCCGCGTGCGTCTTCCTCACGCAGGTACTTGGCGAGGCTCCGACACGTGGCCGACTCGAAGCGCGGGTCGAGCGCCACGGCATAGGCGCGATCGATCTCGCAGGGCGACAGGTAGCGTCCGATGCCGGGGAGCGAGAGCGTGCCGATGAAGCGGTTGATCGCGGCGCTCCCGCCGAGCGCCAGGACGAGCAGCTCCTCGGCCGTGGTGTCGCCCGAGAGCAGCGTGAGCGACGCGAGACGCGAGACGGCGAACCGCGTTCCGGCCGCGGACTCGGCGAGGTCCTCCGACCCGCCGGCGCGATACGCGTCCAGGGGGAAGTCGACCTCGAGCTCGGGCGAGAGTGTGCCTGCGGTTGTCTGCTGGAAGTAGACCGCGACCACGAGCAGCCGCATCAGGGCCGAGCCCGGCATCCGCTCATCCCCGCCATGCGTGACGGCGCCGCCGTTGACGAGGTTCCGCGCGTGCAACGCGAATCGACCCTGGACCTGCCGGATTTCGGCCAGCAGCGGTGCGCTGGGGGCCTCGGGCTCGGTGACGGGCAGCGCGTCGAAGGGCACGACGTCGGGCAGGACCGCCGCGTCGACGATGAGGCCCGCGTCCGGGGACCCTACGGGGTCGGCATCCAGCGACTCACTCGGCGCGCCCACGTCGAGCGGGCGATAGCCGGAGATCGTGACGTCGTCGGCATCGCAAGCGACGCAGAACGCGGTCAGCAGAATCGAAGAGTAGAACCAGGCGCTCCGCATCGCGCATCCCCTCACCCGCAAGCGGTTCGAGGATGGCAGAGCGCTGCCTCAGCGTGCAACCCGGCGACTCCCTACGGTCACGAGGATCTCGGAGATCCGCTGCCGGCCGTCCGCGTTGCGGTTGATCGGGCGCGGCGCAAAGACGGTGCGAATCCGCGTGCGCCGGCCCCGATAGAGCTTGCGGGTCTCGGGTGTGTCGGAGTTCGAGAGCACGCCATAGGCGAACCGCTCAGCGAGCGCCTTGATGCTCGTGGCGAGGCGCGCCTGGTCCTCGGGGCCGAAGAACGAGCCATCGTAGGCGTTGAAGCTCGAGGTCGCGCTCAAGGGCCAGTAGGGCGGATCGCAGTAGACGACGTCTCCGGCCTTGGCGTCGGCGAGCACGTTCTCGAAGTCCTCGGTCACGATCTCGACGTCCCGGAGCAGCTTCGACACCCCGACCAGATTCTCGACGTCGAGGTGGATCGGACGCTTGTAGCTCCCGTAAGGCACGTTGAACTGGCCACGCTGATTCAGCCGGTACAGGCCGTTGAAGCCGTTTCGGTTGAGATAGAGCATGCGCGCGGCGCGGTGCCACGGGTCCAACGTGCGTGGGTCCAGCGCGCGCACCGCGTAGTAGCTGTCCGGGTCCTGCGCCCAGGTCGTGAACGCGCGCGCGACGCGCAGCGGTCCATCCCGCACCGCGCACCACGTGTCGACGAGCTCCCGATTCCGGTCGGCCAGCGTCGCCCGCCCGATTCGCCCTTGTCGCGCCAGCTCGATGAACAGCGCGCCCCCACCGAGGAACGGCTCGATGTAGTGCGCCATGCGTTTCTTCGGCAGGACGCCCAACAAGTCGTCGAGCAGACTCCTCTTGCCGCCCGCCCATTTGAGGAACGGATGGGTCGGCCTATGCGCCTCCGGGGCCGGATGCAAAAGGCTCTGCGCGCGAATGGATTCCATCGGGGCGGCATTACCGCGCCCGCTGGTTCCGCATCAAGCCCTTCGTCAAGCAGACAGCGGGGTGACCGTCACTGAGAAGACCGCTTCGTCCCGGGCGATCTGGGCGCAGATCTCGGGCGACGGCTCGCCGACGATGTGAATTCGGGCGCACGCGGCGCGCCCGCCGTCGAAGATCGTGTTCTGCATCTCCTGGACGTTCATGCCGCCCTGACGGAGCACGGCAAGGGCCGTGGCGAGCACACCGACCCGGTCGGCGTGCCGAACGACGAGCACATGGGTGGCGCCCGTACGCACGGCGAGGTTCACGCAGTTCGGGATCGGGTGCCCCGAGCGGTAGGCCGCAACGATGCGCACGACCTCGTCTGCGACGGCGTCCTCGGCCTGCTGGGTGCTGGCCCCCACGTGACAGGTGCCGTAGACGGCGGGCAGATTCCGAAGCGGGTCCTCGAAGACCCCTTGCGAGGTGGACGGCTCGCTCTCGAAGACATCCAGCCCCGCGCGCAGCCCGCGCTCCCGCACGGCGACGGCGAGGGCTTCGTGGTCGATGACCTCGGCGCGGGAGGTGTTCACGAAGAGCGCCCCCGCCGGCATCGCGTCGAAGACGCTGGCGCCGATGCGCTTGCGGGTATCGGGCGTGAGCGCGAGGTGCACGGAGACCGCGTCGGCCCCGGCGACGGCCTTCTCAGGCGTCTCGGCGCGGTCCACGTCCAGGGCCTCGGCCTCTGCGGCCGTGAGGCTCCGCGACCAGGCGGAGACCCGCATGCCGAAGGCCTGGGCGAGCCGGGCGACGTCACGTCCGATCTGACCGAAGCCCAGGACCGCAATGCGGCCTCCCCGCAGGCCGCGGGCGACGCCGAGGTTCTTCTTGTCCCAGACGCCGCCCCGGAGGCTCGCGACGTTGTCCGCGATGCGTCGATCGAGGTTGAGGAGATGCCCGAGCGTCAGCTCCGCGACCGCCGCGGCGTTTTTGCCCGGGCAGTTCGCCACGTACACACCCCGAGCGCTGGACGCCGCGAGGTCGATGGTGTTCACCCCGGATCCGGCGCGCACGATGAGCGCCAGGGACGGCGCCGCGTCCACGTCGGCCGAGGTCACCTTCGTGCTCCGGACGACGAGGACCTCGGGGTCCAGCTGGGCCAGCCGGGCGGTCAACGCGGGGCCGCTGAGCCCGGTCTCGGTGGTGACACGCCCGCCCAGGTCCTGAAGACGGCCTGCGGCGAAGCTCGCGAGTTTGTCGGCGATGAAGATGCGCATGGTGCAGAAATAACCTCTCGTTCGCGCCTCGTGGAAGTCCCCTGTGTCACACACGCGCCTCGGCGGCCTCGACGGCGAGCGCGACCTCTTCGACGACCTCCGCCACGGGACGCGACGAGGTGTCGACCACGACGTCGGCCTGTCGGTACAGCGGCTCACGCGCGGCCAGCAGCGCGCGCAGCTCGGCGAGCGCGTGCGGGTGGTCGCGCATCGGACGGCGGTCGCCCTGCTGAATGACACGATCCCAATGCTCTTCGGGGGTTGCGCGCAGCCACACGGTCAGCGCCGCCTCGCGCAGTCGACCGAAGTTCTCGGCGTCCGTGACGATGGAGCCCCCCGTGGCCACCACGGTCGGCCGACCATCGAGCGCCCAACGGACGAGCGCCTCCTGCTCGAGGCGCCGGTAGTACGCCTCGCCGTGCACGGAGAAGATCTGCGCCAGCGACAGGTCCGCGGCGAGCTCGATCTCACGGTCCAGCTCGACGAACTCGCGATGCAGGCGCCGTGCGAGCGCGCGACCGACCGTGGACTTGCCGGCGCCCCGCACGCCCAGCAGCGCGACCATGTGGACGCCGGTCGGGGCGAAGCGCCGGCGCACCCAGCTCAGCACCTCGACGAGTTCGGCGTCGGACCGCGCGGCGAGCAGCGTGTCCAGCTCGCCGCGTCCCCCCGTCGAGAGGAGCTGCTCCACCGACCACTCGAGGGCGTCGGCGAGCGCGTCGAGCTTGTCCAGGGAGAGGTTCGCGCGCCCCTGCTCCGCCAGCAGGAGGTAGCGCTCGCTCAGGCCGCTGCGCTCCGCGAGGGCGCGGAGCGTGAGCTGTCGCGCCGCACGCCGTGCGCGCAGCCGCGCCCCCAGGGTCACGTGTCGGTCACTGGCCATCTCGGTGCACTATACTTCATCGAAACCAACTCTTCACATGCAATATCTTGCTTGCACGCCACGATTCTCCGCCCGCACAATCCCGGCGAACGGACCAACCGCGGGAGCACCGTCAGGTATGCAGCAGACGACCGTTGAGAGCTTCGAGACCCACCCCGACCGCTACAAGCACTGGCGGTTGTCCTTCGAGGGCGACATCGCGCGCCTCGTGATGGACGTACAGGAAGACGGCGGGCTCGTGCCCGGCTACGAGCTGAAGCTCAACAGCTACGACCTCGGCGTCGACCTGGAGCTGAACGACGCGGTCCAACGTGTGCGTTTCGAGCACCCCGAGGTGCGCTGCGTGGTCGTGACCAGCGGCAAGGACCGCATCTTCTGCGCGGGCGCGAACATTTTCATGCTCGGCGCCAGCACCCACGCCTTCAAGGTCAACTTCTGCAAGTACACCAACGAGACGCGCTTGAGCCTCGAGGACGCGAGCGCGCACTCGAACGTGAAGTACCTCGCGGCGTGCAACGGCACCTCGTCGGGGGGCGGCTACGAGCTGGCGATCGCCTGTGACGAGATCCTGCTGGTCGACGACCGCAGCTCCGCCGTGAGCCTGCCGGAGGTGCCGCTCCTCGGTGTGCTTCCGGGCACCGGCGGGCTGACGCGCGTGACCGACAAGCGCAAGGTGCGCCGCGACATCGCGGACTACTTCTGCACGCTCGCCGAGGGTGTTCGCGGGAAGCGCGCGGTCGATTGGCGGCTCATCGACGCGACCTACAAACTCTCGCAGTTCGACGAGAAGGTGCGCGAGCACGCGCGGAAGCTGGCCGACAGCCAGGTCGCGCTCGATGGGCTCGACGCGCAGGGGGTCACGCTGCGGCCGCTGCAGGTCGACGTGGCGCCGGACGGCAGCCGCGCCTACCGGTACGTGTCTCTGAAGCTCGACGCCGAGTCGCGCCGCGCGGAGCTGACGCTGCGCGCGCCCGCCGAGGTCGGCCCGACGACCCGGGAGGCCGTGCGCGCCGCCGGGAGCGACTGGTGGCCACTGGCGGCGTTCCGCGAGTTCGACGACGCGCTGTTGCACCTGCGATTGAATCAGCTCTCGATCGGCACAGTCGTGTTGCGCACCCAGGGTGACGCCCAGGTCGTGCTGGCCATCGACGCCGTGCTCGAGGCGCTGGCGGCCGACCGCTTCGTGCACGAGGTCCGACACTTCGTGAAGCGCACGCTCAAGCGCCTCGACTACACCGCGAAGACGCTGATCGCGCTGGGCGAGAAGGGCTCCGTGTTCTGCGGCACGCTCCTCGAGCTCGCGCTTGCGGCCGACCGCTTCTTCTTGCTCGACGACGCCGACGAGCATGTCGCGGTCACGGTGGACGCGCTCAACTTCGGCGCGTTCCCCATGGGCAATGGGTTGACCCGGCTGGAGACCCGATTCCTCGGCACCCCCGAGCGCGTGGGCGCCCTGAAGGCGCGCCTGGGTGAGGCGCTGCCGACCCGCGAGGCCGCGGAGCTCGAGCTCGCCACCTTCACGCCCGACGAGATCGACTGGGACGACGAGGTCCGCGTGTGCCTCGAGGAGCGCAAGAGCCTCTCGCCCGACGGGCTCACGGGCATGGAGGCCAACCTGCGCTTCGCGGGTCCCGAGACCCTCGAGACCAAGATCTTCGGCCGCTTGACGGCCTGGCAGAACTGGATTTTCCAGCGCCCCAACGCCGTGGGCGAGTACGGCGCGTTGAAGTCTTTCGGCAAGCCGACCTCGGCCAAATTCCAGTGGGAGAGGACCTGATGAGCAGCGTCAACTACCAGGAGAAGATCCCCAACAACGTCGACCTCCACCAGGACCGGCGGCTCCAGCGCGCCCTCGAGGAGTGGCTCCCGAACTACCTGAGCTGGTGGACGGAGATGGGTCCGGACGGCTTCCAGCAGGACGACGTGTACCTGCGCACGGCGGTCAGCGTGGACCGCGACGGGTGGGCGCACTTCGACTACGTGAAGATGCCCGACTACCGCTGGGGCATCTTCCTGACGCCGCGCGACAGCCAGCGCATCATCCACTTCGGCGACCACATCGGCGAGCCGGCGTGGGAGCAGGTGCCCGGCGAGTACCGCAACGCCCTGCGCCGCCTCATCGTCACCCAGGGCGACACCGAACCGGCGAGCGTGGAGCAACAGCGGCTCCTCGGGCAGGTCTGTCCGTCGCTCTACGACCTCCGCAACCTGTTCCAGGTCAACGTCGAGGAAGGCCGCCATCTGTGGGCGATGGTCT
>JBMOFP010000069.1:0-30775 GCA_049318805.1 Bradymonadia bacterium
TCGCCCGTCGATGAGCCGAGGCGAGCGCCGAGGTCGCCCGTCGATGAGCCGAGGCGAGCGCCGAGGTCGCCCGTCGATGAGCCGAGGCGAGCGCCGAGGTCGCCCGTCGATGAGCCGAGGCGAGCGCCGAGGTCGCCCGTCGATGAGCCGAGGCAAGCGCCGAGGTCGCCGTCGATGACGGGGCTCGTCTGGCTCGAGTCCTGCGGGAGCACCAACGACGAGGCGTGGCGACGCGTCGACGACCCCGCAGTGCGCGCCGTCGGCGCCGATGGTCAGACCTCGGGCCGCGGGCGACGCGGGCGCACGTGGCACTCGCCCGCCGGTTGTGGGCTTTACCTGAGCTGGATCGCGCGGCCGTCCTTCGGGCCCGAGCATGCCGGTGCGCTGCCGCTGCTGGCGGGCCTCTGCGTCGCCGAGCTGGCGAACGCCTTGGGGGTCGAGGCGCGGCTCAAGTGGCCCAACGACGTGCTCGTCGACGGCCGCAAGCTCGCGGGGGTGCTCGGCGAGGCCCGCGTTGCCGACGGTCGTATGGTGGCGGTCGTCGGCATCGGGATGAACCTGCGCAGCCCGCCCGAGGGGTATCCACCCGAGGTGCCGGGCACTGCGCTCGAGTCGAACCTGACCGCCATCGAGGTCGCGGCGCGCTTGCTGGATCTGCTGGAGGGCGCGCTGGGGCGCCTGCCGAGCGCCGCCCCGACCGCGGCCGTCGTCGAGCGCTGGATGACCCTGGGCCCGGCGCCCGGGACACGGATGCGGCAGGGCAGCGTCGAGGGCGCGTATGTCGGCCTCGCACCGGACGGCGCGCTGCTCCTCGACACCGCGAACGGTCGTGTGGGTTTGCATGCCGGGGAGGTCGAGCACCAGAATGACGCGCCCCTGCAGGAGAGAGAGCCCCCATGCTGCTGACGCTGGACGTAGGCAACACCAATACCGTCGCCGGGCTCTTCGAGGGCCGTGACTTCGTGCGGCATTGGCGATTCTCCACGCAGGCCGAGCGCACCGAGGACGAGCTCGGCGTGCTGCTTCGGGCGCTCTTTGCCGCGCACGGCGGTCACCTGCCCGTTCACGCGGCCATGCTCGCCAGCGTCGTGCCGCCGGTCACCGAGACGCTCGTCCGGATGGTGGACCGGTACTTCGGCGTGCGGTGTCGTGTCGTCGGCGCCGGACTGAAGACCGGCATGCCCATCCTCTACGAGAACCCGCGCGAGGTCGGCGCGGACCGCATCGTCAACGCCGTCGCGGGCTTCGAGGACTTCGGCGACGGGCGCCACGGCCTCGTCGTCGTCGACTTCGGCACGGCCACGACCTTCGACGTCGTCACGCCGAAGGGGGAGTACCTGGGCGGCGCGATCTGCCCGGGCATCGGCATCTCCAGCGAGGCGCTCTTCCTCCACGCGGCGCGGTTGCCGCGCGTCGAGTTCGCGCGGCCCCGCCAGGTCATCGGGCGGAACACCGTGGCCAGCATGCAGAGCGGCCTCGTCTACGGGTACGTGGGCCTGGTCGATGGCCTCGTCCAGCGCATGCGCACCGAGGCCGGCTTCCCCTGTCGGGTCATCGCCACCGGCGGGCTTGCCCCGCTGATCGCCGCCGAGAGCGCCACCATCGAACACTGCGACGAGCTGTTGACGCTCAAAGGGCTCCGCATCCTTCACGAGCGGAACGAAGTTCAGGAGGCCTGACCTTGGCGTTGCCTGCAGACCGGGTCATCCCCGAGGAGAAGTTCCCCGAGCGTCTGCGCAAGCTCGTGGCCCGCGACGCGCCCGCCTCGGCGCACATGATGGTCGCGCGCGGCCAGGTGCCGATGCCTCCCGCCGTGCTGCTCTCCGCGCTGTACCAGCTCACGCAGGTCGGCGACACGGACGTCGTCGCGATGGCCCAGGACACCGCGCAGAAGATGCCGGTCGCCCAGATTCAGCAGGTGGCCCGGGAGCCGTTGCTGCCCGTGGTGCTCGACTGGTTGGCCGTGAGCTGGCAGCACGCGTCCGAGGTGCTCGAGACCCTCGCGGGCAACCGCCAGACGGACGACGACACCCTGGTGCTCCTCGCCGGCGTGCCGAACGAGGCGCTGTGCGACGCCATCGCCCGCAACCAGGAGCGCCTCTTTCGCTCCCCGGCCATCATCGAGCGCCTCTACTACAACCGGGCGCTCCGGGCTTCGACGGCCGACAGGATGATTGAGGACGCGGCGCGCGCGAACGTCGACCTCTCGCACATTCCCGGCTTCGACATCGTGCTCCAGGCCATTCGTGGAGAGGACGGCAAGCTGCCGCCGGAGCTCGCGGCCGAGGACCACGGAGACGCCTTCGACGCGGCCGCCGCCGACGAGGCCATGCGCTCCATTCAGGTCGAGTCCGAGCGCCTCGTGCGAGAGGGGGTGGCGGAGCTCGAGAACGAAGAAGAGGTCGAGAAGAAGAGCGAATCTCTCGCGGCCCGCATCGCCCGGCTGAACATCTCGCAGAAGATCCGGCTCGCCCTGCTGGGGAACTCCATGGAGCGCGCCCTGCTCATGCGCACGCCGAACAAGATCGTTCAGCGCGCCGTCATCCGGAGCTCCGGTGTCAGTGACCAGGAGGCGATGACCTTCGCGCAGAACCGGGCGCTGCCCGACGAGATCATCGCGTACATCGCCGCGAACAAGCAGTGGACGCGGCACTACCACATGAAACTCTTGCTGGTGAAGAACCCGAAGACCCCGGTCGGCGCCGCGATGACCTTCCTGCGGATGTTGCGGAGCGCGGACATGCGCCTCATCGCGCGGGACCGGAACGTGTCGCCGATGATCGCGAAGGCCGCTAAGAACCTGCTCACGGCCTCCCGGTGAGGCCCGTGCGGACCGCGCTCGCGCTCTCCCTGGGCCTGGCCCCGGCGGGCTGCCGCTCTCCGACCGAGGCGCCCACGGCCCCGGCGACCGCGTCGTCCGCGGTCTCCGCAGCGCCGGCGAGTGTGGCCCCCGCCGCGAGCATGGCCGCCGCGCTCCGCAAGATCGCCGAGCAGGCCGAGGTGTCGAACCCCATCATCGGTCGGGCCGAGCGGGACGGCCTCGAGGCGCAGCTCCGCGGGCTGTCGGCCCAGGCGCCCCCCGAGGCGCGCATCGAGACCCTGGGGCCGCTTGCGGAGGCCTTGCTGTGGCAGGGTGAGACGGAGGCGGCGGTCGCGCGGCTGCGAGAGGCCGCAAAGCTCGTCGAGTCGCTGCCCCCGGAGCGCGCCGGACCCTACGCGGCGCAGGTCGACTTCGCCCTCGCCGTCGCCTTGATGCGCCTGGGCGAGAACCAGAACTGCGTCAAGCAGCACAACGAGTGGAGCTGCATCGCGCCCATCCGTGAGGGCGGTGTGCACACACGGCCAGAGGCGGCCCGGGAGTCGAACGCCCTGTATCGACGCCTCTGGGAGGGCCTGCCGCCGGGCACGCCGCTGCACTTCGCCGCCCGCTGGCTGCTCAACATCACCGCTCAACAGCTCGGAGAGTGGCCCGCCTCCGTGCCGCCGGCCGCCCGCATCGCCTTCGAGTCGACGGGGGCCGAGGCGAAGTTTCCGCGCTTCCGGAACCTGGCGACCGAGCGTCGAGTGGACCGTGTGGACCTCGCCGGGGGCGCGGTCGCCGAGGACTTCGACGGCGACGGCGACCTCGACCTGGTGACCTCGACCTGGGACCCGAAGGTGCCGCTCGCCTACTACCGCAACGACGGGCCGACGCTCTTCACCGAAGCCGGCGCCGAGGCGGGCCTGGCCGCCGTGCTCGGGGGGTTCAACCTCGTCGGGGCGGACTTCGACAACGACGCCGACGTCGACCTGCTGGTCCTGCGCGGCGGATGGCTCGGCGAGAGCGGCGCGTGGCCGAAGACTCTGCTGCGCAACGACGGCGGTCGCTTCGTGGACGTGACGGTCGAGTCCGGTCTGGCGAGCCCGTGGCGCCCGAGCCAGGCCGCGGCCTTCGCCGACTACGACCTGGACGGCGACCTGGACCTCTTTGTGGCCAACGAGTCGCTGCCCAACGAAAAGCCCCACCCGTGTCAGCTCTTGCGCAACGACGCCGGGCGCTTCGTGGACGTCTCCGAGGCTACGGGGGTGCGGGTCACCGCATGGAGCAAAGGTACGGCCTGGGGGGACTTCGACGGGGACGCCGACCCGGACCTGTACGTCTCGAATCTTCACGGCCCGAACCTGCTCTTCCGCAACGACCGCAACGGGCGCTTCACCGAGGTCGCCGCGACGGTCGGGGTGAGCGGGCCCCGGGACAGCTTCGCCACCTGGTTCTGGGACCCGGACAACGACGGCGACCTCGACCTGTGGGTGAGCGGCTACCAGAGCGACGCGCCCGAGGCCCAGCCCCACGTGTGGTACGCCGTGGCCGACCTGCTCGGGGCCCACGCCCTGGGCGACCCCCCGGGCCACTTCATCAATGAGGGCGGGCGTTTCCGCGACGACGCGCGGGCCGCGGGCCTCGCCCACGTGACCCTGCCGATGTCGGGGAACTACGGCGACCTGGACGGCGACGGCCGCCTCGACCTCATGCTCGGCACCGGCTACCCGGGCTACGAAGGGCTCCTGCCGAACCGTGCCTATCGCAATCGGGGCGACGGCACCTTTGGCGACGTGACCTTCGCCGGGGGCTTCGGCCACCTGCAGAAGGGCCACGGCATCGTCTTCGCCGACTTCGACGAGGACGGCAATCAGGAGGTCTTCGTGCAGATCGGCGGCTTCTCCCGAGGGGACGCGTTCGGGGACGCGTACTTCGAGAACCCGTTGCCGGCGCGCGCCTGGCTCCAGGTGGAGCTGCGCGGCGTTCGGACGAATCGGCTCGGCGTCGGCGCGCGGGTCGCCGCGACCATCCGGGAGCGCGGTCTCACCCGCACGCTGTATCGGTGGATGGGTCAGGGCAGCAGCTTCGGCAGTCATCCGCACCGCCTCGACTTCGGCCTCGCGGACGCGACCGAGGTCGAGCGCCTCGAGGTCTTCTGGCCGGTGAGCGGCGAGACGCAGGTCTTCGAGGCGTTGCCGAAGAACCGGCGCGTCCGTGTCACCGAGGGCACGCCCGCGCCCGAGATCATCGAGGTCCAGGCGCCAAAGCGTTGAGCGGGTGGTAGGCTTCGTGCCCATGCGACGCACCCTCGCCGTCTTCGCCCTCGCCCTGGGATGTCAGTCACCGCCCCCCTCGGGCGGGGCGCCGGCCTCAGCGCCTTCGGCGACCTCGTCCGCAGCGCCCACGGCCACGCCGAGCGCCAATCCGACGCTGCCGCCGTCGTCGGTCGCCGCCCCGGGTCCTCTCGGGCCCATGGCCGGCTGGCTGGTGGACCGGATCCACCGTCAGGAGAGCCAGAAGGACGCGACGTGTTGGACGACGGTGCGCCAGATGGAGAGCTTCTACGTCTCGATGCCCACGACCCGCGCCGCGCAGGTCATGAAGATCGAGGCGACGCGCACGCTGGTCTACCGACTCTGGCGTGAGGCGAGCCGCAAGGCGGCGCAGGCGGAGGTGAACGAGGACACACTCGTCGCCGCGCTGCCCGCGCCCGTGCACCCCGACACCGTCCCGCCGCCCCGGGTCGCCCGCGTGCTGCTGGACCACCAGAAAATCACCGAGAACTGGCGCTCGGTCTTCTCCATCGTGACGGACGCCCTCGCCGGCGAGGGGCTCTTCGAGCGCCGTGCCGTGGACCTGAAACCCTTGAGCCCCGAGGCCGGGGAGCGGCTGACCGAGGCCGCGACACGTGTGAGCCTCATGCTGCTCGAGGCGGCGCAGAACGAGGCCACCCGCGCGCAGCACCGGTTCATCGACCTCGTCGACGTGCAGCGCGCCTATGCCGAGGTCGTGCGTACCCTGTCCCTGCCCGAGGACCTCGACACCCCGCCCGTCGACACCGCGCCGCCATCGGCCGAGGCGCGCGCCTCCCTGCGCGCGCTGACGGTGCAGAACATGGAGCGCAAGGTCGCGTCGCTGGCGGCGTGGAACAAGACCGCCCCGGAGCGCTTCGAGAAGGACGTGGAGATCCTCAACCGCTACGGGCCGAAACCGTGGACGGTCGACGGCGCCCAGGCGCTCTTCGAGCAGGTGCAGGGCGTGGCGCGTTTCATCGCGGCCGGTGTGGAGCCGCAGCGCAGCGACGCCGAGCTCGACAACCTGGAACGGTTCCGCCGCGCGGGCGCCGCGCAGACGCGCCAGCGCACCCACCTCACGCTGACCTGGGTCTCGAACGTCATCGAGCAGCTCTTTCCGCACCGCACTTTGAACAACGGCGACCTGCTCGTCTTCAGTCGCTTCGAGACGCCCCCCGCCGACATCATCGACCACAAGGTGCAGCTCTGGCACTCGGACCTCGACGCCGCCCGGGACCTCCAGGTCCACTGGCGCATGGCGCGGGGTGCGTGGTTGGACGACGCCGCCGCCGCGACCCTGGACCCCTTTGCCGCGGAGCTCATGACCGAGCGGCTGTCGGAGCTGTGGTTCTACTGGGGCATTTTGTACCACCAGGCCGCGGAACGCGCGGGTGCGGCCCGCATCGACGCCGCCTTCATCCGCGCGCCGGGCTTCTCGAATCACCTCTTCAACGCGCCGCCGCGAGGCGAAGAGGGCCCGGAGCTCCAGGGCTGGCGGCCTTCCGACGCTGAGCGCGCGGCCTTCGAACGCGCGCACCCCGGCCCGATCTTCGCGGACATCTCGGCTCAGAGCGGCCTCCCGACACAGCCACTGGTGCGCTACGCACCGGCAAATCGCCCCGAGGGTGACTTCGACATCCACGACAAGATGGGGACGGGCATCGCCGTCGGCGACTACGACGACGACGGCCGGCCAGACCTCTTCCTCGCGGGCGAGGGGGGCAATCGGCTCTACCGGAACCTGGGTGGGCACAAGTTCCAGGACATGAGTACGGCGGTGGGCATCGCCGATCCGGGCCTCAAGGACGCCCGCCAGCCGTTGCTCGTGGACGTGGACGGCGACTCGCGGCTCGATCTTTTGCTCCTTCACTCCGCGAGCGCTTCGCGACTCTGGCTCCAGCGCACCGCGGGTCGCTTCGTCGAGGCCCCGGCGGGTGAGACCGGCCTCGCGCTCGGGGCGGGGGCCCACACGGCCGCCTTCTTCGACTACGACCTGGACGGTCGACTCGACCTCTACGTCGGGACGTACGCGTCCCAGGCGCGCGGCGGGGCCGACTTTCCCAGCCTCGACGGCCTCAATGGGCGCCCGAACCAGCTCTTCCGCAACGTGAGCGACGCCCCGGGTGGGCGGGTGCGTTTCGAAGAGGTCGGGGCCGCCGCCGGTGTGGCCTCGACCGCGTGGACGCTCGCTGTCGCGGCCTTCGACGAGGACGCCGACGGCGACCCCGATCTCTACCTGGCGAACGACTTCGGACCCGACGAGCTCTTTCGTAACGACGGCAATGGGCGGTTCACGGACGTCAGCGTGGCGCGCGGCGTCGACGACCGCGGCAGCGGCATGAACGCCAGCGTGACCGATGTCGACCGCGACGGCCGCTGGGACCTCTCCGTGTCGACCATCGACATGTTCTCGAAGAACGTGGGCTTCAAGTTCCCCGCGCCCTCGGACACCATCAAGTTCAACGACCGGATCATCGCCACCACGCTCTACGTGAGCGGCAACAAGCTGCTCCGCAACGCCGGGCCGGACCGCCCCTTCGAGGCGGTCGAGGACCGGACCATCGAGCCGGGCGAGAACGGCTGGTCCTGGGGCGCGCTCTTCTTCGACGCGGAGAACGACGGCGACGACGACCTGTACCTGACGAACGGCTGGGCCCCGAACACGGCGGCCAACGCGCAGCGCAACCAGCTCCTGCGCGCCCACGAGGGCAAGCTCTACCGCGGCAATCCCCAGTGGCCCGAGGCGTACGCGGGCAACACGCGTGGCGCCGTGGCCGTCGACCTGCGCGGGGACGGCCGCATCGACCTGGTGAACCTCGACTTCGACGCGCCCCCGAGGCTCTTGGCGAACACGAGCCGGCCCGACGCCGGGCGTTGGCTCAAGGTGCGTCTCCGAGGCGCCGGGGCCAATACCCGGGGCGTGGGGGCCGTTGTGAAGCTCCTGGTCAAGGGCCAGAGCACACGCATGCGGCTCGTCTCCGTCGGGAACGCCTACCTGGCGCAGGACGACTCGACCCTCCACTTCGGGCTCGGGCCGACGAAGGCCTACGAGCGCCTCGAGGTGGTCTGGCCCGGCGGGCGGGTTCAGACCGTCGCTGGAGGGGCGACGAACCGAACGGTCGAGGTCACGCAGGCCACGCCGTAGAACCTCGAACCCGCGGCGTCAGGCGCCGAAGTCGCGGCCGTGCAGGTCGTCCGGGGTGATGGCGAGGTGCAGGCGCTCGGCCAGCCCCTCGTGCTCCGCGCGAATGCCGGCGGGCAGGTGGTCGCCGAAGCTCTCGAGGAAGGCGTCCTGGCTGCTGACCGCCTCGACCCACTCCGCCATGTCGACCTTGAGCAGCTTCGTCATGTCGGCGTCCGACAGGTTGAGCCCCGTGCGGTCGATGGCGCCCAACGTCGGGACCTGCCCGATGGGGGTCTCGATGGCGACGCCGCGGCCCTCGCAGCGCTCGATGACCCACTTCAGAACCCGCAGGTTCTCGCCGAAGCCCGGCCACAGGAACTTGCCGTCGTCGGTCGTGCGGAACCAGTTGACCCGGAAGATCTTCGGCGGGTGCGAGAGCTTCGCGCCGACCTTGAGCCAGTTCTGCCAGTAGTCGCCCATGTTGTAGCCGGTGAACGGCAGCATGGCCATCGGGTCCCGGCGCAGCACGCCGACCTTGCCCGTCGCGGCCGCGGTCGTCTCGGACGAGAGCGTGGCGCCCAGGAAGGTGCCGTGCTGCCAGTTCCAGCTCTGGAAGACGAGCGGTACGCGTCGCTGGCGGCGCGCCCCGAAGAGCATCGCCGAGATCGGCACACCCTCGGGGTTGTCGAACTCGGGCGAGATGCACGCACACTGAATCGCCGGCACGGTGAAGCGGCTGTTCGGGTGGGCGGCCTTCTCCGAAGACGCCGGGGTCCACGGGCGCCCCTGCCAGTCCAGGGCCTCGGCCGGGGGCGGGTCGTCGTGACCTTCCCACCACACCGTACCGTCGGGCCGCAGCGCGACGTTCGTGTAGATCGTGTTGCGCTGGATCATGTCCATCGCGTTCGGGTTGGTCTTCGAGCTGGTGCCGGGCACCACCCCGAAGAAGCCCGCCTCGGGGTTCACGGCGTGGAGGCGGCCGTCCGTGCCCGGTCGCAGCCAGGCGATGTCGTCGCCCACGGTCGTGATCTGCCAGCCCGGCATGGACGCGGGGGGGACGAGCATGGCCAGGTTCGTCTTGCCGCACGCGCTCGGGAACGCGGCGGTGATGTAGTGCTGCTGCCCGCCGGGGGGGGTGATCCCGAGGATGAGCATGTGCTCGGCGAGCCAGCCCTCGCGCTTGCCCAGGTAGCTCGCGAGGCGCAACGCCATGCACTTCTTGCCGAGCAGGGCGTTGCCGCCGTAGCCCGAGCCCACGGACCACACGGTGTTGTCCTGCGGGAAGTGGCAGATGAAGCGGCGGTCGGGGCTGAGGTCGCCGAGCGCGTGGAGGCAGCGCGTGAAGTCGTCGGAGTCCCCGAGCTCGTCGAGGGCGACCTTCCCCATGCGCGTCATGATGCGCATGTTCAGGACCACGTACCGCGAGTCCGTGATCTCGACGCCGACCTTGGAGAAGCGTGAGCCCTTCGGCCCCATGAGGAACGGCACGACGAACATCGTGCGGCCCTTCATCGCGCCGGCGTAGAGGGCGGAGAGCTTCGTGCGGGCCTCGGCGGGCGCCATCCAGTTGTTGTTCGGGCCGGCCTCGACCTTGTCGTCCGTACACACGAAGGTCAGGTGCTCGGTGCGCGCGACGTCGTGCGAGGCCGAGCGATGCAGGTAGCACCCGGGCATCTTCTGCTGGTTGAGCTCGATCAGCTCACCGGTCTTCAGGCACTCCTGGACGAGACGCTGGTACTCCTCCTCGGAGCCGTCGCAGTAGACGACCTCGTCGGGTGTCGTGAGGGCTTTGATCTCCTCGACCCAGCGTTGAATCGCGGCGTTCTCGGTGGCCATGGGGCGCTCCTCTCGAGCAGTGGGAAGGGGTGAAGTGCGCGCGCACGATACCCCCAACGGCCACGCCGCGAAAGCCGCGGCAATGTCCTCTCGACGCAGCCTCAGGGCCGGGTCGAGATCTCCAGGACCGAGGAGTCGACGACGGTGACAGTCGCCGTCCGACCCGCGGGCCTATACGTGAACGTGCCCTTGAGCGACGCGGAGGTCGGCGGCCACTGGAAGTCGGCGGGCAGGGGCGGCGCGTCCACCTTGACGTCGACGGTGGCGACCCAAATGGGCGCGCCGGTTTCGTCGTCCGGTTTTCTCAGAGGCATCGTCAGCGCGAAGGAACGCTTGCGACCCGCGACCTTGGACTCTGTGACTGTCAAGACCATGCTCGAGAACGAGCGACCCGTCAGGCTCCGGTTCACGACCCCCCGAACCTGCAGCGCGCGGCCATTGAGGAGGGTCAACAAGCAGGTCGGGCACGGGTCGTCGGGCGGCTGCGGACCGAAGGTGCCCAGCGCGAGGGACTCGACCCCCTCATCGTCGATGGGACAGCGGCCCGAGGCGTCGCACTCCACGACCGCGCCCAGCGCGCCCGGCGGCTCTTCTTCACCCAGGTCGCAGACCGGGCCGTCGGCGCGGGCCGCAGCCAGATCGCCGACCCCGGTGCACCAAGGCTCTCCGACGTCCCCGACGGCACAGTTCGCCAACAACGCCTCGCACGCCGGATCCGGAGCGGAGCCGACCACGAGCACGGGGCTCCCGGCCGATAGACAGGTCGCCAGGTTGCCGCCGTCGACCACCGGTGACGAGATGGCGCAATCGAAAACCGTGTTGAGGCGACCGATCGAGAGCCGACGATACTTGTTCTCGTCCGGGGCGGACGGTGCGAATTCGTCCCCGCAGAGCGGCGACGCCGACGTGTGGAGCAGTCGGCCCAGTGCGGCGTGGGTCAGGCGCGGCAGCACGTTGCCCCCGTCGACGAGGCGCTTCCGAGCGTGCGCATGCGCCGCGATGCCCGTCGCGAAGGCCGACGCGATTGAGGTGCCGGACCGCGCGGCGGGCAGCTCGAGGGTCGAGGGCGTCTCGGGGAGGGTCGGGTCGCAGACCGGCTCCGGGGTGCGCGCGGGCAAGCTCGGCCAGTCATCCCCCGCGTCCAGATACACCTGGGTCGCCGGCGCCAGGAGCGGGGTGAACGCGCCCAGGCCGGAGATGAAGGCGGGTCGGTCCTGACGGTCGAGACCGCCGACGACGTGCACGAGAGTCGAGAGGCCCACGGGCCCCGCGGCGGGGCGGTTTCGGCAGGTCGGCCAGATCGCCCACACTGCGGGCGCGAAGGGCCGCGTATACAACGTATCGTCCGGATCGCGGGTCGGGATGCCGCAGGCGTTCAGCAAAGTCGTGGCGTTCGGGACGGCGAGGGCACGCAGCTCTTCGGACGGGGGGGCGGTGCGGTTGCCCGCCGAAGCGAAGACGGAGATGGGACCGGTGCGTCGACCCGGGCCCTTGAGGTGGGGGATCGTCGAGTCCGCGGGCACAAAGCCCAGCGTCGCCCGAATCGCGGCGTTCGTGACGACGCCGCGGTCTCCGAGCCGGTCCATGTCGTTGGCCAACGCCAGTGCGTAGCGCAGCGACTCGCCCGCGGGGTCTTCGAAGGTGTCGCACGCGACCCAGGACACGACGCCTCGGCTCGACCGGCGGTAGCAGAGGCCGCGCAAGCGGTAGAACTCGGAAGACTCCGGTGCGAGACCGAGGCTGAGGTTCACGACCAGGGGGGCGTCGCGCTCCAGCTCGGGGTCTTCGAGCGCGGCCATCACGGCGCGCGCGACCTGCCCGGCGCTCGCGCCGTTCTGGGCGTCGAGGACGGGGTAAACATGCAGGTCGGCGTCCGGTGCGACCTGGCGGACGGCGAGGGCAACGAGCGAGGCGTGGCGGCCGTCCGTGAAGTCGGGTGTGTACGCGGGATCGCGCGCGACTCGAACACCCAAGCCCTCGGCCACGGCCGGGTCGACGTCGCCATCGATCAACGCCACGTTCACCAAGGGGGCGCCGATGCTGGGCACGCCGCTGCCGGCGTTCACGACCTCCATACGGACGAGGTGCGAGGTTTTCTCGGCCTCGGAGAACAGCATCTCGGCGCCCTGCGCGCTCGCATCACACTCCCGACCGACGTACAGGGATGGGTGCGAGGTCGCGCCGGCGAGGTACGGGGCGTTGCTCAGCTTGAGCGCCTTGCGGACGAGGGTGATGACGTCGGCCGCGTAGTTGGGCTTGATCGCGAGGCGCATGCCCTGTTGGTCGACGAAGGTCAGTCGCTTGAAGCGGTCGAATGCATCGGACTTCGCACCGGCGAAGTCCGAGTCGAAGACCGAGGACACCACGGCCCTGACCGGGTTGCCCGGGAGCCACTCGGGGCAGGGGGGCGGCTGCACGCAATTCGGCACGTTCGGCGAACAGACGATGGGTGACTGGGGTCCCACGGTCCCGAACCACTGGCAGAATCGGTCGTTCGCCGCGGCCTCGACCGTCGCGCGCATCGCCTCGAGGGTCGCGATCGGTGTGGCCGCGGTGCCGCGCAGGACGGGTCGGTCGATGAAGATCTCATCGTCGCGGCAGACCCGCATTTGTGCGCCCTGGAACTGGGCGTGGGCCGGAAGAATCGCGCCCAGCGTGAGGAGAACGAGGGCAGACAGTGCGGCGGAGGTATGGCTACGCATGCGCGCAAGTTAGCGAGGCGATTTCGAATTGTCGAGCGACGCCCCAACTTCGATTTGGCCATGTAACCGCCATCGAAACGCCTCCGCATCTTCTTTTTTTCGAAGCGCGTAGAGGGTCTGCGCCGGCGCGGTCGCGCCCCCGAGGGCATAGAACCGATCGACCCAGTCCGCGGCTTCGGCATCCGGCAGCGGCGCATCCGTGGCGAGGACGAGCGTCGCCCCCGCGGCGAGGAAGGCGTCGGCCAGGCTCACACGCTCCGTGGCCGCCAGGCTCTGGTCCACGGCCGTCTCACAGCCGCTCAACACCACGAGCCGTGACCGGACCGGGCTCGAGAGGACACCCTCCAGCGAGAACTCCGCCCCGCCCGCGAGCGCGAGGTGCGCGGCGAAGGGGTCCTCGGGGCGCAAGCGGCCGTGACCCGCGAAGTGGACGACGTCCGCGTGCTCGAGCGCCTCTCGGAGCGCCGCGGGGGTGACCTCCGCGCCCGTGCGGAGCCGAGCGCCGGGCAGTCGCGCGGCCACCCGCTTCCCCTCGAGCGCGGCGAAACGAAGCGATGCATCCGGGTCGGCGAAGACCTCGACCTTGGCCGTGGACGAGGGGGACCCCCGCGTTCCGCGCAGCAAGAGACCCGCCCACGGCAGAGAGACGACCGCGACCGCGGACCCTACGGCGGTCTCGGCGAGCGCGCGCGTGGCCTCGTGGCCGCCATCCACCACATAGAGCGTACGGCGGCCCTGGAGTCTCCGCGCCCACGTCGACCAGCACGGCGGCAAGCCGCCCCGGGCGGACCATGGACCGCAGAGCGCGGCCTGTAGGCCGTCCGCGTCGACGAGGAACGCCAGCGCCTGGTCCCCCCAGGGGGTCATCGAGACCAGCGCGGCGTCCCCGCCGAGGGCGAGGCGCAGGGCCTCCACGTCCAGGGCCCCGGCGCCGGCGTGCCCGTCGAAGGCGTCGACCACGGCCCAGGCGGCGTCATAGGCCCTGCGCGCGTCGAGGCGCGCGCGCTCGACGTCCGCGGGTGTGGACGCGCCGAGCTCGAGGTCCCGCACCGTCCGCTCGGCCGCGTCCCGAGCCCGAAGCCAGACCTCACGCGCCGCGTCCCACCGCGCGCGGACCTCCGCGGGCAGGCGTTCGACTCGGCCGCGCACGTCCAGGGACCGGAGCACGGCGGATTGGCTCGCGTCGACCAGGGCGAAGGCCTCGGCCAGCGCCGCGTTCGAGGCCGCGCCGCCGCGCCCGGGGGGGTCGCCCAGCAGCGCGCGCAGGGTGTCCTCGAGCAGACCTCGCCGCTCCGCCAGGTACTCGGCCCGAACCTCCGTCACGGCTGTCCGTCGGGTCGTATCGTTGAGCGCGACGCGTGCGGCGCGGAGGTCCGTCAGCGCGGCGGCCGTGCGGTCCAGCGTCAGCAGCGCTCGAGCGCGCGCCGACAACGCTCGCCACTGCCGCTCCGGGGCGTCCTCGGCCTCGGCCCGCGAGACGGCCGCGTTCAGGTGGACGAGCGCCCCTGAAGCGTCCCCCTGGGCCCAACGGAGCTCACCGGCGAGTGTGTCGGCGAAGGCCCGCGAAGCGCCGAGGCCCACCGGGTCCATCCGCGCGGCCTCACCGAGGGCCCGCTCGGCTGCGGCGGGGGCGCCTGCGACCTGCTCGAGCCACGCCAGGTTCGTCCAGGCATTCGCGGCGCGCGCTCGAGCACCCGAGCGAACGAGCGCCTCCAGCGCGCGCTCGAGGCGGCGCCGCGCGGCGTCCAGGCCTTGCGTGCGCCCTGTGGACCGCGCCGCGGCCGTCTCGATCCACGCCACGTTCACGTCGAAGCCGGGATCCGACGGGCCGTCGCGCTTGAGCTCGGGTTCGAGCCACTGCAGCGCGGCGCTGAAGCGGCCCTGGTACTGCTCCAAAAGGGCCAGGCCCATGCGGAACGTGCGCAGATGGGCGTTCACGCCATGCCGAACCGCGACCTCCAGCGCGCGACGATGGTGCTCGGCGCCCTCGCGGTAGTTGCCGCGCTCCCGCGCCAGCAGGCCGCGGTAGTAAGCCTCGAAGGCGGTCAGCTCGGGCTCGTCCAGGGCGCGCACCACGGGCGCGATCTCGTCGAGGAGCGCGGCGACTCGGGCCGTGTCGTGGCGCCACAACGCGGCGTACGCGGCGGACATCGTGCGCCGGGCGACCTCGCTGTCGATGCCCGCGCGCTCGGCGGCACGCGCCGCCTCGAGCCAGGCCGAGAGTGTGAGGGCCCAGTCGCCGCGCGCCTGCTGCACGCGCGCGGCCTCGACGCTCGCCCACAGCGGCGGAGCGTCGGCCGCCCGCAAGAGCGCGTCGGCGCGGTCGAGGTCGCCCGCTTTGCGCGCCGAAACGACGTTCGACAGGGCAGGGCGTTGCTCGGGCGGTACGGACCAGACCGCGTCCGTGACGGCGCGCAGCGGCGGTCCCGCCTTGCGGTCGAACTGCACCTCCAGACGCAGGGGCGGTTCAGCAGACGCGTCGGGTGGGTCCGCGGGCGCGGGCACGACCGTCGTCCGTCGCCCATCGACGGTCTCGAGGGTCAACGGCTGCCAGGCCCCCCCGTTCCACCGCGCGCGCGCCGAGACGACCGGATCGTCCGCGGTGGGCTCAGGCTCGAGCTCGAGTCTGGGAAGGCGCTCGCTGTCGAAGGCCCGCAGCACCGCGCCGCTGGGGCCGAGGTCGGTCCAGCGCGCGTTGGACCAGCGCGCGTTCACGGTCCGGGGTTCCTCGACGGGGCCCGTGCAGGCCGAGACGAGCGCGCTCCACAGGCAGAGCGTCCCGAACGGGCGACGGGACCGCTTCAGAAGAGCTGGATGCCGGTGGGCTCGGGCTCCGGCCAGGGCTCGGGGCCGGGGCGACACGCGAGACCCTCCGCGGGATTCTTCGGTGCAGGTGCCGGCATGCCGATGGGCACGTAGTCGATGCTGCCCCAGTCCTTGGTGCCCGGGTTGAAGGCGCGGAGGCCCGCGCCGTGTGTGCCGGTGATGCCTGCGCCGACCACGCGCGCCGGAGAGGCGGCGACCGCCGGATTGCCCGCCTGGACGCCGGCGTCGTAGAGGGCGATCTCATAGTGGTACTTGCGGTTGATGTAGCCGCCGATCTGCACACCGTTGTTGTTGGTGTCGGGCTGCGGCGCGGGCACGAAGGCGTTGTTCTGGAGCCGGACGCAGGCAAACCCGCTCGCCAGGCTGAACGCACGGCTGTTGGTGCCGATGTTCATGGTCTGGGTCGTGGTGAGGCTGCCGTCGCTCATCTTCCGCACGACGATCTTGATGTTCGTGTTCGGGAGCGCGAGGGCGTTGCGGTTGAGCGTGACCTTCAGGTCCGCGCTCGCGGTGTAGCCCCCGAGCACGGCGACGTAGGTCCGCGCCAGCAGGCCCTGCTGGGCCGACGCGGGCGCCGCGAAGAGGCTGGCGCACACGAGCGCCGCACCGCACAGGAATCGCTTCCGTAGACTCACCATCTCTGGTCTCCTCGTTTGCATGCCCGCCTCCAAGGTCGCGATGCGCCGTGCGCCCGCCTCGAGACACCACCCACTCAAGCTCGCAATCCTCACGACCCTGTGCCTCCTGTCAAGCGCGGACGCCGAGACGCGCCGGCTGGTCTTGAAAAACGGCGACGAGCACTACGGTGTGTTGACGGTCCGTGAGCAGGTCGTCGAGGTGGATACGGTGAGTGGGCGACGCTTGACCTTCCGTCACGACGAGGTCGCGGGATTTCAGGTCCTCAGCGGTGAAAAAACACGCTCGCTCCCGAACGCGCCCCCCCCCTCGGCGCCACGGACCGACGCACCGCAGGTCCGCGAGACGCCGCCACCGCAGGCCACGCCCACCCCGGGCTCCCTGCCGGGCATTCCCGCGCTGCTGAGTCCACCCCCTTCGGACGTCGCCCCCTGGTGGGTCACGCAAAGGTGGGTGCTGGTCGGCCTCGCGATGGCGTTCGTCGCGCTCGTCTTTGGCGTGCGGAACTCGACCTACTCCATGGCGCGACGGATTCGCGTCGGCGTCCTCTTCTCGATCCTGGCCGTGGTCGGCACCTGGGCCTTCGAGGTCCAGCGGCGGCGAGAGGCCCGACGCGAGTGGCGACGCCCGCTGCACGTGGCCGTGGTGCTCGTGCACGACGGCCCGCTGCGGCCAGAGGTCTCGGCGCTCTTTTTGAGCCGAGCGATGTCCGTCAGCGACCACTTCCTGGGCGAGCGGCGCCGTTACAGGGCCGAGGCCCGGCGACCCTTCTGGTTCCACGTGGTCGGGCCGGTGCCCGTGGTCGCGCCGCCTCCGAGCCCCCCCGAGGACGACGGTCTGCTCGCGCGGGCCGAGCACGGGTGGGCGTTGTGGAAGGCGCTTCGGACGATCGACACCGACGCCGGGCTCGACCGGCAGGTCTTCGATGCGCGGGTCTACGTGCACGCGCGCGCCGCCCCGCTCGGGCGCGCGCCGCGGTTCGTCGAAGGGGCCGGGCAGAAGGACGGCGAGGTCGGGCTCGTCGAGGTCGACCTCGAGCCGCGGATGGTCGACCAGGCGTGGATCGCCGTCGTGCACGAGGTCATGCACATGGTCGGGGCCTCGGACAAATACGACGAACGCGGCCGCGCCCGAATCCCCGAGGGCCTCGCCGAGCCCGAGCTGAGCCCGACGCTGCCGCAGCGCGCCGTCGAGATCATGGTCGGCGAGCGGCCGACCGGGCCCGACACGGGCGTGCTCGCCGCCGACCTGACGGAGGTGCAGGTCGGCCCGTTCACCGCGATGGAGATCGGGTGGCGCTAGTCAGTCAGAAGTGGCCGCCGACGCTGAGGGTCGGGGCGCCGTCGGCACCGGGCACGAGCGTCACGCTCACGGTCGAGGCCGCGTCGTGGACCTCACGGGTGTCGCGGGGCAGGTCGCGTGTGAGGTAGGCCGCGAGGCCCAGGCCCCCGGCGAGGCCGAGCGCCGTGGTGGCCGCGGCGACACGCCCCGTGCCCCCTCGCCCCGAGGCAATGGTGGCGTACAACAAGCCGGCACCGACACCGCCGCCGAGCCCGCCGAGTTGCATGTAGCGGACCCGCGCGATGCTCGGGGACCACGCAGCGCCCAGCATCCACCCGCCGACGGCGCCCACATTCGCCATGATCGCGGCCGAGAAGAGCGCGGTCTCGTCGGCTTCCGGGCCGTCCGGACGAATCGCCACGGTGACGAGGCCGCCGAACGCCGCGCTGAACAGGCTGCCCGCCCCCACGAGCTCCGCACGTCCGGGGGTCGTGCCGAGCTGCTCACCGAGTACACCCCCGAGCACCGCGCCCGCCGTGGTCGGGAGCCAAACGAGCGTTGCCGCCGTCTTGCCCGACACCTCATCGAAGGCGTCGGCCTGGGCCTGGTACCACGCCGTCCACAGGCTGCCTTGGAGCAGACCCAGGGTGAGGCCGTTGGTGATCGCCGTCGGAGTCCCGTAGCGCAAGGGTCGTACGGTGTCGATGAGGTACACCGACACGGGCGCCGCCGTCCCCGTGAGGAGGATCGGGAGCGTCACCCCTGCGACGCTGTCGGGCTCCGCGAGCACCGCCAACCACCCGCCCGTCCCCAGGCCGTAGGCCGTCGCCGCGATGTAGAGCGTGGCGATCTCGGTGCCCGTGCGCCGATCGACGGCCCGCGCTTCCAGGTCGCCCTCGCCCAGGTCCTTGCGCAGGACCAGCGCGTAGCCGCGCTCGGCGAAGTGCCGCGCGACCTCCGCGAGCGCGCGGGCTACGGCCGCCTGCTCCGGCGACGGCGCGGTGCGCGCGAGCGCGTCGAGCCTGTCGCGCGCTGTTTCGAACTCGCCGGCAAGTAGACGCCCGCGGGCTTCGGACAGCGCGTCGGACCAGAGGGCGTCCGGGGGCGCCGGCGGGGGCGCGGGCTGCGCGCCCGCGAGCGATGCAGCGAGGAGGAGGGAGACGACGACACCGACGAGCGTGCGCATCGTCGCCGTCTACCACTGGGGTCGACGGCGGTAAAGCGACCCTCTCGATCAGTCGCCGTCGCGCTTGCGCTCGTTGCGCGGCAGGATGTCGAGGGCGTCGGTCGCGCCGATGACCCCACACACGGACTCGAACTTGCCCGTGCACAGCGAGGCGTTGGTCAGGTCCGAGAAGAGGACCTCGCCCACCTTCAGGCCCTGGACCTTCAGGTCGAACCCGCCGAAGCCGGCCTTCTCCGTGCTCGGGGTGATGGACACCCGCGTCGGGGCGCCGCTGCCGAGGCGCACGAAGGTCTTCGGATTCGCCAGGAAGTCCACCGAGACGACGTCCGCCGGCACGAACAGGCCGTAGTTCTGGCCGAAGAGGCTCACGTCCGTCCAGTCGCCCTTCTCGGCGGCCGTCTCCGAGGGCTTCACCGAGCGCAGGTCCTCGTCGCGGTACTGGATGTAGAGGAACTTGTTGGAGTCCCGGTACCGGAGCGCGCAGAGGTTCGCGAACTCCTCGGTGCACAACGAGAGTACGCCCTCGCTGGCGTCGTAGCTGCCGACCTGGTCGCCCTTGTAGATGAGCTTGTTGCCCTGCAGCACCACGCGGACCTGCTTGCTCTGGCCGCCGGCCTTGAGCACACCCTTGATGCGGAGCTCCGAACCTTCGGGCGCGACGAGCACCTTGTAGAAGCGCTCGTTGGGTCCATGCAGCCGAGCCGGCTGGAAGGCGTCCATCGGGGGCTCGGGGGTCGGGTCCTCGGCGGGATCCTCACCCGTGTCGTCCTCGTTGATCTCCTCGCCGTTCGGGTCCGGATCCGGAGGCAGCGGATCGAGGCGCTCCTCCTCGTCGTCGATGGGCTCCTCCTCCTCGTACTCCGGCTCGTAGTCGGGCACGACCTCCTCGTCCGGCTCGTCGGGCGGGAGCTCCGCCGCCTGCAGGTCCTCGCGGAGGAGGACGTCCACCGGGATGGGCTGCACGCCGGCCAGCACGAAGTCGAACTTCACCTCGTTCATCCAGCCGAGGGTCATGCAGGAGTAGCCCCCGGCGCCCCAGCCGGTGCCCCAGGAGTTCTTGATGACGAAGCAGAGCCCGCCCTCACTCTCGGGCATGTTGGCCGGGAGCTTCTTGTAGCCCACGATCAGGTAGGCGTGACCGCCGGCGTGGACCGTGGAGCCCGCGCCCGCGAAGTCCTTGAGCGTGATCAGGCCGTCATTGTTCTCCCAGTTGTCGGAGAGCGGGCTTGCGAACGGCACCGCGTAGCCCTTGTGCAGCCAGTCGATGATCTGCTGGTAGCCGCACCACGTCTCGAGCTTGCCGACGTTCACCGCGCCCTTTTCGCACGCGCTCGGCTGCGGGCCGAGGTCGGTGTCGCCGGGCTGCGGCGTGTACGGGCAGTCCCTCTCGAGGGGCACGGCGGAGTCGGCCGTGAAAGACTCGCCCTCGGCGTAGGTGAAGCCGTCGCCGTACCACGAGCCCTCGGAGTAGGGGCTGGGGCAGCCGTCGTTCTGGCAGTCGAACTTCGACATCCAGTAGAAGCGCTGCTCCGAGAGGTCGAGGGCCGGCAACGACGCGTTGCCCCCGGGCGACATCTCGTTGAGCGCGGCGTACTCCAGGGCGCCGATGCCGGTGAACGCGGCGCACGTGCCCCGGTAGCTCTGGTTGCGGACAGGCACCTTCTCGAGCTGCGGGATCGTGAACTCGTCGCGCAGGTCCGAGGCGTCCAGGTCGACGTCGGCCGAACAGCCCTGCTTCGGACTGGTGCCGCCCAGGTTCCCCGACATGTTCTGGGGGAACTTCTCGGTGTCGATGATGCGTCGGCCCAGGGCCGCCTTCTTCAGCAGCTTCCGCGCGCCCGGGCTCAGCGTGGACGACTGCTTGTTGCCCGCCGAGCGCTGCGTCTCGCTGTCCAGCACCTCCATGACGGACGAGACGTCGGTCTTGGGAGCCGCCGTGTTGTCGGGCGCGAGGTACTTGAAGGCGTCCTCATCGGAGAGCTGCCGGGGTCCGGTCTTCGGCACCAGCTGGTTGAGCAGCTCTTCGACGGCTTCGCACGACAAGAGCGTCGAGCCGGCCAGGGTGGTCAGCAGCGCACGCATGACCAGACTTCTACGCATCGTATTCCCCCTCTCGGCCCCAACGGCCGGTTCAAAGCTGCACAGGTGTAGCGAAAGGGGCCGTCTCGGACAACCCGCCGTCTCGCAAGACGTCGAAGACCCCGCTGGAATTCACACGCTCGATCCCACCGACCCGTTCGAGGCACACTGCTCGGGTGAGGCCGCAATGCCGAATCGTAGAGAGACCGTTCGCTGTGGCATCGAAGGGCTCGACCTGAGCCCGAGCCCAGGTGGCGTGGGCCACGACCTCTCCGAAACGGGCCTCTCGTGGACGGCGCCGCATCGGCCTCGTTTGGGCACGCTGTGGGCCGTCTCGGCCCCGGGCCTCCTCGGTCTCCTGCGTCTCCCTGGGGGCCACGCGCCCCTCGAGGTCCGCGTCTTCGACGTGGTGGAGGTGCCGGCGGAGGTCGAGGGCGAGCCCCTTCGGTATCGGATCGGCGGCGCCTGGGAGCGGCCCGCGGGAGACGTCGTCGCCGCGTTGCGACGCGCGGTGCTGCGCTTGCAGCGACCGCACGACCCGGGCGCTCCGGACGACTCGGACGAGGTGGTCGTTCGCTGGCCCAGCGGCGGGGGCTGAACGCGCGCGCGGACCCGACGTGACCCGGGCGCCCCGTTTTGTAACTTCGAGGTCCCACTGTGGGGCCGGTCGACCCCGCGTCGTCCCGCGGACCGGCTCGGGCACGCCCCTTGCTGATTCAGCGCTCGTGGGAGGTTCCCGAACTCTCCGGTGTCCTCGGGGTCTCGCTGTCCTCGTCGGCTGCGCGTCGGTCGTCGCGCCCGACCGGCTTCGAGTGTTACGGCGGCGGGTGCGTGCGCGGCTTCGCGCTCGACCTGGCGGCGCTGGCCCGAGACGCCGCACGTGCGGCCCCGGGGGATGAGCCGTCACCGCCGGGTCCGGGCCCCATCGGTGGGTGTGTCGAAGAGGCCGGGGAGCCCAACGACAGCGTCGCCCAGGCGACCGCGCTCGGCGCCGGGGTCTTGCAGGGTGGGGTCTGCGACGATGAGGCCGACCACTTCCGCATTCGGCACGGGGGCGCGTGGCGACTGGATTTGGAGTTCTCCCACGCCGAGGGCGACCTCGACCTCTACGTCGTCGACGAGGGGTCGGGGGGGCGTGCTCGCGGACGCGCAGGGCAATTGTGGTGGGGAGCGAGTCGCTGGTCGACGACGAGGCGCTCGATTGGGGCGGCAACGCCACGGTCGTCGTGGTGGGCTACCAGGGCGCCCGGGCGCGCTCCTCGTTGCGCCTCACGCTGCGCTGACCCGCGCCTACGCGACCCACTCCAGCAAGAGGAGCCACAGGGGCGCGGTCACCACGAAGAGGACCGTCGTGAGCAAGTTCACGGCGGCCGTCTGGGCTTGCAGCGCCCCATAGCGTTGCGCGAAGAGCAGCGCGTTCGCGCCGGACGGCAGCGCGGCCATCATCACCAGGACCGAGAGGGGCAGGCCGCGCAACCCGAAGCCCCAGTAGGCGACGCCGAGCACCAGCATGGGCTGGAGGACGAGCTTCGCGGCGGACATGCCGAGCGCGGACCGCACGGAGACGTGCGGGCCGGGGTAGGCGAGCGCCAAACCTACGAGCGCAAGGCACAGCGGCACCACGGCACGCCCCACGAGCTCCAGCCACGCGTCCACGGGGGCGGCCAATCCAAGGCCCGTGAGGCCCCACACGAGGCCCACGAGGACCGGCAACGTGACCGGATGCACCACGGCGCTGCGCAAAGTCGTCCGCATCACCGCGCCCAACGGCCGGCGAGGCGCGCTCGGGTCGCGCGCGAGGTCCAGCTCGACCAGCGTGGTACAGAACGTCAGCAGGACCAGGGCGTGCACGCTGACCAGCGTGAGGTGCAGACCGAGGCCGGCCTCGCCGAAGACCGCGGCGGCCAACGGGATGCCGATGTTCACGGAGTTGCCGAAGGCGAGAGTGATCACCTGCACCGCCGGGCCCGCGACCGGGTCCCCGACACGGGCTCGGCGACGTCGGCGCCAGGCGTGGTGCACGAGGCCGAGGGCCACGATCGGGCCGAAGTAGGCGAGGAGCATCGGCCACGGGAGGGCGCTCAGATCGAGCCGCGCCGTCGTTCGGAAGAGGAGCGCCGGGGCGAAGAGGAAGAACGCCGCGTTGCCCAGCACGCGCGGTGGGTCCGCCTCTGGGGGACCGAGCAGGCGGGCCCGGCCGACGAGCCAGCCCAGGGCGACGATCCCCAGCATCCCGGCGAGCGGACCGAGCCAGGCCCCGCTCATGGGCTCACGGCTTTACGGCGATGAGGCTCTGCTCGCCCGCGATGCCCTTCAGGTTGGCCATGAAGGTGCGCTGCTCGAGCCCGCGGACGTGCTCCGGCACGCCGGGCCACCGCAGCATGGTCTCCGAGAAGACCACCTCACCCGGGGAAGCCTGCGCCTGGAGCCGAGCGGCCACGTTCACCGTCGTCCCGAAGTAGTCGAGGCGGTCGTTCGCCCGAACGATGAGACACGGCCCCGCGTGCACCCCGATCTTCACCGTCAGGTCGCCGTCGGGGAACGCGAGGTCGTGGGCGCGGACCATGCCGACCGAGGCGCCGACGGCGTCCCTCAGGCTCGGAAAGCCGGCCATCACGGCGTCGCCCATGGTCTTGACGACGGAGCCGCCCGCGGCCTCCACGACCTGGGTCACGACACGGAAGTGTTCCTCCACCAACGCGAAGGCCTTGGCGTCGCCGATGCGCTCGTACAGGGCCGTGCTCCCGGTGAGGTCCGTGAAAACGAGCGCCACCTCGCCCACGGCGAGCTCCACACCGGCCGCGGGCGCGTCCGTCGCGAAGAGGCGCATGAAGCCCGGGAACGCGGCCACGACGATGCCGCTGGCGATGTCGGCCGACCACCCGCTGCGCTCCAACAGGAGCACCACCGGCTCGTTCGTCTCGTTCTCGACGATGAGGCGGGACTGGGCCTGGGCGCAGGGCACGGCGTTCACGCGCAGCCCCGCCGCCGTCAACGTGACCACCACGTCCCGGTTCGTTTGGTCCAGCTCGAGGTCCGCGACCAGGCGCGAGTAGAGCGTGCGCAGGTGAAGCGACCCCGCGGGCAGCTCGATGGGCCACTCGCCGCGAGACGCGGCGGCGACCTGAACCTGCGCCAAAACATGAGGCAAGAAAGCGGGACTCGACGCGCAGTAGGTCGCCGGGCTCACCCGACGGACCGCGGCGTTGGGGGCGAAGACCGCCTCGACATGACGCGCGAAGTCGATGCCGTAACCGATGTCACAGGCTTCGCAGTGCGACGAGTTCTTCAGGTCCGCGAGCGCGGCGACGTGGGCCGCGGGCACCCGGCACGTCGGGCAGATGATCTGCCAGCGCAGGTCGAGGAGCCCCGCCTCGGTCGCGAGCAAACAGGCGTAGAGGGTCTCGCGGCGGGACGTTTGCCAGTGGCGCGCCAGCTCGAAGGGTCGCAACGCCGCGACATCGTCGTCGGCCAGCTCATTGAGGAGGTGCTCGAACCGGTCCGTCCACCCCGCCGCCTCCGGGTTCTGCGAGAGCGCGTCGAGCCGCGCACGCAGCACGGGTGAGTCCGTCGGGGTGCGCGTGCCGGTCACGATCTCGTTCGCGTAGCCGCGGGCCAGTCGCCGTGCCCGCACCGCGGCGGGCTCGGCTTCGTCGCCCGCCGCACGTTCGTCCATCGGTGTGTCCCGCAAGAGGGCGCCGATGGCGTCGAGGTAGCGGGGCAGCGCGCGCGCGAACTTGACCCGCTGCACGGCCGCGATGAGCCACGGGGCCCGGACCCAGGCGCGCGCGCGGACCCGGGTGCGAACGACCTTTTCCCCCGGCACGGAGTGGTCCTCGAGCCACACGGTAAAGCCACCCGCCTGGGCGGGGCCCTTGACGAAGCGGCGCTCCGCTTCAATCATCCGACCCTCGACCCAGCGGTAGGGCGGCTCCAGCCACGCGATGTCGAAGCCCATCTCCCGCGCCTCGGCGCGACGGACCCGGCGGCCCTGCTCGACGACCCATGTGTACCGAGGCGGCTTGAGACCCGTGACCCGGTCCCAGCGGTTCGTATCCGAGACGAGGGCCCACACGAGCGCGCGCGGCGCCGTGAATTCGCGGGACATCTCGACGGCCATTTCGGTCGGCATGGCCCCGGGACCGTACACGAGGACGGCGTCCGCACGCGAGTCGAGCGCCGAGAGGGGGCGTCGCAGGCCCTCCGGGCGCGGCGCTTGTCACCTTCGCACCCGCGGGCCTACCCTGCGCGGTCATGAGAATTCGACGTACACTGAGTCACACGCCCTTTGCTGTCCTGTGTTCGGGCGGGCTGCTTTTGCTCGCGTGTACGGCCTCGAACGACACGGGAGGGGGGGGCGCCGGTGGAGACGACGCCGCGCTCGCCCCAGGCGGCGACGCGTCCGCAGGCACGGGCGGCGCCACCGGCGGGTCGCCCGGCGGCGGCGAGGGGCCGGGCGGCGGCGGCGGCGAGGGGCCTGGCGATGATGTCGGCCCCCCCCCGGGTGACGGCGGGCCCTCCGGCGGGCGCGACGCTGCGCCCGTGCGACCGGATGCCGCGGGTCCGCCCGGGGATCAAGACGACGACGGTGTGCTGGACGCCGAGGACAACTGCCCGACACTGCCCAACAACCGCCAGACGGACGACGACGGGGACGGCCTCGGCGACCCGTGCGATGTGTGCCCTCAGGTTGCCGATCCGGAGCAGCGCGACACCGACGGCGACGGACGTGGCGACGCCTGCGACGTGGACGACGGGGACGGGGACGGCGTGCCGGACCCCATCGATGTGTGCCCGGCGGACGCGGACGCCGGACAGACGGATACCGATGCCGATGGGGTCGGAGACGCCTGCGACAACTGCCTGCGGATCGCGAACAACGCCCAGCGAGACGCGGACGGCGACGGCATCGGAGACGCCTGCGAGGTGCCCGACGACGACGACGCCGACGGGATCGCGGACGGCGTCGACAACTGCCGGGCGCTCTCGAACCCGGGGCAATCGGACGCCGACGCCGACGGGGTGGGTGACCTCTGCGACAACTGCCCCATCAACGCGAACAACGGCCAGCAGGACCGGGACGCCGACGGGGTCGGCGATGCCTGTGAGAACGCCGACTCGGACATGGACGGGGTCGTCGACGACGCCGACAACTGTCGCCTGCGGCCCAACGCGCGCCAGGAAGATCGCGATGCCGATGGCCTCGGTGACGTCTGCGACAACTGCCCGGACGCCGCGAACGTCGACCAGGTGGATCGAGACGGGGACGGCGAGGGCGACGCGTGCGAGGTGGTCGCGGCCGACGCCGACGGAGACGGTGTGCCCGACGCTCGGGACAACTGCCCCGCGCGGTCGAACGCGAACCAGGGCGACCGGGACGCCGACGCCGTGGGCGACGCCTGTGACAACTGCCCGGACGCGCGCAACGCCGACCAGCGGGACCGCAACGCCGACGGGGTCGGTGATGTCTGCGAGGTCGTCGAGCCGCCGCCGCCGGTCGAAGACCCGACCCACGTCATCGTCCGGATGCGTTGGGCGGGCCCCGCCACCCTGGCGGACGTCCACCTCGTGCATCCCAACGGCAACTTCTTCTCCGCGGACTGGGACCTCACGCCCCGCAACGTCCCGCTGCCCTGGGCGGCGCCGGGTGTGGTCTCCGCCTCGGACGACCCCGCGATCGAAGAGGTGCTGGAGGTGGAGGCGCTGGCCCCCGGCCGTTACCTGATTGGCGTCGATCTGCTGCCGCGCAACGCCGACATGGCGGCCGCGGGCGCCGACGTGAGCCTCACCATCGAGTGTGTCGGGAACCGGCGCCACGCGCTCGGGCCGCAGCGGCTGGAGGTCGGCGGGAACCAGAATCTGCCGCCCCTGTGGCAGCCCGCTCGGCTTCGGGTGCCGGACTGTGTGCTGGAGCCCATCAACAACGACGAAGCGCTCTTCGGCTGCCTTTTCGAGTGCAGTTGCCTCTTCGGCTGCGCGACCGGCGTCTGCAACGGCGTCGAGTGTCCCTTCAGTCGGTGCGACGGCCTGACGGGGGCGTGCATCGACCCCTGCGCCGACGTGCGTTGCCCGGCGGGTCAGGCGTGTAACCCCGCGGACTTGCAGTGTTATCGCACGGGCGTCGGGCTGTGCGAGGCGTGCGAGACGAGCGTGCAATGCACCGCCGACGGCACCAGCGCGTGCCTGCGTCTCGAGGAGACCGGAGAGACGTTCTGCACCTCTCGCTGCCAACAGGAGTGCGCCGGCGGGTACGACTGCGTCCGTGTCGAGGACCTGAACGGGAGCTTCTGTGTGCCGGAGATCGGCACGTGCATCGACCGGTGCGCCAACGTGCGCTGCCCGGTCGGTCAAGCGTGTGATCCGCTGAGCGGCGTCTGCGCCGTGCCGCCGTGTCGTTTGAACGCCGACTGTGGGGCGGGTCGCTACTGCGGGAACAACGACGGCCTCTGCTACGACACCGGCCGCGGCAACCTCGGCCCCGGGTCGGCCTGCATGCGCGACGCCCAGTGCGCGGCCGGCTCGGTCTGCAGCGCGTCCCTGGGCACCTGCGTCCTGGTCTGCGACTCAGGGGTCGCCGACCTCTTCGCGTGTGGCATCGGCTTCTGTCTCGCCGATTTTTCCGACCCGAATCGGGACATCTGCATCCCGCTCGGGATGTGACGCACCGCCGCGGCGCGAAGCTCAGTTCGCGCCGCAGTCGTCCGCGCAATTGCAGGCGTTCTCGCCCGGTCCGCACTCGCCATCCCCGCACTGAGCGCAGATGGAAGCGCCGACACACGGTCCGCACTGTCCCCGGGCGTTGGGTCGGTCGCAGCCGATGAGGCCGGTGCCCGGGCAGCACGAAGGTGCGTTCGGGATGACGGCACGCTCATACCCTCGGCCACGCAGCCCGGCACCACGGCGCAGTCCGCGGGGCAGTTGCACGCGTTCTCGGGCGCATCGCAGGTGCCATCGCCACAGTCCGTGCAGAAGGTCGTGCCCACGCACTGCTCCCGACAGACGCCGTCGCCGTCGGGCTGGCTGCAGCCGACCTGCTCGAGACCCGCGCAGCACGCCGCGCCAGGACGGAAGACCTCGAGCTGGAAGCCTTCCTGGGTGCACGGCGGCGGGGGGGCCGGGCAGTCGACCGGGCTGTTGCAGAAGTTCTCACCGACGCCGCAGTCCCCATTGTTGGTGCGGGCGCAGACGAGCCCGCCCATCCCGAACTGACACTCGTTGTTCGCGTTGGGCTGGCTCGCGAGAATGGGGGTGTCGCGCGGATTGCAGCACGAGCCCAAGGGAGAGAGGGCCTCGCCCGTCTCGCTGCACTCCACCTCCGGCGCGTCACAATCGTTCGGGCAGTTGCAGAAGTTCTCGTTCTCGTCGCAGGCCCCGTTGCCGCACTCGGCGCAGTAGAAGATCTCCTGACACCCGAATCGGCACTGCCCGTCCATCATGGGGGCGTCGCAGCTCAGGGCGAAGAAGCCGTCGCAGCACCCGGGCGAGGCCGGATCATTGATGTCGATGGGCTGGCCCCCCGGAATGCAGACACCCGCATTGCCGCAGTCCGCCGGGCAGTTGCACGGATCCTCGGCCGCGCCGCAGAGCCCGTCGCCGCAGGCCACACACGTCAAGCGGTCGCACTGCACCGGGCACGCGCCCTCGGGGCTTGGACCGTCACCGCAGGTCGCGGTCAGGCCCTCGCAGCAGGCGCCTCCCGGGGCGAGATCATCGCCGACGAGGGCGCAGTTCGGTGCGAAGCCGCCGACGGGGCCGCCGCCGCCCGCGCCGCCGAAGCCGCCGACGGGTCCGCCGCCACCCGCGCCGCCGAAGCCGCCGACGGGTCCGCCGCCGCCCGCGCCGCCGAAGCCGCCGACGGGCGTCCCGCCCGCGCCGCCCGCGCCGCCGAAGCCGCCGACGGGCGTCCCGCCAGAGCCGCCCGCGCCGCCGAAGCCGCCAACGGGTCCACCGCCGCCCGCGCCGCCCGCGCCGCCCGCGCCGCCGACGGGTGCGCCTCCGCTGCCGCCGACGGGCTCCCCGCCCGGCTCACCGGCGCCGCCTGTGCCGCCGCCGACGGGCGCGCCGCCTGTGCCGCCGACAGGCGTCCCGCCCGTACCGCCGGTGCCGCCGCCCACGGGCGCGCCGCCCGAGCCGCCGGTGCCGCCGACCGGCGTACCGCCCGTGGGGCCCGAGTCGAGCTCACCCGGCGTGCCACCGACGTTGCCGCCGGCGGCGCCGCCGCCCCCGCCCGCGCCGCCCGAGGTCTCACCGCCACACGCCGCAATGAACGCGAGGCTCGCAAGCCACGCCGCGCTTCGTTTGGCCACGAATCCATTCGTCTGCATATGCCGCACCCCTTCTGACAGTCTCGCTTTCGAACTGCCGCGAAGCTACGGCATCCAGGGCCTCCGAATAAAGTTCAGGTCGCCATCAGCTCGGCGACGAGCCGCCCAAAGGCCGCGGGGTCCGGCAGCGGCGAGCCCTCGGCGAGCAACGCCTGCCCGTGCAGAAGGCGTGCGTCCGACTCGAGGCGCAGGTCCTCTCGGTTGGCCTCGAAGCGCGCGCGCATCCTCTGGAGCACCGGGTGGTCCACGTTGACCTCGAGGATCCGCTTCCGTGCCGGCATCGCCGAGTCCGGCTGCGCCTGACGCAGCAATCGCTCGAGGTGCGGGCTGAGATCGTGCTCCTCGCCGATCAGGCAGGCCGGCGACTCCGTCAGCCGCGACGAGACGCGGACCTCGCGGACGTCGGCCTCCAGCACGCCGGCGATGCGGGCGAGGAAGTCGGCGTCTTGGGACTCGCGGGCCTTACGGGTCTCCTCGGTCGCGGCGCGCTCGGCCTCCGTGCCGAGCTCGACATCCCCTTGCGCGATGCTGCGCAGCTTCTTGCCGTCCACCTCACGCAGGCGTTCGAAGACGAACTCGTCGACCGTATCGTCGAGGAGCAGCACCTCGTAGCCGCGCGCCCGAAAGCCCTCGAGATGCGGCGACTTCTCGAGCACCGCGCGGCTCTCGCCGGCGATGAAGTAGATCTCCTCCTGCTCGGGCTTCATGCGGGCGACGTACTCGGCGAGGGTGGTCGGCTTCGTCGCGTCGGCGGTGCTGTGGAAGTAGAGGAGCCCCTTGAGGCGGTCTCGATGCTCGTCGTCGAGCGCCGCGCCCTCTTTGAGCAGGCGGCCGAAGTGCCCCCAGAGCGTGGCGTAGCGTGTGGGATCCTCGGCGAAGAGTCGCTCGAGGAACTCGACGAGCTTGCGCACGATCTTCTTCCGAATCTGCCCGACCCGCCGGTCATGCTGGAGGATCTCGCGGGAGACGTTCAGAGAGAGGTCCGGGCTGTCCACGACGCCCTTCACGAAACGCAGCCACGACGGCAGCAGCTCCTCGCACGGGTCCATGATCAGGACGCGGTTCACGTAGAGCTGGAGGCCGAACTTCTGTTCACGTTGGAACAGGTCGAAGGGCTGTTGACCCGGGATGAAGAGCAGGGCGCGGTACTCGAACGGCGCCTCGGCCTTCAGCGTGAGTGTCTCGAACGGGGCCTCCCAATGGTGGCTCACGTGCCGGTAGAACTCGGCGTACTCCTCGGCCGTGACCTCGGACTGCGGCCGCGTCCAGATGGCCTTCATCGAGTTCAGCACCTTCTCTCCCAGACGAATGGGGAAGGTGACGAAGTCGGAGTACTTCTTGATGGTGCGTCGGAGGACGGCCTCGTCCGTGAAGTCCTCGAGGCCGTTCTCCGGATCCGCGGGCCGCAGCTTGAGGGTGACGGTCGTGCCCTGGGTCTCCCGCTCGGTCTCTTCGACGGTGAACGTGCCGTCGCCGTTGGAGACCCATCGGGTCGCGCCGCTCTCCCCGGCGCGCCGAGTGACGACCTGCACCTGCTCGGCGGCCATGAAGCTCGCGTAGAATCCTACGCCGAACTGGCCGATGAGTCGCTCCGTCCCCTCTCCGTCGGGCGCGCGCGCCTCCTGAAGCCGAGCGCTGAACTCGCGGGTCCCCGAGCGCGCGATGGTGCCCAGGTGCTCGACGCAGT
>JBMOFP010000070.1:0-30575 GCA_049318805.1 Bradymonadia bacterium
TGCGGCCCCATTGAAGCGCCCGTGGTGAGCAAGGGTCCGGATGGGCCGTCCTCGTTTCCGCAGGTTCACCCCTGCGGCCCCATTGAAGCGAGACGTACCACGATCAGAGCGTGCGCCGCTCTGAGTTTCCGCAGGTTCACCCCTGCGGCCCCATTGAAGCAATGGTGACGTAGGCCGGGACTGCGCCCGGCTCGATGGTTTCCGCAGGTTCACCCCTGCGGCCCCATTGAAGCCCCGCAATGACGGTGATGCTCATCTCGCCACCCGACGTTTCCGCAGGTTCACCCCTGCGGCCCCATTGAAGCTGCATGATCGCGGCGCTCGTGACCTTCAGGCGCTCGTTTCCGCAGGTTCACCCCTGCGGCCCCATTGAAGCTTCTCGCCCGCGAGGGCGCGCTCAAGGTCGGTCATAGTTTCCGCAGGTTAATCCCTGCGGCCCCATTGAAGCGAGGCCCGCCTCGACCTTCGGACCAGGACTTCGGCGGTTTCCGCAGGTTCACCCCTGCGGCCCCATTGAAGCAGGAGGTCGCGGTCGCACTGTGTCTGCACGATCTGCAGTTTCCGCAGGTTCACCCATGCGGCCCAATTGAAGCGCGGCGAAAGTGTCGAAAAGCGCAAGTGGGATATTGAGTTCCCGCAGGTTCACCCCTGCGGCCCCATTGAAGCGTCGACAGTGACGAGATCTTGACGCCCAGCTCGACGTTTCCGCAGGTTCACCCATGCGGACCCATTGAAGCGGCGGTGCTGGCGGTAACGGTGGCGCGTACTCCGATTTTCCGCAGGTTCACCCCTGCGGCCCCATTGAAGCGAGAAGGGCATCGCCTTTCTGGACGCCGTGGACACGTTGTTTCCGCAGGTTCACCCCTGCGGCCCCATTGAAGCTGGCGCATGGCCTCGGCCATGGAGCGCACGCGGCTGTTTCCGCAGGTTCACCCCTGCGGCCCCATTGAAGCGCGGTGATACTCGGCGGCGCGGGATTTCCAGCCTGCGTTTCCGCAGGTTCACCCCTGCGGCCCCATTGAAGCCCGTCGGTTCTGGCGCCGGTCCCCGTGATGGTGAGTTGATTTCCGCAGGTTCACCCCTGCGGCCCCATTGAAGCCGCCCCACGCACACGAGGCTATTCACGGCGGACTCGTCTCCGCAGGTTCACTGTCACTCGCCAAGATCATCGGACTGCCCTCGTGGCCAAGATCATCGGACCATCCCGGACGCGGCGGCGGGAGGGGGTGAGGTGGTCCTGGCCAACAACAACGGTCTCACGCCGACTTCAACTATCGAGACCCACACCCGCTTTCCACCACATCACTCCGAACCGTCGTCGCCGCGGCACGAATTCTCACGCACTTCGGCCGCACTTCACACCAGGTCCGACGCTCCGCGCGCCTCTGGACCGGTGACGGTACGCAGCCCCATGTGGTACGCTCCCGCGTATGGGACGATCTGCCCACACCGAGTTCCGCCTGGTCCTCGATGCCACCGGACGGCCGATCTGCCCGACGGCGGATGAGTGGCGCGCCATGGATCCGGACCAGCGTGCCCACGTGTCGGAGTTGATCCGCTTGGCGCTTGTCGCCGTACACGACGCCCAACCCCCGCAGGGCACCCCGCACGAGCGGGCGATACGACGCACGCTCGACCGCGTGGAGCGCCAGTTCGATCGCAAGCGCCGCGGCATCTTCCTGGCCGCCGATCTGCCCGTCGAGTATCCAGGGGCGCCCGCCTTCGCACCGGACCTGCTCGCGGTTCTCGATGTCGGCACGCACGATCGCGCTTCATGGAACGTGACTGCAGAAGGGCGAGGTCTGGATTTCGTTCTCGAGGTGCACTTCTTCGGGGACGCGACCAAGGACCTGCGTGTGAACGTCGAGCGATATGCGTCGCTCGGTATCCCGGAGTACTTTGTCTACGACGGTGCCCGGCGGCGCATCGCCGCTTGGCACCTGGAAGACGAAACCCGGCGTTATGTGCCGACGCTGCCACAGTACGGCCGCTATCCGTCGCGTATCCTGGGCCTCGAGTTTGCCGTGGTCGACGACGCACTCCGCGTTTACGTCGACGGCGCGGAAGTCCTCAACGCGAAGGACGAGATTGTTGCGCTCGTGTCGGCTCTCAACGACCGCGAGCGTGCCCTGGCGTCCGAGGCGGCGCGCGCCGAACAGGAGGCAGCGCGCGCCGACCATGAAGCGGCCCGTGCCGACCATGAGGCAGCCCGCGCCGAGGCGGGACTCGACACTGCGAGACGCCTCCTCGAGACCGTCTTCATTTCGCGGGGTCTGCAACTCTCAGACGACGAGCGCGCTCGCATCCGCACCTGCACCTCTTCCGACCGCCTTGCGGCCTGGGGAGTCCGGGCGTTGACCGCGGCCTCGGTGACTGAAGCACTCGCAGACTGACCCTTCACGCGCGGTTGTCATCCGCGTCCGTCTCGAATCGACCGACGGATCCGCCGTCGCCCGATCGATGGTAGGGTGAGCCGATGACGCCCCGAAGCGATCACGTCCCACGCATCGTCCGGGAGTTCGAGTCGCTCTGCGTCGAGGCCGAGCGCCTCTCGAGCGGCGGCACGACCCGCCTCCGCGGCGTGCTCACCGCGGCCGGCGTCGTGCTCGAGTCGATCTTGAAGTACGTGTCCCGGCTCCCGCCGGATTCGACCGAGACGCTCCACGCCCTGCTGGACCGCTTCGGCAAGTTGCCGCACGAACGCGCGGGCCGCCTGGGCTGGGCGGTCCGGCTCAACGCGGAGTTCATCAGCCGGTGGCGGAACGTGGGGGCGCACGACAGCCGCGACCTCCACGAGCTTCGCGTTCACCACGTGGTGCCGATGCTGCACTCGCTACAGCTTGTCGTGGATTGGTTCGCGGAGGAGCACGCGCGGGAAGAGTGGGGTGGGCGTCCACCCAGGCTCGTGAGCGTGCCGCGCGTCGCCGTAGAATCGGAAGGCCAGACCTCGCTCGAGGCCTTCGCGGCGGCGCTGCGCGAGGCGGTGGCGGACCAGGTCCTGGAAGCCTTCGAGGTCGAGGCGCTCGAGCGGTACCGCCGAGCGCTCGGGCTCACGGAGGCCGACGCAGAGCGCGCGGCAGAGGCCTGTGCGGGCCGTGCGGTGATCCGGGCGGCGAGTCCGCCTGCGTGGCTGTCGAAGTGGGGGACACCGGCCACCTCGACCACGCCGATCTCCCCGACCGTGCCTCGAGGCTACGTGCTCGTGCGTCCGGGGCGCTTTCAGATGGGCTCTCCGCGCAGCGAAACCGGACGCTCCGAGGACGAAACGCAGCACCTCGTGACCCTCACCCGGCCGTTCCTGCTGAGTATCTACCCAGTGACGCGCGCGAGCTGGCGGAATCTCATGGGGTCCACACCGTCGCCCAATCGGCACCTGGGCAACGACGAACCCATCGAGAGCGTGAGCCACGACGATGCGATCGACTTCCTCGCCCAGCTCTCGAGACGCGATGGTCTCCCACCGGCCTACGATGACAAACGCAAGTTCGAAGGGTTGGAATCAACGGGCTACCGCCTTCCGACTGAGGCGGAGTGGGAGTATGCGTGCCGGGCGGGCAGCGCGGCCGCGACCTACGGGCCGTTGAACGAGATCGCCTGGACACACCGAGACAGCCAGGGCGGACCGCGTCCGGTCGGCACCCGTCGCGCGAACACGTGGGGACTCCATGACATGCTCGGGAACGTCGCGGAGTGGGTGCAAGATTGGTACGATAGGGACTACGGCCGCGTGAATCAGCCTGCCCTTGATCCGACCGGACCGCACAAGGGAGAACGCCGCGTGGTGCGGGGTGGCGGGTGGCACGGCTCGCCTGAGTCGACGCGCGCCGCCGCGCGCGCCAGCGCCGCGCCGGCCGAGCGCAGCACACGCATCGGCTTTCGGGTGGCGCGCACGGTGCGCGAATAGGCAGAGGTCTTCATTGCCCTGCGCATGCGCACCTACAGCACCTCGGGGAGCGCCTCCAGCGGCACGGCCTCGCAGGCTGCGTCGATGCGTGTCTTGTGACGACAGCGACAAACGATGAAGCGTCGCTCGACGTTCGACACCCCCAGCAGCTCGACGACGCGTTGCATCGTCTGCGCATCGCGCGGGTCCGGGACCTCCGTCCACTTGCACTCGAAGAGGTCGAAGCGCCCGCCGCGGTGCAGCACGAAGTCGACCTCGTGCTGCGCCCGGCGAACGAAGAAGAGGCTGTCGAGCTCGCCGCGCAGCTCGAGCGCGCGCCGAAGGGTGCCGTAGACCGCCGTCTCGAAGATCTGGCCGCGCAGAGGGGAGTCGTCCAGCGCGGCGGCGTCCCGCAGGTTGACGAGCGCGAGCAGCAGGCCCGTATCGCGGAAGTAGAGCTTCGGGCTCCTGGTCAGCGCGGGGGTGCCGTTCTCGAACCACGGTGCGAGCAACGCGACCACACCCGACGCTTCCAGGGCGCCGAGCCACGACGTCACGGTCGGCACGGAGACGCCCACGTCCCTCGCCACGTCGGACTTGTTCAGCAACAGACCGGACCGCAGCGCACACGCACGCAGAAAGCGCTCGAAACTCCTCAGGTTCGTGACCTGCAGCCGACTTCGTAAGTCACGCTCCAGGTACGAAACCACGTAGGCACGTTGGAACTCGCGCGCGTCGATGTCCGGATGGGCCCAGAGCTCGGGGAATCCGCCGCGGACGGTCCAGCTCAGGGGGTCTGTCCCGGGGATCGAGGCGCGTACCTCCGAGTCGCTCAGCGTGTCGAGCTCCACGAGTCCGATGCGCCCCGCCAGCGAGTCGCCGACCTCACGCATCAGCGGGAACCGTTGGGACCCGCTTAGGAGCCATTGCCCGCTCGCGCCCCGGTCAGCGTCGATGCGGACCTTGAGGTGGCGAAACAGCGCCGGTGCGTACTTCACCTCGTCGATGATGAGCGGCGCCGGGTGACGGGCGAAGAAGTCCTCCGGCGCGCTCTCTGCGAGCTCCGCCTCCGACGGCAGGTCCAGGGACACAAAGCGGTGCCCGGGGAACGTGTGCCGGAGCAGCGACGTCTTGCCCGTCTGCCGCGCCTCGGTCACCAACACCGCCGGCCGCGTCGCCGCGAGCTGCGCCAGCCGTGCGGAAGATTCTCTATGAATCCGCACTGTTGCGAATCTTGAAGTCGCACTTCACGATTCTCAAGGTTGGGACTGCCACGATGCTCGCGGGACGCCTCGGAACGGACGGCGGCGTGTTACGTCGACCCACTGCGCGACATCAACGCCTCGGCCACCTGAGCGAACATGGAGCCGATGCCGCGCCTGTTGACGACGACACGGAGGGCGTCGGCCTTACCGAAGGCGTCGGTCGTGGCGTGGTCGAGCAGAGTACTGCACCACACCACCAGCACGTCCGCGCCTCGTGCGTTCGCCAGCGCCTTCTTTGTGCCGGGCTTGCTGCCCTCTCCGACGAAGTCGATCTTGAGCGGGCGTGTAGTCTCCTTCACGAGGCGCTGAGCTTCTTCGCGGTAGGCGGGGGAGCCGCCCAGGATGAGCACGCGGCCAACCTGCGCGACCTCGCACGCGGCCACCAGGTCCGCGAAAGCGCGGCGCGTGTCTGAGCCGCCGCACAGGTCGCAGTCTGCGGCTGTCACACCCTCGACGGCCACCACGCCCGGGCGGAGCCGTGCCGAGCAGAGGGCGCAGGCCAGCACCACGCGGTCGTCGATTGCATGCCACGCCGAGGCGTCCCCGTCGCGCAGCAGCACTCGCGCGCAGAGCTTGCGGTCGGCCGCGAGCAGGCGGTCGAGGGTCGCTACGAGCTGCGCGTCGCTGAGGCCCGCCTGCGCGAGAGGGCGAGGAGTCGGCTCGGAGGGTGGGGGAGGGGCGGTACGTGCTTCTCGGAGCGCCAGGTGGTCGGCTTGCAGCGTGGCGAGCATCGTCCGCGTGGCGTCGAGCTCGGCTCGAAGCGCCGCGACCTGCGCCTGGAGCGCGGCGTGCTGGGCTCGGAGTGCGTCGTGATCGGCCTGCAACGACCTGCTCTGCGCACCGGGTGTGTCCTGCTCGGCCGTGGGCTTGTCCTCCTTGGCCAAGGGAGCGGGCAGCGCCCCGGGACCCACGCTCGGTGTCCGACCAAGAGGCTCGGCAACAGATTTCACCCCAGCCACAGTCAGGGACCGCGTACTCGGCTTGGGGTGCTTGGTCGCAGTCTGCACGCGTCTCTTGTCACGGCCCGAGAGCCGCGGCACGTCACGCATCGCATCCGCCCATACCTCGTCGTCGGAGCTCCTGCCCTCGCTCATCGCTGCACCTCATTGACCACTGCAGAACGATGCGATCACGTAGCAGGCTGCAAACGAAGCAGCCTGCCCAGGCCAGGTCGGCCCGGCGGAGTCGAGCACGCTGTGAAAGAAACCGAATGAGTCCGAGAGCGAAGCCGAATTCACTTCGACGAAACGAAGATGAAGAAGGAAGTCCGCGGACGGGCTCTTGCACCGACCCGTCAGGCGTGCTGCTTGGGTTGCGTCGGCTTTGCTGGCGCCAAAACCGTCGGAGGGGCGAAGCTGCCGTACCCGCCCTGGTCCGTGCGCGGCATACTTGCCTCCAGGATCAATGTTATCCCGAGGGCGTTACGCTCAGCCGCTCGCAGCTCCCGAAGATTGGACCGCAGGAGCGCCACCGTGGTCGGAGCCGTGGCGAATCGAGTCCAAACGGGCCATGCATACCGTGCTGTCTTCCAATGACCGCGCACGCCGGCGGTGACAAGCTCGTCCTTTCGAACGCGCACCGGGGTCATCGACAGCCCGCGGACGCCGAGCCAGTTCGGACCAGGCACTGCGCCCTTCCTGTCGCCCGAGGGACTGTTCGCGCGAAGCGCATACATCCGCGCGCCCGAGCCCTCCCAGGCGAAAGATGGCGCCTGCGGGTCGGTCTCTCCCCAGGCGAGTAAGGCGGCGCGGACCTGCTCCGCCGTGAGGGCAGTCCGAAGTTTGTATGCCATTTCCAAAAAGGACTGCTGGCCTGCCGTGAAGTGCAGCGCCGTGGGCTTTGTACGAGAGTTATTGTCTTGCACGAGCTCACTGAAGAAGCCCGCTGCTTGATCGGCGAACGCACGCCGCCCGCTCGCACACTCGATCAGAGTCTCGCGCGCGTAGTCGGGCGACGGCTTGAGGTCGCGAGTGCCAGTGCCAGTTGCGCAGCGCTCCCCCGCCTTGTCGTGCTCGATGTTCAACACCGGATTGTCCGATTGGCGCTGCGCGTCGCGTAGGACCCGATCGACAACCTCTTCGAGCGTCCATACACACTCGACGATCGCGTACGGGCTCGCGTCGTCGGCAAAGCGGAGGCGGGGGCGCCCCACACCTTCCTCGCGTGCGGCCTCATCGAGCACGCGTAGCAGTCCCAGAGAGGCCAGGAAGCCGAGCGGATCCCACGGGTTGAGCGCAACGCACTCGTGTGTGTATGTCGTCATGCTTCGGCTCCTCCCTCAGTCGTGGGTGCTTCGCTGGCGCGATGGTCCGCTAGCCGTACGATGGCCTCGAGCCAGGCGAGCCCCCACCACCCGTAGCGCTCGTTGAGGATCCAGAAGCGGTCGGCTACGCCGCTGTCGAGCGCCGCAAGCTCGTGCCGCGCGTCGGCCCGCAGCGTCGCGTTGCCGTATTGGGCTTCGACGAAATGCGAGGGACCCGGGTCGACGAGTGGCGCAAAGGGCCGGCACCACCCGTGGTGCGCAGTCACGAGGTGACGAACCAGATCCGGGTCGTGCGCGCGGTCGAAAATCCGCCCGGCCTCAGCCAACGCGAGGCTCAGCAGCTCGTGGCGATAGCCGTCGGGGTAGGCCGCGCGGCGTCGGGCCGCTGCACGTTCGCTGCGGGTTCCCATCTTCACTCCGGACTTGCCGAGCAGGTCCGGTGCCGCCGCCGCAGCGATCGCGCTCCCGCCATGCAGCCACTGCTGAAACCGCGAGTCAGCCTTACCCAGATCGTGCAGTTGCCCGGCCAGGACGACGTCCTCGACCACGTCGCTCGGCAGGTGGAGCGCCCGCGCGAACGCGCCCGCCCAGTCGGCCACATCGAGGCTATGTTGCTCCAGGGTGACTCGTTGTGCGGTAAACGCGCTGTCGTCGTCCTCGGATACCGCGTCAGCCGCTTCGACGCCCCATCCACCGCCGGTGACCCGCAGGCCGAGCCGAAAGTAGGGGATATCGCCCCCGTCGAAGCCGGCGACGAGCTCGACGCTGGCTCGCTCGACAGGTGGCTTCCCGCGACCGATCGGTGTGGTCAGGGCACGTGTCAATTCCGCGTGACCCGGGAGCGCCGCCGAGTGCAAGGCCCAGTCGCTGAGCGCACCGAGCCACGCAGTCCGGACGTCTACGATCGATGCGCCCTCGTCGATCTGAGGCGTCGTAAACGACCCGTCGGCCACGCTCGCCACGCCGGCGGCATCACCACGGATGACGATCGCGCCGCGATTGCGCCATCCGGCGAGAGTACCGAGGTCGCCCACGTTGTCCTTCGCGGCGGGATCGAAGTTTGCGGCGCGCAGTCCACCGGCCGATGGGGGCACTACGAGAATCGCCCCCGGCCATATCTCTGTGTCGATGTCTCGGACGATCGTCGAGTCCGCGCCGCGCCAACGCAACACCGGCACGCGCGGCGGACGTGGCTCGTCGCGGCGTCGGCGCTTCTCCTCGGGAGGTCGCGAGACGGTGTCGGCGAAGTCCGGGGCCTCGTCCTCGTCGCGTGCCGAGAGCCAGGCGCGTGCGACGTAGACTGGGACCGTGACCGTCTCGAGCGCGGAGGGTCGGCGGATGGCGAGCTGATCGCCAACGATGGTCGCGAGCTCATCGTCCGACAGCGTGGTGCCGTCGTCGCGCGGCGGGAACGCCGTCGGTATCTCGTGCCGCCATACGATCTGAACTTCGCCCGCAGCCCTATCGGGGCCGTGCAACCAGAGCGACACATCCGGATCGTATTCGGGCCGCAGCGAGGTCTGCGCGAGAGCGTCGAGCGTCTCCGGCAGCAGCACCGGGGCGTGCGGGGCGGGCGCGAGCAGGTCGAGGCGCTCGGCGCCGTCGTCGTCCACGGCGCGGGGAAGCGAAGAGATCCCGAAGTCGACGTGCCCATCGACCGCCTGCTCGTTCAGCCACACCCACGTGTTGCGGAGCGCTTCGCCGTACACGGCGTCGGGGTCAGCGCCCGGCTTAACGTCGTCCGCACGGGCCACGACCACGCTCTTCGTGTTGTCACAAAAGCCGGAGCGGTCGACGCGACCGAATCGCTGCCGAAGAGCGTCGAGGCTCGCGCACTCCGTCACGATGCCGTCGAGGTCGAGGTCGGCGCCCGCCTCGATGCACTGGGTGGCCACGAGCACCAGGCCGCGACTACCCGGCGCCCTCTGTCGGCCGTTGTGCGCCCGCGGGAGCACGTGTTCCTGGAGCACGGCGTCGCGGTCGAGCGCCCGCATCCGCCCGGTGAGCAACACCACGTCGTGGGTCTTCGTCAGGCGCTCTTGCGCAGCCGCAAACACACGCAGCGCGGTGTCGATGCGGTTCACGACGATACCGACGGTCGAAGAGGGCGCCTCCGCGACCAGGCTCGCCGCTTCCTTCGCGAGCAGCTCGGCGAAGGCCTGCTTCCTCTTCTCGGCACCACCACCCGGATTCGCCTCCACGAGTCGTGCGCGCTTGCTCGCGCCCAGGCGCCGGGCGAGCACCGGGTGTTCGCGGTCCTCGACGCTCAGCCCGAATGGCCCGGCCTCCTTGCGCCGGGCCGTGGCCGACATCTGGACCACGACGAAGCGGTCGGGAAGGCGGCCATCACCGTGCCGGTAGCGGCCTGCGATGGCCTCGAGCGTCTCGGCGAAGGGGTTGGCGAGGTGGACCTCGTCAAGGAGCACGAGTGTGTCGTTTCCGACCAGACCCGCGTGAATCGGGGCAGCGAGTGCCGAGAGCCCGTAGCCGCGGAAGAGCAGGCGCGAGCCGAGCTGGTCGACGGTGGACACTCCGACGAGCGCGGCGTCCGGGCGACGCGCCCAGTCGTTGTCGCGCGGCATGCCACCGCGCATGATTGCGACCTCGAAGGGTGGTGCCTTGTCGAGTTCGCGGTCGCCCATGAGGGCACGAAGGGCCTGCGCGACGGCCCGGAGCGGTCCGTCTTTCGCGTTGTCGAGTGCCGCCTGAAGGGCGCGCGCGGCGGCCGCTCCCTGGTCGACCACGATACGGCGATCGACCACGAGCACGATGCGCCGCGGCATACGATCAGGCGCTGCCGCGAGTGCCCAGAGCGCGATCTCGAGTGTCGTGGTCTTTCCAGTGCCCGTGGGCAGGTCGAGCACCCGGGGCCAGCCGTGCTCGAGCACGTGGCGCGCGAGGCGCGACTGCCACGGAAAAGGGTCGCAGCCGCCGTGAGCCGCGCGATAGAAGGTGTCGAAGTCGGGTAGACCGTTCATCGCCTTTGCTCGGGCTCGTCGTGACTAACGACGGGCAAGAAGAGGCCCATCCCTTGGTATCGACCCGCGCCTGCCACCATGGGCCCAGCGACAGGACGGTCGAATTCGACCGTAACGTGCACGAGCACGCGCGGTGCCTTGCCCTCGCCGAGCGGGAAACGCCCGAAGTCGCGGGGCTTCGCCGAGCCGGCGAGCACGACGGAGCGATGGACCGTGAGCGAGACGATGCCGGCGCAGGCTGGAGCGATCATTCGCTCGATGGCGAGCCGAGCAATGGCCTCGGCTTCCTCGAAGGCGCTCGCGCGACGCGCGGCATCGCGGTCGTGCAGGTCGCCTGGGTTCCGGTCGAGGGCCAGTGGCGTCGCCGTGGCCCAACGGCGCCGGGCGACACTCCAGTGCATCGGCTGGAGGCTGGCAGCGGTGCGTCCCCAGATCATGGGACCGAGCTCGAGAACACCGGCCTCGCCGAGCGCGAGTTTGATAGGGTTGTCTGCGGGATCCTCGGCGTCTCCCTGCACGCGATCGAGCGCGCGCAGGGTCGCCGCGAGAGCGTCGACGTCGTCCTGCGTCGCCTCACGCGGGACCAAGAGGCCCACGCCCATGAGGCTCCCGTCCGCGTGCTCAGAGCCGACGAAGGGCAGGGCGGCGAGCGCCAGACGTGGCCCCTCGGCGGGCGTTCCATCGGGCTGATGCCCTGTCAGGAACGGGCTCTTCGGCTCCGGCGCGCGTGCGATGAGCGCCCGGCGTAGCGCCCGCGTTACGTGGGGCGCGGCGAGAATGGGAAGCCGCGGGCCGCCGACGCGCGCGAGCACGAGGAAGTCCGAGCGGAAGATCGACACGCCGGTCGGCTCGGCGCGGTCCGCGGCCTGGTCGGAATAGCGCACGAAGCGTGCAGGCAGCACGCGCGGCTCGTTGCCGCCGTGCTTGGCGAACGCTTCGGTCAGGCGCTGACGCTGCCCGGCACCGGGCACACGAAGGACGAGCGCGCCGGAGTCCTCGCTGGGCCGGTACTCGATCGCGCCATCGGACCGCAGGCGGTCAAGTGCGCCGGGCGCCGCCGCCCGGGCGGAGACAAAGGTCGAGGAGTGGCCGAGTCGAACGAGCCGCAACAGCATCGCGTCGAGGGCTGCCCGCGTCGAGGGGGGCGGCGCCTCGTCCCACACCATCACGAACCGGGGCAGCGCTGGGGTCAGCGAAGGAAACGTCCGTGGCTGCCGGAGGCGACGTTCCGGGAGCAGGGTCGCCGCCGCTCCCGCGATGGCGTTCGAGGCATCGGCCGGCGCCGCGATCGCCGAGGCAGTCAGCTTCGCGAGTTGTTCAAGCACTTTGTCGACGGCCTTGTCGGCCTTGGCACGTGCCTTCGGGTCATCGGCGACCCTCTGCGCCTCGAGTGCCTCCTCGAGCTTCCCGCGTGCCCCATCGGGCTGGCTCACGCTGCCGGCGTCGTTGACCGGAACGAAGTGCGGCGCGACCGTTCGACGGGCCACCGCGGTCTCCGGCGAAGCGATGACGAGGGGTGCAGGACGCTCGGCGAGCCAATCGAGGGCGGCCGCCTCGGCGACGCGCTCCGCGTCGGTCAGCTCGCAGTCCACGTGCTCGGCGACCATTGCCGAGTACAGGCGAGCCGGGTGTGGCGGCCACTCGGCTCGCCCGCGGTCGTTATACTCAGTGGCGACCCATCGCTCTGTAAGGAGCTCGATCTCGACGGCAAACATCAGGTGGCCTCCTCGGTTCCACCCTTCGCGGCCTCCTCGCGGCTCTTCTTCACCAGCATCGAGAGCTTCGGAGCGGGCACGAGCCGCACGGGCTCGCGCGTCCACGCGAGTCCAGCAGAAGCCGCGGCGGCCGCCGCCTCTCGGACGAGCGCGTTGGCCGCGTTCAGGTCCAGCGTCACGGGCTCCGCGCTACCGTCGCCGTTCAACAGCTCGATGGCGAGCGGCCCCTCAGGCACGAGCAGACTGCGGGAGCGCAGGTCGAAGCCGCGCATCCGCTGGTGCACGATGGCGGCGAGTCCCAGCGACGCCAGTGCAACGCGGGCCGCGGACTCGGCAGCGGCGCGGTTCGCGAGCGGCGTTCCATCGAGCGCGGTCGTGAAGCGCAGGCGTCGAAGGGCGGGCAGAGAGAGCACCGCGGTCTGTACCGCGTAGTCAAACGTGATCCCGCCCGCGAACGTGTCGATATTGGGTGGGATATTGGAGTGGTTGGCGGCGGAGGGCTTGCCCTTTCCGTCCGCCTTTCCGCGCACGAAAAGGGCCGGCTTGCCCTTGTCGAGCTCGGCCTCTGCCGGTTCGATCGTCCAGTCGTCGTGATTGCCCTTGCGTGCGTACAGCGGCACGTTGGCCTGGATACCCAGTGGGTCGAGGCGGCTGCTTACCTTCTTCCCCTCCTGGGCCCCGATCGCGACGATTTCGGCCGTGAGCGCGCGCTGGAACTTCGCCCCAAGGCCGCCCTTGGGTCCGGTTGAGTCCCAGACGCCGAAGACGAGGGCCGTGGGGCAGAGCTGAAAGACCGCCGTCGCGTTCTTTGTGGTGGCGTTGGTGTAGGCGCGGCCCTCCGGGAGGTCACGGAACAGGGTCGTGCCGGTCAGATCCGTGGCATCGCGCAGGATCGCGTCGGCGATTCGGTGGGGCGCTTGCAGCGCCGTGATGCGCCCGAGGTCCTCGAGGCCGACGATGCCGCTGAAGTCGACGCTGATCACCGGGAAGTCGAGCGAGCCCTGCTCCCAGGCGTCTTGCAGCGCCTCCTCCATGCGGTTGGCCTGCGAGGCCACGGAGTCGAGCAGGACACACTTCACGTCGGCGCCATCGAAGCGGCGTTCCTCGACTGCGTACTTCAGCGTTCGGTCGCCGGTGGCGTAGGTTGGCGGGAAGACCTTGTCGCCCGGGCCGCCCGCAGGCTGGAGGCGCTGACGGACGCGGAATGCGACGCCGGTGCCGTTGACGAGGTTCTGAAGGCGGTTCAGGTCGAGGGCGCTCATGAGGACTCCTGGGTTCGAGTACCGACGCTTTTGCGTACGGGTGCCGGAGGTTGTGTGTGGATACCCTGTCCCAGTGGGACGCGACGAACTGGATCTGCGCGAGTCGCGCGCATAATGCAAGGGCCTGCTGACAGCGTAGCCACGGGCCACGCACGTAAACGAACGAAGAGTGAATCTGCGACGCGTGTCTGGATTCTAGGCGAGGCGTCGCGCGCGAAGCTTACGGATTACGACTACGGGTACCGGGGGCGAACCTCATTGTGCGGTCGCACAACGACAACGAACTTCTACGGCAAGGGGTCGAGTCGCAGGTCCTCCTCGAGGTCCAACAGCCTCGCGACTCGATTCCCGATTCGTACACCAACTTGGCTCTACGCGCTGAGTCTGTGAACCCGCATGCCTCCGGGCGGTGCGCGACTACCCGGCTCCTGCGGCTTCCCTGTTCCTCTGCCACGCTCGGTGACCTAAGGACAAGTCACGAGAGCCCGAATCGCTCCCCGGCCACCGCGACCCGATCCACCCCCCGATCAGACTGCGCCGATGTTCAGTCGATTGACCGCCCCGCTCCCCCTCGCATCCCCGCGCGCAATCTGCGACTCTGCGCCCATGGACCGCCTTCTCAAGGACGCAGACCGCCAGGCGCAGCAGCAGGCGCTGACGAAGCGCGACGAAGAGCTCGACGCGGCCGACGCGGCGAAGAAGCAGGGGCAGGTGGACTACATGCGCTCGCTCGGGAAGCCCGCGGACCGCGCGCTGGAGGCGTTCCGCCGCGCCGGGGTGCCGCTGTCGCAGCTTCCGCCCGAGCTGGTGGTGGCCTTCGAGCACCGCTCGGATGGCACGTTCGTGCTGAAGCTGGCCCGTGAGCTGAAGCTGAACGTGGGCCCACAGGCGCTGCTGCTGGGCACGACCATCAGCGGGGTGCTGATGCAGAACGAGATCCGGCACCTTCAGGGCCTGCGCGCCGAGCGCACGGCGGGCACGTCGCTCACGTCGAGCCGTGTCATGCGCCTGACCGCCCAGGGCGCGGAGCTGGTGCTGGAGACGGACTCGCCCCACGAGGCGCAGCGCAGATTCCAGACCTCGGACGTGGCGGGCTGACACCGGCCCGGGAGCCACTCGATGCCGTCGCTGCCGCCCCCCCGCTATACGCTGGACCAACTGCTGGTGCTGGAGGCCATCGCCGAGCACGGCAGCTTCGTGAAGGCCGCTCGCGCCCTGCATCGTGTGCCGTCGGCGGTGACATACACGGTGAAGGCCCTGGAGTCGGCCCTGGGGGTGTCACTGTTCGCACGCTCCGGGCCGCGCGCCCACCTCACGCCGGCGGGTCATCGCATGCTCGAGGAGGCGCGGGGTGTGTTGGAGCACGCCCGCCGCGCGGATCGCATGGCGGCGGCGCTGCGCGAGGGCTGGGAACCCACGCTGTCGGTGGTGGTGGACGGTGTGTATCCCATCGCTCCAGTGATGCGCGCGGTGGCCCGCTTCAATACACTGTCACTGCCGACTCGCCTGCGCATCCATGTCGAGTATCAGAGCGGGGTCGCCGATCGTTTCGCCCGCGACGGCGCGGATCTGATGCTGATGCTGGAGTTCGATGGCACGGGCGCCTGGCGCGCAACGCCGCTCCCAGACCTGCCGATGTCTCTGCTGGTGGCGGCGGACCATCCGCTGGCGTCGGCGGAGTCGCTGAGCCGCGACGCCCTGCAGGCGCATGTCGAGCTGGTGGTGCGGGACAGCGCACCCGCGTTCTCGGAGACACCGCGTCCGAGCTGGTTCGGGTGTCAACAGGTGGTGCTGCTGGCGGACTTTCACAGCAAACTGATTGCGATTCAGTCGGGCGCGGGCTTCGGCTGGCTGCCGGACTGGATGGCGCGCCCGCTCGTAGACGACGGCACCCTCGTGAAGGTGCCCTTTCACGAGGGCAATCACTGGGTGTATCGGCCTCACCTGGTCTCACGGCGTGACCTGCCCCTGGGTCGCGCCGGGCAGGCTTTCCTGGAGGCGCTGCAGAGTGAGATTCAGAAACTCTGAAGCTGGCGGTGAGTTTGTTTCGTCTCGCTCGACCATGGGCGTGCGCTAGAGTGCCCCGAGGAGGTCACATGCGACGAGCGACGTGCGGGCGTGTGTGGGCGCTGGCTGCTGGGCTGCTGGGCGGTACGGCGTGCGGCGACGAACAGGCGACGTCGTCGCCCGACGCCGCGGGGCCTCGCATGGGCGCGACACGCGATATGGGCGTGGCCGTGGCCGACGCGGGCGTGCCGTTGTGGATGGACGACGCGTCGAGCGGCGCGGGCGGCGCGGGCGGCAACGATGCGCCGTCCGGCGGGGCAGGGGGCGGAGGCGCAGACGTGCCCCCGCCCGCGGGTGGCGCAGGGTCCGGAGGTGAGCCCAGCGGCGGTGCCCCGGCCGACCGTGACTCGGGCACGCCCCCCGCAGGGCCCGACGCGAACGTGCAGGCCTGCGCGCTGAACGTCACGCCGGCCAATGGTGCGGCCCGCCCCACCGACATTCTGTGGTTCATCGACGCCTCCCCCAGCATGCGCGCGGAGATCGAGACCGTCGCCGCGAACCTCAACGCCTTCGCGGACCGCATCGCCGGGGCCGGCATCGACTACCACGTGGTCATCGTCGGCCCCGACCAACAGATCTATCCGCAACGCGATGCGCAGGAGTTCTTTCCCATCTGTGTGCCGCCCCCGCTGAGCGCGCGCGCCGGATGCCCGGACACCGACAGCGAGCGGTACCTGCACGTGCGGCGGCCTCTGCACAGCCGCGAGGCGCTGGCGGTGGGGCTCGACGCGCTGCCGGAGTACCGCCGCTTCTTGCGGCCCGGCGCCGCGACCCACGTGGTGGTCGTGACCGACGACGACGAGCGTGGGTCCAACCCGAACGCCGACGAATTCGACGCGGCCTTCGCGCCGGTGGCGCCGGGCTACAAGCTGCACAGCATCGTGGACTTCGTGGGCTACATCGACGGCTGCGGGGTCTTCGGGGACGAGTGCTCGTGCGGTGAGCGTCGCGGTCAGGTCTACATCGACCTGAGCGAGCGCACCGGGGGCGAGGTGCAGTCGATCTGTGAACCCGACTGGAGCCCGATCTTCGCGGCCCTCGAGGCGAGTGTGGTCGAGGCGGCGCGACTGCCGTGCGCGTACACGATCCCCGAGCCGCCGCCCGGTGTGGAGCTGGAGCCCGACCGCCTGAACGTCTCGCTGACGGACGGCGCGGGGCGCGAGACGGAGCTCTTCCAGGTGGACGGCGAGGCCGGCTGCCGGCAAGACCCGCTCGGCTGGTACTACGACGACCCTGCGGCGCCGACGCAGGTCCGGCTGTGCGCCGACGCCTGCGGCGACCGCGAAGGCTCGGTGGACATCACCTTCGGGTGCGTGGTGCGCAAGCGCTGATCGGCGAGCGGCGGCGACGCCCGGCCATCAGCAGCAAAAGAAGCGCGGAGCCTACGCCGGCGGGCCCCTGAGGTCCCTGGGCGCAGCCGCCGTCGGACGCGATGCCCGACGGCCCGTCGAGCGTCTGCGGGGGGTCGCCCTCACCCTCGCCCGCGCCGAGGCGCGTCGCGTCTTCGGTCTCGAGAAACGCGTCTTCGGCACTGGCGTCATCGACCACGTCGACGTCGAGGCCGGGCCCTTCGGCGTCTGGCGCGTCCACCGCGGCGTCGACCGCGGCATCCCCGAGCCCGCCGTCGGGTCCGGGCAAAACGTTCACCTTCACGGCGAAGAGGTCGTCGCGCGGGCCGCCCTCGTCCGAGAACCAGCGCACGTTGCCCGCGCCGTCGTCGCGGACCATGCCGAAGTACTGAATGGTCTCGCCGACTTGCGACGCACACATCGGCAGATCGAAGCGCACCGTCTCACCCGGGGCCGCGGGTGTGGCGGGGCGGCTGATGCGGGTCTCCGAGACCCACCGATCACCGCAGGCGAAGGGCCCGGGGGTGTCGCGCGGGGTGGGGGCCAGGTAGACCGTGTCGTCCCACGGCGCGGTGCCCGTGTTGAGCAGGTCGAAGTAACCCTCGAGCACCTCGCCCTGGCGCACCTCGACCGCGGGCATCGCGGCGAGCGGATAGCTCTGGGCCACGTACCGCGCGCCGTAGCGCGGCTCGGCGTTCATGCCGGCCAGAGCCTCGAGCGCGGCCTGGTCGCCGTTGAAGCGGTTCTGGTCGACGTTGCCGTCGATGCCGGGCACGCGCCCGCTGTCCGTGAACTGCCAGAAGGTCCAGCGCGGCCAGGTGTCCGGAATCAAAGGGCAATTGTCGGTGTAGGCGGCGATCCACAGCGGGTGCTGCGAGAAGTCCGGATCGTTCACCTCGTCGCGCCACACGTAGTAGCCCGTGTAGATGATCGGGCGCTTGCCGGTGCCGGCCTCCACGGCCTGGAGCCAGCGCCGCGCGTGGTCTTGCACCACGTTCGCCGGCTGATCCTGGATGCTCGCGCCCTCGAGGTCGAGCACCGCGGGCAGGTCGCCGGGGCCGAGTCGCCCGAGCTTACGCACGACGATCGCCGCCATCTCTTCGGGGTCGCGTTGTGTGCGGAAGAACTGGTACGCGCCGCGGATCAGGCCCGCGTCCCGCGCGCCGGCCCAGTTGCGCTCGAACTGGTCGTCCTCGCCCAGGCCGTCGCCGATGCGCACGATGGCGTAGGCGACCTCACCGCTCGCCGCCACCCGCGGCCAGTCGATGACGCCCTGGTAGAAGGAGACGTCGATACCTGGGCGCGTGGGGCCGTCGGCGCAGGCGCGCACGGCCTGTTCGTGGGCGCCGAACGGGCCGCGCTCGATGCCGAGGCGCGGGGGCGCGGTGTCGGGCGCGCAGCCCGTGACGGCGCCCAGCACGAGCAGCACAGGTGTGACTCTCATAGGGCGGTCTCCAAAGCGCGCAGCGTGTCTCGGGCACCCGCGGCGAGACCGAGATGCCCCGCGGGCACCTCGGGCTCGCGCAGGTTGATGCGGACCAGGCGCGCGCCCAGCATCCGTGTCATGGACTCCGAGAAGTGGCGCACCGTGGGCACCCCCCGGCCGGCGCCGCACTCGACGACGACGAGGCGCTTGCCCGCCACACCGCCCAGCCAGACCTCGAGGCGGTCGACCTGTGCGGCGGTGCGGGTGTCGTCCCAGCCGGCGTCGTTGAACATGAGCACGTTGGGCCGCAAGAGCGCGGCGCACGCGGGGCACGCGGGCAGGGGCGGCACGGCGCGCAGTGTTTCCGGATCGACCTGAACCTCGAACGGGTCGGCCGCGAGAATGCCCACGCCGCAGTCTTTCGTGCACTGCACGAAGTCGAGGGCGCCGTGGCGTTCGACGATGCGCGTCGGGTCGAAGCCCGCGCGCTGGAACTGGCCGTCCACGTTCGAGGTGAAGACGAACGCGCCCGCCGGCATGCGCTCGGCCAACGCCCTCAGGACCCGGAAGCCATCGTGCGGCGCGGTGCGGCGGTACAGCCCGAGGCGATGGCCGTAGAAGCCCCAGGCGAGTCTCGGGTCCTGGGTGAACCAGCGCGGCTGCGCCAGCTCTTCGAAGCGCAGACCCAACGCCCGGTAGGGGGGATACGCCTGCCAGAAGCCCTCGGGGCCGCGAAAATCGGGCAAGCCCGAGTCGACGCCCAGCCCGGCACCCGCCGCGATGACCAGCGCCTCGGCCTCGCGCAGCACCGCGGCGGCCGCGGCCACGGCCTCGGCCGAAGGCGCCGCGTGCGTCACAGGAAGACGGGCTCGTGATACGCGCCGAAGACCTCGCTCAGCGCCCCGCAGACCTCGCCCACGGTGATGCCCTGGCGCACGGCCTCGTAGGTCAGGAGCACCACGTTCGCGTCGCCCCGTGCGCCGTCCACCAGCGCCTGCCGATGGCGCGGCAGTAGGTCGGGAGAGCGCGCGGCCCGATGCGCCCTTACACGCTCGACCTGGGCGCGTTCGAGGTCGGGATCGACCCGCAGCACCTCGGGCTTGTGGGTCGACGTCTCCTGGAACCGATTCACGCCCACGACCACGTGCTCGCCGCGCTCGACGCCGAGCTGGTAGCGGTACGCGGCGTCCTGGATCTCGCGCTGCACGAAGCCGCCCTCGATGGCCGGGATCATGCCGCCGAGCGCGTCGATCTGCTCGATGTAGGCCAGGGCGCGGGCCTCGAGGGCGTCCGTGAGGTACTCGATGGCGTGACTGCCGGCGAGGGGGTCCACGAAGTCGGCCACGCCGCTCTCGTGCGCGATGACCTGCTGGGTGCGCAGGGCGAGCTTGGCGGCCTCGGCCGTCGGCAGCCCCAGGGCCTCGTCGCGGCTGTTGGTGTGCAGGCTCTGAGTACCGCCGAGCACCGCGGCCAGCGCCTGCAGCGCCACCCGCACCACGTTGTTGTCGATCTGCTGTGCCGTGAGCGTGCTGCCGCCGGTCTGTGTGTGAAACCGCAGCGTGCAGGCCTTCGGGTCCGTCGCGCCGAAGCGCTCGCGCATGAGGCGTGCCCAGAGTCGGCGCGCTGCCCGGAACTTGGCGATCTCCTCGAGGAACTGGTTGTGCGCGTTGAAGAAGAAGCTCAGCCGGCCGGCGAAGGCCTCGAGCTTCTGACCCGCATCCAGCGCGGCGCGCACGTAGGCGAGGCCGTCGGCGAGCGTGAAGGCGATCTCCTGGGCCGCGGTGCTGCCGGCCTCGCGGATGTGGTAGCCGCTGATGCTGATCGTGTTCCAGCTCGGCACGCGGTCGGCGCAGAACGCGAAGGTGTCGGTGATGAGCCGCATCGAGGGGCGCGGCGGGAAAACGTAGGTGCCGCGCGCGACGTACTCTTTCAGGATGTCGTTCTGGATCGTGCCGTTGAGCTGCTCGCCCTTCAGCCCGTTGCGCTCGGCGACGGCCAGGTACATCGCCAGCAGCACGCTCGCCGGCGCGTTGATGGTCATCGAGGTGCTGACCTGGTCGAGCGGGATCTGGTCGAAGAGCACGGCCATGTCTTCGACCGTGTCGATGGCGACGCCGACCTTGCCGACCTCGCCCAGGGCGCGCGGATCATCACTGTCCATGCCCATCTGCGTGGGCAGGTCGAAGGCGACGGAGAGGCCCGTCGTGCCCTGCGAGAGCAGGTAGCGGTAGCGCCGATTGCTCTCCTCGGCGGTGCCGAAGCCGGCGTACTGCCGCATGGTCCAGAGGCGGCCGCGGTACATGTTCGCCTGCACGCCGCGTGTGAACGGGGCCTCACCGGGCAGGCCCAGACGCTCGGCCTCGGTCTCGGGATCGGGCGTCGGACAGAGCGCCGGGATCTCGATGCCCGAAGAGGTCTCGAAGCGGGCCTTGCGCTCGGGGTTCTTCTCGCGCGCGCGCTCCAGCTTCGCCTGCCAAGCCGCGCGTCTTTCTTTGTCGATCGACATCGTGCTCAGCCCTCGATGACCAGGAGCTCGGCGTTGCCCTCGACGAGCGCGCCCTCGCGGCACTTCACCTCGACGACGGTGCCGGGTCCGGCGGCCTTCAGCTCGTTCTCCATCTTCATGGCCTCGACGATGACGACGCCCTGGCCGGCGTGCACGGTTTGGCCGACCTCGACGAGGACCTTCACGACCTTGCCCGGCATGGGCGAGCGCACGCTGCGGCGTCCCGAGCCGCTCGTCGCGGCGGCGGCCTCGGCGGCGCGTTGTTTGCGGCGGCGTTCGTCCTGGACCTGCACGGTGAGGTCGCGCCCGGCGACGTGCGTGTGCGTCGCTTCCCCGCGCGCCCCCAGCTTCACCGCCCACGAACGCTCCCCGTCGATGAGGTGCACGAGGCCGGCGCCGAGGTCACCCTCGATCATGCGCGGCGCCCCCTGACCGATCCGCACGCTGAAGCGCGAAGGCCCCAGGCGCGTGGCCTCGACCTCGACGGTCTCTTCCCCGATTTCGATGGCGAATCGCATGTCTCACCCTCCCCGCAGGACGCGCGCGCGGCCGTGGGTGCGCCACAGGCTCGGGATGTTCTGGGCCTGCGCCGCGCCACCGAGGCCGCCCTGGGCGCGGGCCTCTTCGTCGGCCAGCTTCGCCAGGGCCGTCGCCAGCACCGCCGCCTCGCGGGCTTCGGGGGTCGGCGACGGCACGGCCGGCAGCGGACTCTGGAGAATGTGCGTGTCGTAGTTGCCCGCCACGAAGTCGGGGTGCTCGAGCACGCGCAAGTGCAGGCGGGTGTTGGTCGTGATGCCGAGCACGACGGTCTCTTCGAGGGCGCGTCGCATGCGTCGGATGGCCTGCGCCCGGTCGCTGCCCCAGGTGCAGAGCTTCGCCACCAGCGGGTCGTAGGCCATGGGCACCACGGAGTGCTCGTCGATGCCTGCGTCGACCCGCACGCCGGGGCCGCCCGGCCAGGTCACGCCCGTCACCTTGCCCGGGGACGGCATGTAGGTCTCCGGGTCCTCGGCGTAGATGCGGCACTCGAAGGCGTGGCCGTGGGGCACGAGCTCGGCCTGGGTGAAGGGCAGCGGCTCGCCTGCGGCGACGCGGAGCTGCGCCTCGACCAGGTCCAGGCCGTAGACCAGCTCGGTCACGGCGTGCTCGACCTGCAGGCGTGTGTTCATCTCGAGGAAGTAGAACTCGCGGTTGGCGCCCACCAGGAACTCGCAGGTGCCCGCGCCCTCGTAGCCGCAGGCCCGCGCCGCGGCCACGGCCACCTCGCCCATGCGGCGGCGCATCTCGGGGTCCACGAAGGGGCTCGGGCTCTCCTCGACGACCTTCTGGTGGCGCCGCTGGACCGAGCACTCGCGCTCTCCGATGTAGACGCAGTTGCCGTGCTGGTCGGCGAAGACCTGGATCTCGATGTGGTGCGGGCCCTCGACGAACTTCTCGAGGTAGACGCTGTCGTCGCCGAAGGCGCCTCGCGCCTCGCGCTGCGCGGTCTCGATGGCCGCGCGCACGTGCTCGGGGTCGTCGACCTTGCGCATGCCCTTGCCGCCGCCGCCCGACGACGCCTTGATCATCACCGGGAAGCCGATCTCGTGGGCGACCCGGGCCGCGGCCTCGGGATCACGGATCGGCTCCGTGGTGCCCGGCACCACCGGCACACCGGCGGCCATCACCGTGCGGCGCGCGAGCAACTTGTCGCCCATGGTGTGGATCGAGCTCGGCGGGGGGCCGATCCACACCAGCCCGGCGTCCTTCACCTTCTGGGCGAAGACCGCGTTTTCACTCAGGAATCCGTAGCCCGGGTGGATCGCCTCGGCCCCTGTGCGGCGGGCGGCGTCGATGACGGCGTCCATGCGCAGGTAGCTTTCGCGCGAGGCCTCTGGGCCCACGCACACCGCCAGGTCGGCGCTGCGCACATGGAGCGCGTGGCGGTCGGGCTCGGAGTAGATGGCGACGGGGGAGATGCCGAGGTCACGCAGCGTGCGCATGATGCGCACCGTGATCTCGCCCCGGTTGGCGACGAGGACTCGCTTGAACACGCGGACTCCAGGGTCGGGGAAGCGCGCGTATCGTGGCAGAAGCGAGGCGCCGACGAAACGGTCGACGCGTCGGGTCAGCGCGGGGCCGGCACCGGGGGCAGCGGCTCGGGCTGAGGCTCGACCGGCGGCTGGCCGGGCTCGTCCTGCATGCACACCTGGACCGGCTCGCCGCCGAAGCACTCGCACACCTCGCGGCCGTTGGCGTCGATGCGGCACTCACACACACCCGGGGCACCGAACTCTTCGATGTGGCAGCCCGGCGTGCTCAGGCAGGCATCCACGGGCAGGCCGTCGCAGGGGCTCGGCGCGGCCAAACACTGGAACACCACCTCGCAGACGGGGGGCTCGGGGGGCGGACACTCTCGGCCGGGCGGGCACTCGAAGCCGCCGCCGTTGCAGACCTCGAAGTTCTCGGGCACGCAGCGGTCATCGGCGTCGCAGCTCGCTGCGTCGAAGTAGTTGGCGCAGAGCTGGTCGACGGTGACGCACTGCGCCGGCACGCAGTCCGCGCACGGAACCCCGGGCTCGCAGGGCGGGCAATCGACCTGGCCGACCGAGGCGCAGCCGGGGGTCTGGTCGCAGAGCGCCGGGTCGACCATGCCGCAGGGGTCGAAGATGACCTGCCGGAAGCCGCAGAAGCCTTCACCGGGGAACGGAGGCACGGCGCCGCCGCCACACCCGCAGTCCGGCTGGTCCGGGGCGCAGGCGCAGTCCTCGCCACCGAAGGGCACGGGCTCCATGCCGCCGCCCCCGTCCGGCGCGCCGCCGTTGACGAACCACTCGCAGGCCGGGTCCGAGAAGCAGGTCGCCGCGTCGAGGTAGGCGAAGCAGTCGCCGGGCTGGGGGCCGGCGGGCACACACACGAGCTGCACTTCGCCGCAGGGCGGGGCGATGATGCGGTCGCCGTCGGGCGGCGGAGGCTCTGCGCCTCCCCCCATGGCGGGGTCGCACACGACCTGCTCCTCGAGGCGGCAGTCTTGTCGCTGACGGCAGGTGTCGGGGTCCAGGCCGTCACAGGCGTTCGGCGCGTCGGCCACACAGAGCACCACGATCTCGCAGATTGCGGGGCAGATCTGACCCTCGGGGCAGGGGGCGCAGCCTTCTTCGAGGTGGCAGCCGGGCGTCGCGTCGCAGACCTCGGCCGGCACGTTCCCGCAATCGGCGACCCGCGGCTGGCAGCTCACGAACGCCTCGGGGCAAACACACTGGGGGGGGGCGCACATCTCGCCGGGGGGGCAGTCGGGCGCGGGGACTTCGCCGCCGCAGTCGCAATCGGTCGGGCCGAAGACCGCCTCGCAGTCCGGGCGCATCCGGCAGGACTGCTCGTCGAGGGCGTTGCACCCGCCGTCGGGTCGCTCGCCGCAGGTGCCCGTGGACGGGTCGAACGCGCAGTCGTTGCGCACCGCGCAGGCCAGCATGTCGAGCTCGGCGCAGGGGATCTCCCCCGGGTCTCGTGTGCAGGCGTTGCCGTCCCAGAGGCAGTCGGGGCGGGCCGTGCAGGCCGCCATGCCCAGGTCCTCGCACTCCATGGCGGGCATCGGCTCGGTGCAGCCGCGGGCGTTGCTCCACTCACAGTCCGCGGCCACGCAGCTGGCCTCGTCGGGCTGGTCGCAACGGCCGGGCTCCGCGGTCTCGTTGCAGGTGTCGGCGTACCAGAAGCAGGCCGCGGCCTCGCACGCGGCGCGGTCGCCGGCATGGTCGGCGCAGGGCACCTCGGGCGCCTGGCAAGCGCCATCGCGGACCTCGCAGTCGTCACGCGAGGCGCAGCGCTCGGTGTCGAGCTGGTGGCAGAGCGCCTCGCCGACCGGCAGGCACCGCGCGAAGTCGCCGAAGACGTCCTCGCGGGCGAAACAATCGAGTCGAGCATCGCACTGGGCCTCGCCGAGGTTCGCGCAGGCCGCGCCCTCGGCGTCGATACAGTCCTCGCCGTCGAAGGCGCAGTCGTCGCGAGTGGCGCACGCGTCTTCGCTGAGCGTATCGCAGGGGCCGGGGACGACGCCGCCGCCCACGCCGGAGTCGCCGTCGCCGCCGCTCCCGCCGCCACCCTCGGGCGTGCCGCCACCCGTGCCGCCGCCCTCGCCGCCGCCCTCGGGCTCGGCGGGCTCACAGGCAGCAAAGAGCAACGCCGCGCACACCAGGCGCGCGGCGGAGCCGAAGACGCGTCGTCGTCCAGATCCGGTGAAGTTCATTGCAGAGGCCTCCAGGGTGGAATGAAGAGAGTCGTCGGCATCGTTAGCACGAGGTATGCCGAACGCCGCAACTCGGGGATTCCGTAGGTTGCGAGGCCCTTCGACGAATTTCTGAAGGTCTCGCCCGGTGAAAACCGCGGTCAGTTCAGACCGCGTCCGAGCTTCACGCGGTCGATGCAGGCGCGGATGCACTGGTCGACGAGGGCGACCATCGAGGCCTCGTCGCTGGCCGTCGGCGCGATCTTGGGCGCCTTCTCTTCGCACTCCATCGCGCACAGCCGATTGATCGCTTTGATCTCGATGATCGTGGCCTCGCGACGCTCGGGTGGGTTGAGCACCTTCGTGTAAATCACGGCGGCGATCATCGAGGCGCTCACGAGCGCCATCAGCAGCAGGAGCAATCGGAGCGGCATGGCCGGCCGATTGTGCGCATCGAGCGCCTGTGGCACAAGAGCGCGCGATGAACCCGGAAGTACGGCCTCGGATTCTGATCATCGGGTGCGGCGGCATCGGCGGCCTGATCGCCGCGCACCTGCTCGAGGATGGGCGCACGGTGGTGCACGCCGTCACCCGCAACGTGAAGCACCTCGCGGCGACCGCGGCCCGGGGCCTCGAGGTCCGGGGTGAGGGCACGCCGCGCAAGGTCGCGGGGCGCGCTTACCCCGAGCCGCCCGAAGCGACCTATGACTACGCGCTGCTGGCGGTGCAGCCCCCCGAGGTCGAGCAGGTTGCGCGCGAGGTCGCGCCGCGCCTCGGTCAGAAGGGCCAGATCGTGGTGCTGCAGAACGGGCTGTGCGAGGAACGTGTAGCCCGGGTGCTCGGCAGCGACGAGCAGGTCATCGGCGGGATCGTGAGCTTCGGGGCATCGAACCCCGAGCCGGGGGTCTACGAGCGCACCTCGCCCGGCGGCTTTGTGCTGGGGCGGATGCGCCCGCGCGGGGTGACCGGTGGGGGCGGCGATCCGGCGTTGGCGCGCCTCGCCGACCTGGTGGCCTGCGTCGGGCCTACGCGGGTCACCGACAACCTCGCGGGCGCGCGCTGGAGCAAGCTCGCGATCAACTGCGCGATCTCGTCGCTCGGCACCCTGGCCGGCGTGCGGCTCGGCACCCTGGTCGGCGACCGCACCGCGCGCAACTTCGCGCTCGAGATCTTCACCGAGGTCGTCGAGGTCGCCCGCGCGCTGGACGTTCGGCTCGAGAAGGTCTCGGGCACGCTCAATGTGGACACCATCGCGCTCGACCGAAACGCGGCGACGCGGCGGTCGCTCATCGTACGACACGCGCTCATCTGGGCGGTGGGCATGAAGTTCCGGCGCATGCGGTCGTCCATGCTCGCGGCGTTGGAGCGGGGTCGGATGCCGCCGGTGGACTTCCTCAACGGTGAGATCGTCGAGCGGGGCGCGCGTGTCGGGGTGCCGACGCCGGCCAACGCCGCGGTGCAGCGCGCGATCCACGCGCTCGCCCGGGGCGAGGGCAAACCGTCCTTCGAGGCACTCCACCGCACCTGGCGTGAGGTGAGACCATGACCGCGCTGCGATTCGTCTCGTGGAATGTGAACGGCATCCGGGCCGCCGTGGGCCAGGGCTTCTTCGACTGGCTCGAGGCGGAGTGGCCCGAGGTCGTGGCGCTGCAAGAGGTCCGCGCGCGGCTCGACCAGTTCGACGCGCCACGGGCCGAAGCCCTCGGGTACACGCTCGCGTGGCACGACGCCCAGAAGCCCGGCTACAGCGGCGTCGCGACCTTGTCTCGCCTGGGTTTCGAGCACATCGAAGTGGGCCTCGGCGAGCCCCGGTTCGACGACGAGGGCCGCGTGCTGCAGACGCGCCAGGGCGGGGTCGTGCTCCTCAACGCCTACTTCCCCAACGCCCAGCGCGACCTCGCGCGCATCGAGTACAAGGTCGAGTTCTACGCCGCGATGCTCGCCCGGGTGAACGCCTTGCGCGCGGCTGGTGAGCACGTCGTGGTGTGCGGCGACTGGAACACGGCGCACCAGAACGTCGACATCGAGAACTGGCGCGCGAACCAGAAGGCCTCGGGCTTCACGCCCCGCGAGCGCGCGTTGGTGGACGAGTACCTCGGCGCGGGTTTCCACGACGCGTTTCGTAAGCTCTACCCCGAGACCACGAAACACTACTCGTGGTGGTCGAACCGGCCGGGTGTGCGTGAACGCAACATCGGCTGGCGCATCGACTACCACATGGTGGCCGACGAGGCGTGGCATCGTGTGGTCGACGCCCGGATTCGTATGGACGTGAAGGGCTCGGACCACTGCCCCGTGGAGCTGTGGCTCAGCCCTCCGGCCACACCTGCTCGCCGGTCGACGCGTCGATGAGCACGATGGCATTCACCGGGCAGTTGCACGCCGCGGTGTAGATGTCCTCGTCGCTGTCGCCGCGGGCGTCGATGACGATCGCCTTGTCGTCGTCGTCGAGTTCGAAGACGTTCGGTGCGTCCGCCACGCAGGTGCCGGCGCCGATGCAAACGTCGCGGAGGATCTGAATCCGGTAGCTCATGAGCCTCTCCCAGAGTGGAGAGCGAACCACACCAGACCGCCGCGCGAAACGCAACGATGCGTCGTCAGCCTGGGGTCGCGCCCGCGTCCAGGGGGAACGGCGGCAACGAGGCGGGGGCCTCCGGGGCGACGCACCGCTGAAAGCGACACAGGGGTTCGCTCTCTGGGCAGTCGCGGTCCTCGAGGCATTCGACGACGCAGTCACCGTCTCGACACACCCGCCCGCTCTCGCACGACGAGTCGTCCGAGCAACCGAAGGACTGCGTGCCCAGGCCCGTGCAGCCCGCGCACGCGACGGCCGCGCCGAGCCCGAGCTTCGCGAGCAGCGCGCGAAGTCGCGATGTCGACGGCAGACGGGGCGGGCGTGGGGGGATGCGCGGCACGGCGCGGGCAGATACACCCGCGGGCGCATCCTGTAAAGGGACAGCGAGGATCGACCGAAATCGCCCACCGGCCGCGCGAACCGCTCCGCCGGCGGACCGGCGTATCGGTCCGCTCGCTTCGGTGTCCGATTTCAGTCGCTCCTCGGCGCCGCGGTGCGCTTGCGCGCGGGCCCGTGCGCGGGCATGTATACGCGCCGTCCTTCGTGCCCGCAGGAGCCCCCTTTGACCGTTCGGACCCGCATCGCGCCCTCACCCACGGGCGATCCCCACGTCGGCACGGCCTACGTGGCGCTGTTCAACTACTGCTTCGCCAAGCAGCACGGAGGGCAGTTCCTGCTGCGCATCGAGGACACCGACCAGGTGCGCAGCACGCGCGAGTCCGAGGCGGCGATCCTCCGCAGCCTGCGGTGGCTCGGCCTCGAGTGGGACGAAGGTCCGGACGTGGGCGGGCCCCACGGACCCTACCGGCAGAGCGAGCGCAGCGCGATCTACAAGGCGCACGCCGAGCAGTTGCTCGAGGCCGGGCATGCGTTCCGATGTTTCTGCACCGCGCAGCGGCTGGACGAGCTGCGCAAGGTGCAGCAGGCGAGCCAGCAGGTGCCCGGTTACGACGGCCTTTGCCGTGGCCTGGACGCCGCGACCTCGGCCGCGCGCGCCGCAGCCGGCGAGCCCTTTGTGGTGCGGATGGTCGTGCCGCGCACGGGCACCTGCCAGATCGACGACCTGCTGCGCGGCAAGATCGAGATCGAGTGGGCCCAGGTCGACATGCAGGTCCTCATGAAGAGCGACGGCCTGCCGACGTATCACCTGGCGAACGTGGTCGACGACCACGACATGCGGATCACCCACGTGCTGCGCGGTGAAGAGTGGATCAGCTCGGCGCCCAAGCACCTGTTGCTCTACCAGTACTTCGGGTGGACGCCGCCTACGCTGTGCCACCTGCCGCTCTTGCGGAACCCCGACAAGAGCAAGCTCAGCAAGCGGAAGAACCCGACGAGCATCGTCTACTACGAGCGTATGGGCTACCTGCCCGAGGCGCTCCTGAACTACCTGGGCATGATGGCGTGGTCCATGCCCGACGAGCGCGAGAAGTTCTCGCTCGCCGAGATGGTCGAGCACTTCGACCTCGAGCGGGTCTCGCTCGGCGGCCCCGTCTTCGACCAGGGCAAGCTCAACTGGCTCAACGGGCGCTGGCTGCGTGAGAACCTGACGCCCGCGCAGTTCGGCGAGCGGGTGCGCACCTGGGCGCTCAACGAGGACTACCTCTCGCAGATCGTGCCGCTCGTGCAGGGGCGCATCGAGCGCCTGTCCGACCTGGGCACACTCGCGGCGTTCTTCTTCCAGGGCGTGGCGCCGTTCCAGGCCGCCGACCTGCAGATCAAGGGCGCGGAGCCCGAGGCGCAGCGGCGCGCGCTCCAGTGGGTCGCGTGGCGGCTCGACGAGCTCACGCCGTTCACCGCCGAGCTCATCGCCGAGACCCTGAAGGGCACCGCCGAGCTGGCGGGCATCAAGACCAAGGACTTCCTCAAGCCGCTCTTCGTGTGCATGACGGGCAAGCCCGTGGGCACGCCGCTCTGGGAGTCGATGGTGATCCTCGGCCGCGACCTGTGCCGCGCCCGCCTGCGCGCGGCCATCGAGGTGCTGGGACCCATGAGCAGCAAGGAAGAGAAGAAGTGGCGGAAAGAGCTGGACGACGCCGGAGCCGCGGCGAAAGCGGCCCTCCCCGTCGACTGAAGCGGCTACGGTTGGGGCGCGACGTCTACGGTTTCACCGGGCTGCGACGTGGCCGCGGACATCGGCGGCGGGGCGGCTTTCGGGGCGACGGTGTCGCACGCCGGGCAGGTTCCGCCGGTGTCGGTGGTCGGGCACTTGCCCTCGAGTTTCTCGCATCGGATCGGGCGGCCACTGGGGTCGAAGCAGCGGAATGCACCGCAGGGTTCTCCGAACCTGAACTGACCGACCGCCTCGACGGTGTTCGTCTCCTGATTCCATGCCGCGAAGAGCCCGTGCTGTAGGTCGGACTGGAACTCGCCCGTGAACGCGAGGTGACCGCGCTGCCACCCGGTCCACAGGCCATGCCTTCGGCCCTCGACGTAGTTGCCGGCCTCGCGCGGTTCGCCGGTGTCGGAAAGGCTCACGTAACGACCGTGGACTTTACCGCCGACGTAGTCGACCTCCTCCGCGAAGAGGCCGTTGTCGTACCACCGGGTGTATCGGCCCTCGCGCCGGTTCTCTTCTACGACGAGGCAGTATCGTTCCGTGGCCACGGGCGGATGGCCGCCGACCTGAAACGTTCCGCTCGGGCACGCGGTGAAGGGCGTCAGTCGCTCCGGGCTCGCGGTCGGCGGCGAGGGCACCAGCGCCGGGTTCGAGGGCGCCTGGGACGCCACGGTCGGCTGTGCGCCGCTCGCCCTGGGCGCAGGCTCGGTCGGCGCTGAAACGTGGCACGCGGTGGTGAGCGCCGCGAGCATGAAAACCGGGGCCCGTGCTCCCGAGCCCGAGCCCGCGCCCGAAACCGAATCGATACGTTTTCGGCACATGCAGGCTACCCCTAATGAACTTTTCTGTGCATACTGTACACTATCAGGGGAGATCGAAGATGGGCGAAAAAATCCGGTGCTTGGCCTTGACTGTCAGCGCCATCGTCGTTGGGTGTGGCGGCGGCAGTGGGGGCGGGGACGGTGAGGGCGGCAGTCCGGGGGTCGATTTCGGCTTCGGCGGAGAGACCGGAGGCTCGCCCCAACC
>JBMOFP010000071.1:0-30410 GCA_049318805.1 Bradymonadia bacterium
CCTCGAGTTCAAGGCCCTTCTCGAGGAGCTTGAGGGTCTCGGGGCTCGGGCGTCCCCTCACCTTCGCTCGGTAGACCTTGGGCACCTCGCCGCTCGGGTGCGTGAGCGCGGCGGCGAGGTCGCCGTCGTCGGTCAGCAGCAGCACGCCCTCGGCGTCCATGTCGAGCCGCCCGACCGGGAAGACCCGCGACTCACAGCGCACGAGGTCGATGACCGTGCGGCGATCGAGCTCGTCCTTGGCGGTCGTGACCACGCCCGCGGGTTTCCACAGCACGATGTAGGTCGACGTGCGTGGCTGTTCGAGCACCCGGCCGTCCAGGGCGATGCGGTCTCGTGTTGGATCGGCCCGCGCCCCGAGCTCGGAGACGATCTCTCCGTTCACGGTCACGCGACGCGCGCTGATGAGCTCTTCGGCTTTGCGACGGGCGGAGACACCGGCCCGTGCGAGGATCTTCTGCAATCGTTCGAGCGCCATTACTTACAGTGCGACCTCACGGTCCATGACGACCTCGAGTCCGCCGGGACGCACCCAGCGTGTGAAGACCAACTCGCCGCGTCGACCCCGATCGTCGTACCGGTGAATGCGCACGAGGACCCGACGCTCATCCTCCGTCTCGATGAAGCCGTCGTAGCTCAGCACGAAGTTTCTCTCGTTCCAGCGCCAGTCCCCTTCGATGCCGAAGAGCTGCCGGTAGTGACGGTGAAGCCGCCAGATGATCGAGGCGAGCGTGTCGTCGGGCCGAACCACAGGCAGGCCGAGCCGCTGCTCGCAGTCCCGCCGTGTGAAGGGGAAGCCGGACGGCGTGCCGACGGCGCACAGTCGGTCCACGGCGCGGTCGATGCGCTCGCGGTCCGTGCCCGGATCGAGGTGGGTCTCCAGCGAGGCGCGCGCGAGCGTCCGCACGGTCTCCCAGCCTCGATGGACCAGGCCGATTTGCTGGGCGTCGACCCGCTCGATGAAGCGCGGCACCAGGGCCTTGAACTGCTCGGCGCCGAGCAACGCCTGGGCGGCATCGAGGTCGGCGTGCAGCGCCCGGAGCTCTCCGGAGAGCTCGAAGGGATACAACGGCGAGAGGCTCGCGACGTCGGTCATCAAGAGTGCGTTCGCGCCCAGGGCGAGCTGGGTCACCACAGGCGACGAGGCGAAAGGCACGATGGCGGTATAGCCCTGGAATCGCTCGTGCAGAAACGAGACGACGCGCCACGCTTCGAGGCTGACCCCGGAGCCGGCGTCGAGGAAAAGGTCGAGCGGGCGACCTCCGGCCAGCGGGTGCACGACCTCGACGAGGGCGTCCACCACACTCCGGTCGAGGGGCACGTGGGGTGCGATGACGATGGACACCAACCGACGCTCTCGCAGCGCGCTCACCTCCCTGAAGAGGGGTCGGTGGTTCGCCACGGGGAAGTGCCCGTCCACGGCTTCGGCGAGCCCCGTGGTCTCGAGGGAAGGAGGGGTGTTGCTCATGATGTCGGCAAGGTCGCCCCGTCCGCCGGTCGTGTCAACGCCCGCGCTTGCCCGAGGCCGACGCCCATGCTAGGTGGAGAGCCATGGCCGACCCCTTTCTCGACGCGCTCAAGCACCTCGTCCAGGCCGTCCCCGGGATCACGGGCGCCGCATTCACCGACCTCGACGGCGAGGAGATCGCGGTGCACCCGCGAGAGCGCCGTGAAGAGCTCCGCCTCGCGGCCGCATACGAGGGCATCGCGCTGCGACGCCTGGGCCAGGCCGAGGTCCGCGCGGGCCGCAGCACGGGTCAAAGCCTGGTCGTCCGCGGCACCGCCGGCGCCCTCGTCGCGCTGCGGGTCGGCGACCAGTACCAGCTCCTCGTCCAGACGCGCAGCACGACCCACCCGGAGCAGGTGCTCTTCGAAGCGCGGCAGGTGGCCCGCACGCTCGAAGCGAACCTCTGAAGGTTCGGGCGTGCGCAGCGCCCTCCCAACGGCTTGTGGACTTCTGGCGTGGTCCGCGTGCGCCGCGGAGAACCTGCCTCCGCCCCGATACACGGGCGCCTATTGGGGCGTCGAAGCCGGCGGCGGCCTGGCGCGCACACCGGAGGAAGACGGCCTTCACCTCCGCCTGGGCGCTCGTTTTTCGAGCCTGCTCCAGGTGGGCGACCTCGCCGTGCAGTACGGGCGCTCGGGTGTGGAGGGCGGGCAACTCCACCGCGCCACGGTCTCGGGGCAACTCCATCCGTTCTTCTTCTTCATGCTGACGGGTGAGGGCCTGTGGCAGTCGCTGGCGGCGGTGTACGTCCGCCTGGGCCTGGGCGGGGGGGTCGAGCAGCGCGCCCGTGCGGACGCCAACGCGCTGATGCTCTGGGACTGGGGCGTGGGCTTCGATCTGCCCATCACGGACCCGGACGACGGTCGCAGCCTCTGGCTGGGCCTGGAGTACCTGCGCACCTCGGCCCTCGAGGAGACTCCAGTGAATAGGCCCGTCCTCCAAGATGTGTTACTTCGCGTGGGTTGGCGCGTAAACGTCCTCTGAGAAAGCAGACACACTTCATGGCGACACTCTCCTTCGTTCGAGCCCTCGGTCTTCTGGGCGCGCTCTCGATCACCGCCCCGACCACCGCCAGCGCGGATGGCCGCAAGGTCGCGGCACCGGCCACGGCCTTCGACCACGCGGCCTTCGACAAGCTGCTGCGCGCACACGCCCGCGGCGGCAAGGTCGACTACGCGGCGTTCTCCACGGACGCGAGCTTCAAGGCGTACGTCGAGGCCATCGGTCGTTTCGATCCGGCGACCCTGAAGACGCGAGACGAGAAGCTCGCCTTCTGGATCAACGCCTACAACGCCCTGACGATCAGCGGCGTGGTCAAGCGCTGGCCCGGCATCAAGAGCGTGCAGGACGTGGCGCCGAACTTCGGCTTTTTCAAGGAGCCGAGCTACACGGTGGGCGGCAAGGCGATGTCGCTCGACGACATCGAACACAAGACGATCCGCCCGGAGTTCAAGGACCCCCGCGTCCACGCGGCGCTCAACTGCGCGAGCACCTCGTGCCCGCCGATCGTGGCCGAGGCCTTCGTGCCCGGGAAACTGAACGGACAGCTCGAGCAGGCGTTTCGGGCGTTCGCGCGGGACAAGGCCCGCAACACGATCGACGAGGCCACGGGCGCGGTCGCCCTCTCGAGCATCTTCGATTGGTTCAAGGACGACTTCACCGCCCAGGGCGGCGTGGCGACCTACCTGGGGCGAGCCCTGGACCCTGGGCCAGCCGCGGCCGTCAAGGCCGCCTTCGCCGCCGGCAAGGTGACGTACCTGCCGTACGACTGGTCCCTGAACAAGCGCTGAGCGGCGCTGGCGTCAGGCGGCCTGGCCCGTCGCCGGGCGTGCGCGCACCGAGATCAAGCGCTTGAGCGCGCTGTCGATCTCGATCATCGCGGCCTCTTCTTCGGCGCTCATCTTCGGGCGTCCCTGATTGCCGACGACCACACGCTCCGGCGGTTTTTTGCCGATGAAGGCTTCGGCCGCGCGCATCGCCTCGATGAGCGCGTCGGCGCGGACGCGCATCAGTCTGTAGCCGGGCATCTCGTCGGCGGTGACCTGTGCACGCGCGGCCTCGACCGGCCCTGCGACGTGGGCGCGCACGGCCTTGGAGAGCCTGGAGTAGATCGCCACCTTGGCCTGCCCCAGGAAGTCCTCGCCGTTCGCCCCCAGGGTGCACGAACTCTCGAGCAGCTCACCCGGGCGGAGGTCGCGGGTGTAAACGAAGACCTTGGCGATGTCGTAGAACGGCTTCATCACGCCGAGACGGTCCGAGAAGCGTGCGTCTTCGTCCACCGGGGGCACCGCGGGCTCCGGCGCGGGCGCGGGCGCGGGCGCGGGCGCTGCGGCCGGCGCGGTGCCGGGGATCGGCGGCGGGGCGGGCTTTCGGGCGGTGGTCGACTCGACCGCTGCGGAGGCACCGCTCGGCTCGGGCGGGATGGGCGGCGGACGTGTGGGACGCGCCGCCAGCGGTGTCGCGGCCTGCGCGAGCACGGGCGAAGCTGGAGCGGCCGCCGGCTGGGCCCGTGGCGTCGCGGCCTGCGCGCTGACCGATTGGGCGCCGGGCGTCGGGGGCGTCGGCTTAGAAGCCGGCGAAGAAGCAGGGCCCGGCGGTGTCGCAGGCTGTGCCTGAGCCACGCCCGGCGAAGGTCGTCCCGCGGAGGCCCCAGCGAGTCCTGACGCGCTCGAGGCCGCAGCCCCCGTCCCGGCGGTCGTGGTCGAGGCCGCGCCAACGCCCGCGCTGGATTGAAGTGGGGTGGGACGCGCCGACGGGGCCGGTCCACCGAGGAGTGGGCTTCGCGCTGCGGCGGCCCCCTGCGCGAGGCTCGAGGCGGAGAACGAACCGGCCGCGGGCGACGTGGGCTTCCGTTCGTTCCCGGTCGACGCATCGGCGGCGCTCGCTGTGATGCCCGCAACGGGGCGCTGCGCCGGCAGGGGCCGTGGGGCGGCGGCGGGGGTGCTGCCCGCGACCGCCGAACCGGGGAGCCCCATCGGACGCGGCGTCGCGGGGGCGGCGGCGCCGACGGGCGACCCCTCCGCGGCTCGGCGTCCAGCGTTCTCAGCCGACTCCGCGGCCGCCCCCTCGGGGGTCGGGCGCGACGCGACGGACGCCGATCCGCTCCCGAGCGCACCGGCCAGCGGTGCTCGGCTCACGGGGCTCGCGGCGCCGTCGGGCCCGGGCCGCGCCGGGGTGACCGGGGCTGGGTCGGCCGGCGACCGCTGCACGTCTGCGCTGGCCGACACGACCGGGTCCGACGAGACCGCGGCCCCGGCGGAGACCGGCCCCGCCGGGCGGACACTGCCGAGCCCACCGACGGGCGTCGGACGCACATCCGCGCCCTGGGGCGCGCGTCCCAGCGGACCGGACGGCCGAATCGAGGGCATTTCCCCCGCCAAAGCGCTCGCCCGTAAGTCTCCGGGGCGCAAGGACGGCAGCTCCTCGGTGGCGCGTCGCGGCGACCCCCCCTCACCCGCTCGGGCCTCTGCCTCTCGAAGTGCGGCGGCGTCGACGATGGAGTGCGCGCCGGACTTGCGAATCACCTTCGCCGCGGGCGAGGCCTCGGCCGGGCGCTGCTCACGCTGCGCGGTCGGGGCCGGGGACGGCGCGGGGACCGGGGACGCCGGCTGCGCAGCGGGCGACGGACGCAACATGTCCACGCGAATGGCCTGCATGTCCATGACGGTCTTCGCCGTGGAGTCCGCGGACTCCGTGGAGAGCGCACGGCGCTCCGGCGTTGAGGCGAGGACACTTCGGGCGACGGGCTCGGGGTTGCGCTGCACCTCGCTCGACGCCATGGGGTCCTGCGAGGTCGGCAGAAACGGAGGTGTGTGCTTGATGTGCGGTGGGAACCGGGTCGCGAGCTGCGGGGAGTCACCGGCCCGGAACCACTTGTTGTAGCCCGGGTGGAAGATGAAGTCGTCGGGCTCGATGTTGCCGTCGCTCGCCCACTGGAGGACCACCTCGAGGCTGTCGGCGGCGAAGTTCTGGTCGCCCTTCCGCAGCCAGAAGCACTGCGCCGCGGCCTGAACGGCGACGGGCGGTGCAGCGACCTCGGGTGGTTGCGGCAGAACGTCCCGGAGGCCGCGCAGATCGCTGGCGCGATACCAGCTTTGGTACACCGGTGACCACACCATGTCCGCAGGCAGAACACGCCCCTCCTGCGCCCAGCGGCGCAGCGTGTCGAGGTCGGGCGCGGAGTAATCGCGACCTTCTCGGCGGAGCAGATAGGCCTGATTCATCCCTCGGACGGTAACATATCGATCCTCCCAAGCAACCTGCTACCCGGTCATTCGCGCGTCAGAAACGCACGCCCGGCCGAACCGTCAGGTCGAGGGTGGGCGAGAGACGTCGAACCGCCGTTGACAGGGACTCGCCTTCGTGGACGACCCGATAGGTGACGGCGAACTCGACGACGCGTTTCACATAGTCCCGGGTCTCGCGAAACGGGATGTTCTCGACGAAGAGGTCGAGCCTCTCGCGGGGTCGGCCGCGGAACCACGAGACGACACTCTCGGGTCCGGCGTTGTAGGCCGCGGCGACCAACGGGAGCTGCCCATCGAAGCGCGCGCCGAGCAGGTCGAGATACCGAGCGGCGAGCTCGATGTTGGTCGAGGGGTCGAAGAGCGACGGCGCGGGCGGCTCCCCCGGGAGGACGAGCGCCTGGGCCGTTCTCGGCAAGAGCTGCATCAAACCGACGGCGTGGGCCTCGCTCACGACCGCGGGGCGATACGCGCTCTCCTTCAGCATGAAGGCCCACACCTCCGACCGCGCGAGGCGTCGCCCCCGAATCGCCCGCTCCACGGCCTCTGGGTATGCGCGCGGCCAGGCGTCCCGCCACAGAGTCACGTAGGCGGCCGACGGCGCCATGGCGAGCGGACGCTTGCCCTCGAGGTGCGCCGCCCGATGCAGGCGCGACCAGTCGCCGGTCAAGCGCGCGTAGTACGAGGCGAGCCCCCATCGCCCGGGCGCTCTCAGCGGGGTCCACACCTCCGCGAGGGCGTCCCGCGCGAACTCGTCGAGGCCCGCGCGGACGAGCAGGCGAATCTCTTCGAGGGCCTTCGTCTGCGCGCCCCCCGCCCCTGGGACCGCCGGTGGCGTCTCCACGACGGGCAGCGCCGCGACGTCGACGAGGTCGGCGTTCGGGCCCAGACGGACGAGCAGCGCGTACCAGTCCAACGGATCCGACTCGACCAACGCACGGTCGAGCGCGCGGGCGCGGTCCGGCGCCGAGGCCTCGAGGGACCGCGCGGCCCAGTACCGCGCTCGCCGCGCCGTCGCGGGGTCGCGGGTCTTCTCGGCGAGGTCCAGAAGCGCCGCGGCGGCGTCCGCGCGGCCCGCGAGGTGGCGGGCGAACGCGGCGTACCACGCCGCCGGGTCGCGCCACGGCCCCGGTTCCGCGGCCAGCGCGTCGAAGCCGGCGACCGAAGCGCCGTGGCCCCCCGCTTCGTAGGGCAGAAAGACCCTGAAGAAGCGCGCGTCCAGGGCTTGCGGCGCGGTCGGATGGCGCTGGAGGAACGCGTCGTAGGCGGCGACGGCCGAGGCCACGTCGCCGCCCCGCCCCAGGGCGCGCGCCCGCGAGTACTCGGCCTCGACGGCGCGCGCTCCGCCCCGAGCCGCGACCTCACCGAAGAGCCGCGCGGCCAGCGGAAAGTCCTCGCGAATCCGCTCCAGCTCGAGGCGCGCGTGCTGAAACCTGGCCTCATCTCGCACGGCCTCGTCCGGGGCATCGGTCACGACCGCGAGGAGCACCGTGCGTGCGCTGGCGTAGTCTCGGGCGCGCTCGTGAGAAGCCGCTTGTTCGATGCGGTCGCTCCACGAGAGCGAGAGCCCCGACGAGGCGCGCTGGCCCGGCTCCGACTCGGGCCACTGCAACGCGAGCGTACGGCGCGCCGCGAGGGCCTGCGCATCTCCCGCCCCCCGACAGCGGCGAAGCGTCTCCTCGAGGACCGCCAGACGCTCGGCCTCGGGCACGTGGGGCGGCGCCGCCGGCGCCTTCTCGAGGGCGTCGAGGCGCTCCTTGCACGCCTTCACGGGCAGAGCACGGGCGAGGATCCAGTGGACCCGACCTCGCCACGGTCGGCGCGTTTCGGTCATCGTGGTCGCGAGTCGCCGCGCCGACTCCGTGTCCCCGGCCGCCAGGTGCGCTTCGGCCGCCAGCAATCTCAGGGGCTCGGCCAGTGTCGGCACGGCTTCGGCCGCCTCCTCGAGCCCCTTCCCCGCGGTCGCCGGGGCCGTGCGATACGCCGAGACAGCGCGTGCCGCGGGACCGGGCGCACCCGCGCTCGACGCGCCCCAGACCAGGACGATCGCCGCGAGCCCGCTCTGGCACAGGCGCTTCATCCGACAGCGCTCCGGAGCGCCTGGAGGAGGCTCTCGAGTTCGGGGGGCATCGGCGCGTCGAAGGTGAGCTGGGCACCCGACGTCGGGTGACGAAAGCCGAGCCGAAACGCGTGGAGCGCCTGCCGACCCAGGCCGAGGTCGGGGCCGAGACGCGCCAGGGACTGCGGACGTTCGACGCGCCTCTGCTGTCCATAGGTCGCGTCGCCGACGAGGGGGCACCCCTGTTCGGCCATGTGGACCCGGATCTGGTGGGTTCGGCCGGTCTCGAGCCGACACTCCAGCCAGACACACGGCGGCAGCCGCTCGAGCACACGCCAGTGGGTGACGGCGCGTTTGCCGGCTTGCACACGCCCGCTAAAGCGCGTGCGCTCCGTGGGATGGCGTCCGTACGGCCCGGAGACGGTCCCCGTATCGCCCAGGGCGCGGTCCCACGCGATCGCCCAGTACCGGCGATCGACGCTGTGTTGGGCGAACTGGGCGGCCAGGTCGTGATGGGCGCGCTCCGTCCTTGCGACCACGAGGAGCCCGGAGGTCCCCCGGTCGATTCGGTGCACGATGCCCGGCCTGGACGGTGCCCCTACGGGCGACAGCGTTCCGTACCGATTCAGCAGCCCCTGCACGAGCGTCCCGAACGCGTGACCCGCGCCCGGATGCACGACGACCCCGGGCGCCTTGACGAGCACGACGAGGTCTTCGTCCTCGTGCACGATCTCCAGGGGCATCGCCTCCCCCAACAGGGTCGGCGCGGGCGCGTCCGGGACGTCGATGTCGACCCGCGTCCCCACCCGCAGCGCCGCGGACGGCCTGAGCTCGACCACCGCGTCGACGCGCACCCGACCCTCGCGGATCCAGGTCGCCAGGCGGCTCCGGCTGTGGTCCGTGAGGTGCTCCGCCAAAAACCGGTCGAGACGCTGCCCAGCGTGCGCCTCACAGACCTGCATGACGTGCGGCGCTACCAGATGTTCGTAGGCAGGTGCGCGTTGGCCTTCAGCATGACGTCCACCAGCGCGCGCGAGAGGAAGTCGTGGGTCTCCCGCACCTCGGGGGAGACGCGGCCCTCGAAGAGCGTCCGGGCCTCGCTCAGATCAGCCTCGATGGCCTCGAAGACGGTGTCGTTTTTCAAGCCCTCGGCGATCCGGTCCTTGTTGTACATCGCGATGTCCGAGGCGATCGTCCGCGCGAGGCGCGCTGCAGCTTCCGGCGTCTTGATGAGCGACAAGGTCGAGCCTCCATGACGGTCGAGTTCCCAAGTCGTGTTCAAACACGGTCGACGCGGGACGTCAACCCGGGGCGCGGCTCAGGAGTTGGGAATCGGCTCCCACTTGCGCTGCGGGGTGGACGCCTGCCAGTCGTCCATCGCCTGCAGGTACTCCGTCAGGAGACGGTCCGGGTCGATGCGCAGCAGATCGGCGACCTGTCGCAGGAAGCCCCGCATGTACACACGGGCGGGCAGGTCCGCGAAGCTGTCGGCCTCGATGCACCGCAGCGTGAACATGCTGATCTTCGTCTTCTCGGCGATCTCTTCGAGGGTCAGGTGACACGCCTCGCGGATCTTCGTGAGCGCGGGACCACGAAGCGGCGCGTCCGGAGCGAGCCCCGCCGCGGCGATGGGGTCCGCGGGCGGCGAGGCTCGCGGCGTCGGCGGTGCAGCGGCGACCCTTTGGTCGGCGCGTCGGAGGCTCGGATGGCCCTCGGGGAAAATCCGGCGGTCATAGCGGCGCCGCTTCTCCGGATCGACGAGCGTTTCGTAGGCTTCCTTCATCGACCGGAGCAGAGCCTGGATTTCGTCTTCCCGGTAGAGCCCGTAGACGACGATCCCCGCCGGATCGTACCGCTTCGACACACGCTTGAACGCGCGTCGAATCTCCTCGTCCGTGGCCCCGGGATCGATCTCGAGGACGGCGTAGTGGTCGTCGTGTTTGCGCTCCATCAGGGCCTCATCTCGCGGCGTGTCGCCTGGGCGAGCACCCGCCGCGCCATCAGCTCGATGCCCTGCGCGAGGTTGGAGCCGGGAAACTCGAGCATGAACGGCCGGCGCTGTCGCACCGAGTTCCACGCGGCATCGTCGTACTCGATGGCGGCCAGGGGGTCTGCGGGGATGCCCCAGCGACGCCGGATCGCGCTGCACATGCCGTCCACGATCTCCATGTCGGCCCGGGTCCGGCACTTGTTCACGAGGAGCTGCGGCGCGAAGGACAGCAGCCGCGCGCGCAGGGCCTCTGCGGCGTCCGGGTTCGCCCCGGAGAGCGCGGCCACCAGATCCGCCGGTGTGCTGAGCTGACCGACGTGGTCCGCCGCGAGCACGGCGCGCGCGACCACCGCGGGGTCGTCGTCCCCCTCGAGCATGCGTCGGTAGAGCGCCGAGCGCAGGAACCCGTAGGACCGTTCGATGCCCGCGGGCTCGGGCACCAGCACGAGCACGGCCGCGTGGGCGTGCAAGAACGAGTCGAGGGTCAAGGTGTCGGCCTGGAGCCCGAGGTCCAGGATCAACACGTCGGCCTCGGTGCTCTTCGCGGCGTCGAGCGCGTCGGCCCGGAGCTGCGCTTCGCTCGGGTCCAGGGCGCGCGGCGGTCGGCAAAGGCGCAAGGTCATGCCGGGCACACGATCGAACCGGGGTGGTCCGGCCGGGCGCAGCATGGAGCCCGCGGTCGGCAGGAGCGGCTCCAGGCCCAGGTAGGTGTGCAGGTTCGCGCCCGCCGGATCCAGGTCGGCCACGATGACCTCGCGACCGAGCCTCGAGACGAAGACCCCGAGGTTCGCCACGAGCAGGCTCCGCCCCGCCCCGCCCTTGCCCCCCGCGAACGCGATGACGATGCGCTCCGACGGATCGTCGCTCCACGGGATCTCGCCTGCGAGCGAAGGGACCTCGCCGGCCCCGGCCTGAGGATCTTCCTCGGCCTCTTCCACGTCGATGGTGTCTTCGGGCGACGACGAGCCGCCGACCCCACGTTGCGTCCGCGCCATGGCGCGCTTTGTACTCCAAAGGCACCGTCGATGCCATCATGCGCCCCGCATGGGCATTCAAACGCAGAGCGCGCTGATTTCGTCGCTGATCCTCCTGGCCATCGCCACGAGCGTCTTCTTCCAGCGCGGGACCGTGACCGGGCGCTGGTCCTTCGTCGGGATGGTCAGCTCACTCGCGGCCTACAACCTGTGCTTCTTCTTGCACGGGGTCTCGGACGGCTCTCGCGGTTGGATGCGCGCGCTGCTCGTCGCCGCGGCGGCCTCCGCGCACTTCGGCATGCGCTTCTACGCCCGCTTCCTCGAGGAGCGTGATCCGCTGCTGCGCACCGTGACGACGTTGGGGGTCGTCGCGGTCGTGATCCTCTCGATGACCTCGGTCGGCGACTGGCCGCCCTTCGGACCGATCGTCGCCGGCTGGACGCTGCTCGTTTTCGGTTATTGCGGCTTCCGGCTCTACGTGAGGCGCCGACGCGCCGCGACCGAGGTCGACCGCGCTCGCCTCGGCTACCTGGTCGTGGGCCACATGCTGAGCCTGGGCTTCAGCGGCCTCGACCTGCTGCCGCTCGTCGGTTTCTCCTTCCCTTCCCTCGGCCACTTGCTGACGACCCTCTATATGTACTTCTGGATGCAGACCGTGCAGCGGTCGCGTCTGCTCGACCTGGAGGAGCTCTTCGGCCGCGGCCTGGCCCTCATCATCCTCGCGGTCCCCATCGCGATGCTCTACTCGGCCCTCGTCGTGTGGGTCGGTGACCAGGTCGGGCTGTTCTTCTTCAACACCCTCGTGGCGAGCGTGGTCGTGATCTTCGTCTTCGAGCCCATGAAGGACGGCATCGAGGCGTGGATCGGGCGTTTTCTTTACCGCGAGACCTTCGACTTCGAACGCCTGCTCCTGGCGCTTCGAGACGACCTGAAGAACCTCATCGACCCCGAGCAATCGATCCGGGTCGCCCTGGGTCGCCTCGAGGCGAGTCGTCGTTTGACCCACGCATCGGTCCACCTGCTCGATGCGGACGCTCGCACCTACTCGGTGCGCGGGGAGTTCGGCCCGGCGCCGATGCGTCGGGTGGACGTCGTTCGTGCGCGGCCCTACCTCGAGGCGCTGCGAAAGGAGCGCCTGCTTGCGACCGAGAACATCGAACGCGAGTACCGGGACCTGTCCCCCGACGCGCGCACCACGCCTTCGGGGCGCCACCTCGAGGCGGTCCGCTCGACGCTGGAGTCGCTGCAATCCGGCCTCTCCTTCGCGATGCTCGGTCAAGGGCGGCTGCTCGGCTTCGTGAACCTGAAGGACGAACGACTGCGTGAGCCTTTCTCGAGCCACGAGCTCCGGCTCATCGAGAGTGTGGTCGCGCAGCTCGCGCTCACGGTGGAGAACTCGGAGCACTTCGCGCGACTGCAGGAACGCGACCGACTCTCGGTGCTCGGCGAGATGTCCGCCGGCCTCGCCCACGAGATCCGCAATCCCCTGGGTTCCATCAAGGGCGCCGTCCAGCTCTTGCGACCGGCGAGCCTCGACGACGAGCAACGCGAGTTCGTGCAAGTCATCCTCGAGGAGGTCGACCGCCTCGACGGTGTGGTCGGTCAGTTCCTCGACTACGCGCGGCCGAATCGCGGCACCCCGGAGCCGATCGCGTTGGAGCCTCTCCTGGAGCGGGTCGCGCGCCTCGTTCAGACACAACCCCACCCCGCGGACATCGAGGTGCGGGTCGTGACCGCATCGGACCTGCCCCGGATCCGCGGAGACGCGAGTCAGCTCGAGCAGGTGTTCCTGAACCTGGCCCGCAACGCCTGCGAGGCCATGGAGACCGGCGGCACGCTGAGCCTCGGCGCCGAGACGCTCACCGACGACGGGCCGCATGGCCGCGTCTCCGTCACGTTCACGGACACGGGACCGGGCATGCCCGACGAGGTACAACGCCTGCTCTTTGTGCCGTTCTTCACGACAAAGAAACGCGGCACGGGCCTCGGCCTGGCCATCAGCCAACGCATCGTGCAAGGCATGGGCGGGTCCATCGTGATTCGCTCTCGGGAGGGGCAAGGGACGCAGGTCACGGTGCGCCTCCGCCGGGCGGACGATCCCGAAGCCGCGACCGGGGAGCATCCACGGGCCCTGGACTGAGTTCTGGAAGGGGTAATCCGATGTTGCGCATCGTTGCCGGCCGCGCTCGCGGTCGCCTGCTCGCGACCCCGAACGACCTGAGCGTTCGACCGACGAGCGATCGGGTGCGCGAAGCCGTCTTCAACGTGCTCGCCGCGCGGCTCTCGGGAGGCTTCGAGGGGCTCGCCGTGCTCGACCTCTTTGCCGGGACCGGCGCGCTCGGCCTCGAGGCGTGGAGTCGGGGCGCGGAGCCCGTGACCTTCATCGAGAAGGATCGAAAGGCGTTGGCCTGCCTCACAGGGAACCTGGAGCGCCTGGGCCTCACCGCGCCGGTCGTGCAGGTCGTGCGGGGCGATGCCCTCGCGCTCGTCGGCCGTCAGCCGCGACCGTTCGACCTGGTCTTCGTCGATCCACCCTACGACGCGGGCCTCTACGCCGGCGTGTTGGCCGCGCTGAGTCCAGGGAAGCAGCTCGCGCCCGGTGCAGTCGTCGTCGTCGAGCATCGAACCGGCGACACGCTGGTGACACCGCCGGGGCTCGAACTTGCTTTCGACCGCGCCTGGGGCGATACGACGGTGAAGCTGCTGTGCACGCCAGAGGGGGGCCCGCGTTGAGAATCGCCATCTACCCCGGCTCGTTCGATCCGATCACGAACGGACACGTGGACATCATTCGGCGAGGCCTCTCGATCTTCGACCAGGTCGTCGTCGCGGTCGCCGTAAACCTGCGGAAGACACCGATGTTCACCGACCAGGAGCGCGTCGAGCTCCTTCGGGAGACCTTCGCGCACGAGCCGAGGGTCGAGATCGACGTCTTTCAGGGCCTGCTCGTGGAGTACGCCCGGCGCCGCGGCATTCAGACCGTGCTCCGCGGGCTGCGTGCGGTGAGCGACTTCGAGTATGAGTTCCAGATGGCGAGCATGAATCGGCGGCTGTCTCAAGACGTCGACTACCTGTTCATGATGACCAGTGAGGACCAGTACTACGTGTCCTCGACCCTGATTCGCGAGGTGGCGGCGAACGGCGGCAGCGTGGCCGGGCTCGTGCCCCCGGCCGTCGAGGCCCGGCTCTACGAACGCTTCGGTCGCCCCACACCGACCTGAGAGCGCCGCTCAGTACGCGACGAGCAAGAGCGCGAGGGCGAGGCCGAAAGTGACACAGGCCGCGAACGCCGCTTCGCGAAACGGCGTGTCGTAGAGCACCCAGGCGCTCGTCGCGAGACCGACCATCCAGATGATCCCCACGGCGCGGCGCAGGCCGGGTGACGGTACGAAGCCCGTTCGACCGCGCGCGGCGAGCGATACGAAGCCGGCCGTCGCGATGGCCGCCGCCCAGGCGCCGGCGGCCCCGAGATTGCTCGGCGCGAGGCCGACCGTGGCTGCGACCCTCCACGGCGGAATGGCGGCCAGCGCGGCGGCCATCACCCCGACGGCAGCGCGGCCGCCCGCGACGACGAGCAAGCCGAGCGCGAAGAAGGCGAGCCCCAGGCCGGTCGCGACCCAGCCCCAGGGCCCCACCTGGGCCGAGGTGCGCGCAGGCGCCCAGCCATCGAGTGGGTTGACCACGACGTCCGGCGGTGAGGTCCCGTTCGTGGCGATGGCGACGAGCGTTTGATTGCCGTCGAGCGTGTGGAACGCCTTGGACGCCGCTTCGTCGGCGCGTGGGCGGCAAGCCTCGGCGACACGTTTTGCCTCACGGCGCAGCTCCAGCCACGCGGACCGAACCGCCGCCTCGCCCAGGTAGACCCGACGATCCACGGCCGCGGGGGCCGTGCCCTCCAGGTCGTCCGGGAGCGCGGGCGCGTTTTCGAGTGCCGCCTCCGTGGGCACGGCCAAGTGCGGCGCGAGTCGAGCGCAGGCCCCGACGACGCTCTCGGCGTGGCCCTCGGACGCGGGCACGAGGACCCGAACGACCCCCTCCGCGCCTCGAAGCGCGATGCTCGTCGGGCCAACCTCGTCGACCGGCACGGCGCGGAGCAGCGGGACGTCTGAGGGGGCGGACTTCGGGGCGTGCGACGCGCGCACGCTGAACTCGGGCAAGGGCAGGAACAGCAGCGCCGCGGCCGAGAGCCCGATGAGGATGCCGCCGAGGAGGTGGCGACGTGGGGGCGCGACGACACCGTGAGCCAGAGGTCGAGGCGCCTTGCGTCGATTCTCGGGCACCGCCAACCACACCGCGGGCAGGATCGCGCCCCAAATGAGAGGGGCCGCCACGGCGCCGCCCGCGAAGACCCACGCCGCGCCGGCCGAAGAGTGGCGGGTCGCGACCGCCGCGGTCGCCAGCAGCACTGCGACCCCGAATACCGCCTGCGCGGTCTCCCGCAGCGACTCGCGCGTCCGCCTGTATTCAGGCATCGCGGCGTCGCGGAGCGGTCTGGAGCCGAGGAAGGTCACGCCGAGCCCCGTGAGCGCGGCGGCGACGAGGCAGGCCCCCCACGCGGCGCCCGGATCGAGGCCCCACCGAGAGCCCAAAAGGCCGAGCAGCGGGACACACATGCACGCAACGACGGCGACGCAAAGCGCGCCTGCGCCGGCGAGGCCGAAGCCGAGCACCATCGCGAGCACGGCACCGAGCGCGACGGGCAAGAGCCAGGCGATGCCCCACGTCCGCGGACCAGAGCCGAAGCGCCCGAGAAGAGCGTTCAGCGAGTGCGATTCCACCTTGAGGCCGAGGGCCCGGATCGCCACGGTGCCCTGCTCGACGAGCGCCGCGGTTCGCGCCGGGTGGGTGCCCGGCTCGAGACGCAACCAGATCTCGACGGCATCGGTCTCGGGGACCGCCGCCCCCGCGCGCGGGTCACGGACGCCCCCGAGAGCGCGCGGCCCCCATCGGCCCGGAGCGCGTCCAGCTCGGCGTTGAGCTGCTGGGCGGCGGGCACCGAAGAGCCGCCGACCCGCGCCACCAGCGCACGGGTCTCATCGAGGGTCGGCGTCGGACCGGCGAGCGCGAGTCCATTGCGTTCGATGCCGTCGACAAAACGCTGGGCGAGGGCCGCCATGCCGCGTCCGACGAGGGACGGCGTACGCCATCCGACGACCCCGGGCTGCTGGCCCAGGTCCGCGGCGAGCTGAAGCAGCACTTCCTCCCGGTTCGACGCCGTGACGGGCGAGACGACGACCCGTACGACCGGAGCCGAGGCCGCGAGCCCGCGGGCAACGGCGATCGGGTGGGCGCGCGGCAAGTCGGCCGCGAAGTCCACGGGCCTCGGAAGGCGCACGAGGGCGACGATCACCAGGGCCCATCCGAACAGGACGAAGACACCGGCGAACCGGCGACGCTCCGCCGCCCAGCGGACCAAACGGTCGCACAACTGCCCCAGCACGGCTTCGACGTTGACACCGAAGTGCCCGGCGCGCCAGCCAATCCCGGCGTCGGGTGCCGGCGACGCGACCGAAATCCGGTGGCCCTGCTAGAGTCCCGTTTGATGGACGTGGCGATGGACGTGGTGCGCCGACTGCCCTGCGTGGGGCTCTGCCTGCTCGGACTCGTGAGCGGGTGCGTCGTGCCCGGCGAGATCGAGGCCGAGCCCGCGCCGGTGAATCGAGCGCCGTTCTTTCGCCCCCAGAGCGTGGTGCCGGCCTTCGAACAAGAGACCCGCTACGACCCCGAGGTGACGCTCGGCCCGCTGCGGTTCGAGGTGCCGGGCATTCGTGAGCTGGACGAGGAGGACCGCCTCTTCTGGCGATGGTTCGTGAACTACGATCGACGATTCTTCTCGCAGGTCTTCGCGCAGACCCCCTTCGGCCGACTCCCCGGTCCCGATGGTCTCTCGATCACCTTCGACCTCGACCCCTGCGTCGACCTCGCCCCCTTCGCGCCGCGCACGCTCCACCGGGTCGAGCTCATCGTCGCCGATCGTCAGTTCGAGGAGGACACCCCCGAGACCGTCTTCCGCAACCAGACCCTCCCCGAGGTGGCCCACCAGTTCCGCATCGTGTGGTTCGTCGAGGTCGACCTCTCGAAGTGTGAGCTCGTCCAGTGAGGTTCGGGGCGCTCGCGCTGATGCTCTGGGCGTGCAATCCCCTGCCGAGCGGCTCTGCGTCCACGTCGACCTCGGTGCGTCGAGGCTGCGAGGCGGACACGGAGTGCCCGGGCGGTCTCGTCTGTGCACTCGGCGCCTGTGTCGGTGAGGTCGCGCCCGCGCGCGCGCTGCTCTTGCGTGTGCGCCCACCCGAGGACCAGTCGCTCTCCGCGGTCGAGGTCCAGGGTATCTCGTTCGATGGGGCCCCGATCCTCGACCTCCCCTCGCCTGTCGTCCTGCCGGCGCGCCGCGCTCTCATTGGCTACGCCCGCACGGCCGACGAGTCGGAGACGTCGGTCTCAGCGCGTGCCCTCGCGCTGCCCAACGGCGTGCTCGGCGGCGATGGGCTCGAGACCACGGCCGAGAGTGTGCTGACGCGGCGGGGGCCTCGCTTCACCCTGGGTCTGGCCCCGTGCTGGCCGGACCCGGCCGGTGCGTGCGCGGGCGTCTTCTGGCGCATCCGCCTGACGCCGGACCCGACGAAGTATCCGCCCGTCGACTTCGAGAACGTCAGCGTCGGCAGCGCCGCCGGCGAGGAGGAACGCCCCTTCGTGCTGCCCGGCGGGCGGGACCTGCCCGAGGTTCGGGGCCGGCTCACGCTCGCCAATGGGCTGCCGGCCGACGATCTCCTCGTCTTCGCGACGGACCTCGATGGACGCCGCCTGACGACGGAGACCCGCACCGACGCCGTCGGGCGCTTCGCCGTCCGCTATTGGCCCGCCTACGAGGGCTGCGAGGTCGTGTTGCGCGCGTTCTCGGACGCACTCGGCCGGCCACTGCCGCGCTTCGCGTCCACCCAGCGACTGCCCACGAGCGGCGAGGACGTCGGTGCGATGAGCTGGGACCTGCGATGGCCCGCTCTGGACCAGACCTTCGTGCTCGTGGGTCGCGTGGTCGCTCAGGGCGAGCCCCTGGGCGGAACGAGGCTCCGATTCGAAACACCGCTCGCGGCGGGGCGCTTTACGGCGACCGCGTTGGTCGGTGATGCGGGGCGTTTCGAGGTCACGCTCTATCCCGGGACGTACCGCGTCGACGTGGAGCCGGCGCTCGGGACACCCTACCGGCTGGCCCGTTTGCGCGCGGAGCTCGGCGCGGCGACCTCCCAGTTCGAGGTCTCTGCTCAGCTCAGGAACCCCGTCGTCGGGCGCGTGGTCGATCCCGCCGGCGCAGGCCTGGTCGGGGCGCGGGTCGTGGCCGAGCTGCTCGAGCTGCGGTCGGGTCAGCCCGAGCTCGATCGACCGGACGAGACGCCGCCCACACGCGTCGTGGAGACCGAGACGACCACGGACGGCGCGTTCGACCTGTCTCTGGATCCCGGTGTGCACCGCCTGACCTTCACGCCGCCACTCGCGACCGGGTTGCCGCCCCTGCAACGACGGGTCGAAGTGCCCGTGGAGTCCGGCATCACGGTGCTGCTCGGGGACATCGGCCTGGCCCCCGCGGTCGTCCTCACGGCGACCGTGCAGGGGCCGGACGAGGCGCCCGTTCCCGGGGCGACGGTCGAGGCGCTTTGGGCGCCCGAGGGTCCCGAGAGCAACGCGGAGCGCGCCGCGGAAGGCGTCACCGACACCAACGGCGCGGTGGTCCTGCGGCTCTCGTCGCGCCCGTAGCGGCTGCGCTCAGGCGCGCTCGAGGAGCGCCGCCGCCCCCATGCCGCCCCCGATGCACATGCTGACGACCGCGCGCCGGCCGCCGCGGCGAGCCAGCTCGTGAAGGGCGGTGAGCGCGAGCCGTGTCCCGCTCACACCCAGAGGGTGCCCGAGCGCGATCGCGCCGCCGTTGACGTTGAGCTTCTCGTCGGGAATCTCGAGCGTCCGTTGGCAGTAGACCGACTGCGACGCGAAGGCCTCGTTGATCTCGAAGAGGTCGATGTCCGACACCGAGAGGCCGGTGTCGTCGAGCAGCTTGCGAATGGCCGGGACCGGGCCAATGCCCATCACGTCCGGCGCGACACCGACGACCGAGAACCGCACGAAACGACCGAGGACCTTGCGGTCGCCCGCCGCGCGCCGGGACATGACGACGACGGCGGCGGCGCCGTCCGTGAGGGGGGACGCATTGCCCGCGGTCACGCAGCCCTCGGGGTCGAAGGCCGGCTTCAGCTTCGACAGGCCCTCGGCCGTGGTCTCCGGCCGAATCAGCTCGTCGTGCTCGACCCGCGTCCGCACGCCGTCCGCCTCGGCATCGAACGGCACGATCTCAGCCCGGAACACACCGCGCTCACGGGCCGCCGTCGCCTTCGCGTGGCTGTGCGCGGCGAACGCGTCCTGGTCTGCACGGCTGATGCCGTAGCGACGCGCCACGTTCTCGGCGGTGATGCCCATGCCGATGTAGACCTGCGGAAACTCGACGGCCAGCTTCGGGTGGAGCTGTGGGTGGAAGCCGACCATGGGGACGGCGGTCATGCTCTCGAGGCCACCCGCCACGGCGATCTCGAGCTCACCCGAGGCGATCCGCGCCGCGATCCCGGCGATGGTCTGGAGACCCGAGGCGCAAAACCGGTTGACCGTGTACGCCGGCACCTCGGCGGGGAGTCCCGCGAGGAAACCGACGACCCGAGCGACGTTCAGCCCCTGCTGGCCTTCGGGCATCGCGCACCCGAGGGCGAGGTCCTGCACCGAGGTTCCCGGGACCTCCGCCCGCTCCAGCGCGGCGCGCACCGCGGCGGCGGCCAGGTCCTCGGGACGGGTCTGCCGAAAGCTCCCTTTGTGGGCGCGACCGAACGGCGTGCGCGCCCCTTCGACGATGACGACTTCCTGCATGGGTCAGTTCCTCAGCGGCTTGTTGTTCATGAGCATGTGCTGGATCCGCTCGAGCGTCTTCGGCTCGCCGCACAGCGAGAGGAACGCCTCGCGCTCCAGCTCGTGGAAACGCGCCTCGGTCACTACGGTGCCCGTCGCCACGTCGCCTCCGCACATCACGTGCGCGAGCTTCGCGCCGATGTGCAGGTCGTACTCGCTGATCTGGTGGCTCTGCTGCATGCCCCACAGCGCGGAGTAGAGGGTCGCGTAGCCTGAGCGCCCCGCGGCGCGCACAGTGCGCGGGCGCGGCGGCCGGAAGTCGCTGCGCGCGAGACCGAGACCGTGCTGTTTGGCGGCGTCGAGCAGCTCGTCCCGGTTCATGGTGACCCGGTCGGCGTTCCGCAGGAAGCCCAGCTTGCGGCCCTCTTCGGCGCTCGACGCCACCTTGCCCATCCCGATCGTCAGGAAGGCATCCTTGGTGTACGCGATGGGGTCGCCGTCCGCGGGCATGTTCTGCATCACGTTGTGCAGCAGCGCGAAGGTGCCGCCGCCCCCGGGGATCAGCCCGACGCCGACCTCGACGAGGCCGATGTACAGCTCCGCGTAGGCCTGGACCGCGTTGGCGCCAAGCACCATCTCGGCCCCTCCCCCGAGGGTCATGCCAAAAGGCGCGGCCACCGTGGGGATTCGACTGTGTCGCAGCCGCAGACAAGCCTGCTGGAAGCGCGCGCTCATGCCCGAGATGGTGTCCCACTGCTGCTGGCCGGCGGCCATCATCACCAGGAGCAGGTTCGCCCCCGCGCTGAAGGCGTCGGTGGCGTGGTTGCCGAGCACGAGCGTGTCGAAGTCCGACTCCGCGCGGTCCAACCCGGTGAAAAGCATGGAGAGCACGTCGTCGTCGACGGCGTTCAGCTTGGTGCGGAACTCGACGCACGCCGCGCCGTCGCCGATGTCCCAAAGGCGTGCACCGGGGTTCTTCGCGATGAGGCTCGGATGCTGCACCGAGGCCGGCAACCGCAGGTACCGGGGGCTCACGACCTCGCGCGCGGCGGCGCCCTCGCGGGGGTCGAAGAAGGTGCGTGCGCCGAGGGGGCCGTCGTAGAAGCGGGTGCGTCCGCTCGCGAGCATGGTGTCGACCCACGCGGGCACGGCGATGCTCTCGCGCTTCATCCGCTCGACGCTCTCCGGCACCCCGATGGCGTCCCAGGTCTCGAACGGCCCCAGGTCGTGGCCGAAGCCCCACTTCAGCGCGTTGTCGATCTGCACGAGGTCGTCGGCCACCTCACCCAGCCGGTTGGCCGCGTAGACCAGGGTGAAAGCGGTGCACCGCCACGCGAAGGTCGAGGCGTCGTCGGTGCCCCACACCATGCGTCGGATGCGCTCCCCCGAGTCCTCGACCTCCTTCACGGCGCGGATCGAGTCGAAGCGCACCTTCTCCTGGGGGCGGTACTCCAGGCTCAAGGGATCGAAGGTCGACAGGGCGCCCGAGTCCCGGTCCTTCTTATAGCAGCCCTGCTTGCTCTTCGCGCCGAGCCAGCCGCGCTCGACCAGGGTTCGAAGGTACGGAGGCACCACGAAGGCGGCGCGCTGGTCGTCCGTCGTGAGCGCCGCGTGCAGGCCATCGGCGACCATACACAGCGTGTCGAGCCCCACGACGTCCGCCGTCCGGAAGACCGCCGAGCCGGGGCGGCCCATGGGCGAGCCGAAGACCGCGTCGACGAACTCCGGAGACTTCCCGAGCCGCAGCATCTCGTGCAGCGTGAACATGAGCCCGTAGGTGCCGATGCGGTTCGCGACGAACGCGGGTGAGTCCTTCGCCACCACGACGCCCTTGCCGAGCACCGCACGCGCGAAGGCTTGGAACTGGGTCGAGAGGCCAGGCGCGGTCTCCGGACCGCTCACGACCTCGAGCAGCTTCATGTAACGCACGGGGTTGAAGAAGTGCGTGATGAGGAAGTGCTTTCGGAAGTCGTCGGAGCGGCCCTCCACGAGCTTCGCCAGAGGGATCCCGCTCGTATTCGACGAAATGAGCGCGCCGGGGCGCCGCAGCCGGTCGAGCCGCTCGAAGAGCGCGCGCTTGACGGCGAGGTCTTCCTTGACGACCTCGACGATCCAATCGCAGTCGGCGACCCCCTCGAGGTCGTCGTCGAAGTTCCCGACGCGGATGAGCGCGGCGTCGTCCTTGTCGAAGAAGAGCGCAGGCTTGTTGGCGAGCGCCGCCTTCAAGCCCGCCTCCGCGAACGCGTTTCGCGCACTGCCCGAGGCGCCGCCCGGGGGCACGATGTCCAACAGCAGCACCTCGATGCCGACGCTCGCCAGGTGCGTGGCGATGCCCCGCCCCATCACACCCGCGCCGAGCACGGCGGCCTTTCGGACGGGCAGCCCTTTGTCCACGCTCTGCATCTTGCCGGATCTCCTTGATGTTCCTGGGGCCCACGGAGGGCGCGGGGGACGGTTTAACGCGAATGAGCGGTCAGGAAAAGTCGAGGGCGGCGAAGACCGCATCCAGGGGGGCGTCGACGACCACACGCTCGCCCGGCGACGTGGCACGCCATGCTTCGACCGCTGTGCGCCCCGCGGCACGGGTCTCGGACGCCTCCGCAGGTGCATCGGTCGCGCGACCCACGACATTCCCGGTCTGGAGACGACCCAGGGGGACTACGAGATGAACGAGGAGGGGATCGTCGAAGTCACTCTCTTCGGCGTCCGGCGCGCACGCCACCTTCCGCCGCGAGAGGCAGAGATGGATCCGTTGGGCGGCCGACGGACCGTCCCCCGTCGACGGCTCGACGGCAAGCACCCAGACGAGCGCGTGCTCGCCCGAACGGAGCGGCACGGCAACGAGGTCCCCGGGCTCGAACATGGGCGTCCTCCCTGCGATTGACGACGGCGCGCACATTCTGCTCCCATGCGGCCGCCCGCATTCCCATTTCAGAGAGGCCGCATCATGAATCGTCACTCCGTCCTTGCTGCGCTGGTCCTTGCTGTCACGGCCCTGGCCGGGTGTGGCGGTGATGAAGAGACCGAAGAGGCCGAGGTCGCCGACAACCCCGCGCTCGAGGCCCAGGGCGCCGCCACCGCGACGAACGCCAGTGACCTCAAGCAGGTCACGGGCGACGACGAGGCCTCGAAGGTCCGCGTCCACAACGTGGGGCAGAGCCTCGTGCAGCTGAAGGGCCAGTATGTGAGCGCGACGACGGACGTGCCCGCTGGGCTGCCGTCCCTGCCGACTGCGCTGCTCGCGAGGGCCCAGGGCGCGCAGATGGACGTCGCGCCGCCGTCGACGCCGGACACGGGCACGCTGACCTACACCGACAACCACCTGAGCGCCTCGTTCACCTACGAGTCCGCCGCGGGCGCGACCGAGGGCGTCGAGAGCCTCGTTTTCACGTACGTCGCGGAGCTCGACATCGTGCCCGACGCCGAGGGCACCTCGACGACGGTGGACGGCACCTTCGACGAGGACTTCGACGCCACGGTGGACCTCGGCGCGCTCGCGGGCAAGCTGCCTCCGGGCACACCGGGCCTCGAGGGGACCCTCGTCATCAACAACGAGCTCAGCGCGACCTACGCCGGCGTGCTCGTGGGCGCCTGCCCCGAGTCGGGCACGATCACGCTCGACTACGCGCTCACGGTCGCGGGCGGCACGGTCGATGCCACGGTCAAGACGGCCCTCGAGCAGACGGGCCAGCTCGGCACCGGCAAGGTCGTCGTGACCTTCGGCAAGGACGACGCCGGCGGCTGCACGACCACGGTCAGCGGCACGTGATGCTTCGGCGCGTCGCCCGACGCGTCCTCGCCACAACGCTCCTCGGCACGGTCCTCTCGGCGTGCGGTGGGACCGCGCCGCGCCCTTCCGCGACAGAGACCGCGGGGGGCGCAGTGACCGCCGTCGCCGTGAAGGCGGAGTTCCCCGCGCTCGGCACCCCGGCGACCGAGCGTCGCGCCACCTGGGGCGGCCCGGTCGAGCGCACCGGCCTCGCCCGGTCGGTGGCCGAGGCCCTCGGCGCGAGGACCGCGGACGCGTCGGCGGACTGCCTGGCCGAAGAGGTCGCCGTCCGCTTCGCCGCGGACGGTGTCGTGCCCGGGCCGGTCTGGATCCATCACCTCGCGGAGCACTGCGGCGCGCCCAGCCCCCCGACGGATGCCTTCGCGGTGACCGCATCGTCCGAGGCCGAACTCCTGGCCGGCCTCGGGCGCCTGCCCCCGGAGGTCGTCCAGGGGCTCGGCGGCGTCGGCGTCACGCGCCATCGAGACGGGCGAGTGTCCCTTGCGCTCGTGCCGGGCCCCCCACCCTTTGTCCTGACGACCCCGGACGGTCTCTCGAGGGCCGCGCCGGCAGGGGGCGTCGTCGAGGTCGTGGGGCGCGTCGCACCGGGGGTGCCTCATCGTGTTTTCGTCGACGGCCATGAACCCGACGGGGCCGTGCGGACCTTCGACGCCGTCGTCGAGCCGGACGGCGCGACACGCTTCAGTGTGGAGGTGGCCGGGGGCGCGAACGCGGCCACGTCGGTCGAGATCGCGCGGGTCGAAGGCCGCTTCCTGCGCTCCGTCGCCGAGCTCACCTTCCACGCCGGCGTTGCCTCCGTCCGCTCGCCGGCGCCGGCCGCCCCTTTGCCCCCGGGGGACCGCTCCGAGGTCGAGTCGAACCTGCGCGCGCAGCTCGCCACGGCACGCGAGGCCGCGAAACTGGGGGCGCTCGGGGCCGGTGGCGGCACAGCCGTCCTCGACGCCTGGTATGACCTCGCCGTTCGCGGTCAAACCCAGGGCGACCCGCCGCTCCCCCGAACCCAGTCCGGGGAGCCGTTCGTGCAAGGGACGTGGCTCTTCTCGACGGGGAGCGGACCCGAGGACGCGCTGGCTCGCCTCCTGGCGACGCCCCTCGGCCGCGCGGCGCTGCGAACGCGCTCCGCGGACACCCCGACACACGTCAGCTTCGCGCTGCGCCCCTATGACGGACGCCCCGGCGTGGACCTCATGGTCGTCCTGCTCAAGGCCTTCTCGCCCGTGGCCCTGGACACGCTGCGGCCTGCCCTGCTCGACGCCCTGGCGCGCGTGCCGCGCCCGACGCCCTCGAAACCCCTCGAGCCCTCGGCCCCGCTCGACGCCGTGGCGCAGGCCCTGGCCGCGGACCTCCTTACGGGCAAGCTGCGTTGGGATGCGCTGCCGAGCGACACGGGACGACGCCTCGGGCTCGCCGAGGTCGGCGCGACCCGATTCGCGGCCGGCGCCGTCGTGCTCGAGAACCTTTCGCTGCTGGACCTCACGGCGGAGGCCCCCCTCGCCGACCCCGCCTTCCACCGAGTCGGTTTCGGGCTCGTTTCTGGCCGACCGCCCTCCGAAACCGTCCCTCGCCATGTCCTCATCTACGTGCTGACGGACCGCGCAGACTGAGTCTGCATGCGGGTCCGCACGCGATTTTTGCGACTCGGCGCACCACCCCTTGACTTCTCCCCGGCAGATTCCGTATCCCGTGGGACCAGACAGGCCTGGGTGCCTGCGGAGAAGGTCAATGGGTACAGGCAGTAGTACCTGCGGGGGTGAGCCCGGGAGTCGATCCCGCGCCCTCGCAGCCCGAACGCCGACCCGCTGATCCTGGCTCCCGAGCCCGGGTCCGACCCGGGCGACTGAAGGCTGCGCGCTCACCCCCTCGATGTTCGACCCCGACGAGCTTCGAGAAATGGGAGTAGCAAGATGCAGCGTATGGAATTCACCGGCCGCACGACGCAGGAAGCAAAGCGTCGGGCGCTCGGATACTGGTACCAGAACCACGACCGCCTGGGCCTGAGCCTGGCTCAGTTCTTCGCGGCCTGCCGCAGCGCCCAGACGACCGCGCAGGTCGTCATCGTCTTTGTGCCCGCGGAGCGCGCGAGCGGACGTAACGCGGCCTGATCCGGCCGGCGCGCGGCGCGACAGACGGGCCTCGATTTCCGACGCCTCGTTTGCTAGCGTCCCGCGCCCACATGAACCCACCCAACTCCACGACCGTCGCCGCGCTCGTCGCGGCGAGCCTCCTGGTCCCGCATACGGCGCTGGCGCTCGGCTTCGCGGGCTTCGACGACGCCGTGCCGCAGGCCCCTGGCAAGATGCAGGTGGGCGGCGGCTTTGCCGGCGGAGACTCGCTCTACGCGGGCTTCGGTTTCCTGCGTCTGGGGCTCCTCGACGACCTGGACGTGACGGCCCGCGCGGGCCTGGTGGACGGCCTGGCGGGCGACGGCCTGGGCTTCGAGGTCGGCGGGGCCCCCCGCTTTCGATTCCTCCGGGCCGAGGACACGGGTGTCGTCGACGTCGCGGCCCTCGGAGGCCTCTCGCTCGCGAAGGCCGAGAAGGTCATGGCGCTCGGGGTCGACCCGCAGATCGTCGCCTCGAGGGCGTTCTCCATCGACGATGATCGGGAGGTCGTCACGGGCCTGGGCCTCGGGATCGCGTTGACCTGGTACGCCATCGACGGCGTCGACGCGGACGTGGACTCGGGTTTCCTCGGCGCGGCCATGGTGGGCGTCGACATCGTGCAGAATCTTCGGCTCTCGCTCGAGGGCCGACTCAACGACGAGATCGTGCGTTTCGGCGTCGGTCTCTCGTGGCAGCTCTGACGCGGGCCCAGGCGCCCCGAAACGAGTAGGGAGCATCGTGGCAGACTCTGGCCGGAACGACCCTTGTCACTGCGGCAGCGGCAAGAAGTACAAGAAGTGCCACCTCGAGCAGGACGAAGCCCGCAAGCGGCAGAGTCGTCAGCTCGACACGGTCTCGGCGTGGCTCGGGTACCACGCGACGGCGGTCCTGGCCGCGGCCGACAGCGTGCTCGACGCTTCGGGCCTTCGCCCGGCCGCGCTCGAGGCCTTCGGTCCAGTCTCCGGCGCCGACGAGGTCCACTTTCGCAGCTTCGCGGCGTGCGACTACCCCCTCGACGCTGCGGGTCGGGTGGCCGTGTCCCGGCCGTCGGACGCCGACGGCGTCCCTGTGGCCCCGGCCCCGCGGGGGGACGACGACGGCGACCAGGATGCCCTGCGTGACGTGCTCGCGAAGAGTCACCTCTCCATCCACGAGGTCACGGAGTCCAAGCGGGGCAAGGGTGTTCGCCTGCGCGACGTGTTCACGGGCGCCGAGGACTTCGTCTGGGACGATGCGCTCGGCGATGCCCTCGAGCCCATGGAGTACGTGCTCGGTCGTAAGGTTCAGTTCACCGAACGCCCGCTCTTGATGCCCGGCTGGGAGAAGCTCCGATTCCACGGCCGGAAGCGTGCGGTGCAGGCCCTTCGCCCCGACTTCGAGGCCGCGCTCGACCAGGAAGAACCCGGTCTGCGACTGGCGAAACTGAAAGCCCTGGCGCCGGCCGTGGTCAGGGCCGTGCGCGCGGTCGAGCAGCCCGCGCGACCCGCACATGAGTGACCTTGTCGGAGGGACCCGGGCCGCTGATCTCGAGGCATGGCGGACGAGCCTTCAGAAGGCGCGGTCGTCCAGCGAGCTCATCGACCTCCTGCTGACCCCCGTCGACGCCGAGAAGCGCGTCCAATCGCTGCCCGCCGCGGACCTCTACGGGATCATTCGACGCATCGGTCTCGAGGACTGCACCGAGCTCCTGCCGCTGGCCAGTCCGCAGCAGTTCCGCGCGCTGCTGGATTTCGATGTCTGGCAAGGGGACGAACCGAGCCTGGAGCGTCTACAGCCCTGGCTCCGCGCGCTCATGCAGGCTGGGCCCGAGGTCGTGAGCAGCCGCATGCTCGCCATGGACGATGAGCTCCTGAACTGGACGCTTCGCCAGACGGTGGAGGTCCACGTCGTCGACGACCCCGACAGCTTCGACCCGCCCGACGCGGAGCACGTGCTGACGCAGGACCGTCGCCTGTGCATCGTCTTCCCCGATCCGGGCGAGGACGATTTGCCCGTCAAGGTCGCGCTGGACTGGCTCATGCGCGCCCAACCGGAGTTTTGCTACAACCTGCTCATCTACTCGGCGGCGGCCCTCGACAGCACGCTCGTCGAGCAAGCCTATCGCTGGCGGATGGGCCGCATGGCCGACCAGGGCTACGTCGACCCGCACGAGGCCCTGGTGCTCTACACCGCGCCGCGCCCCGACCAGGTCAAGCAGGCGCGCCGGGGTGTGCCTTCCGGCGTACCGACCCCCGCCCTGCCCGCGCGCTGGTTGCGGGACGACGGTCGCCTGGAGCGCGCGCTGGCGGCGCTCGACCTGGAGACCCGCACGGTCGTGCTCGCAGAGCTCGCCTATGTCGCGAACATGGCGCTCGCCGCGGACCGCATCGAGCCCTGGGACCTGGACGCCTACGAGTCCGTGGTGCGGCGCCTGCGCGCCGGGTTGCTGCTCGGTCTGTCCATCCTCGCCCAGGACGCCGACGCGGAGCGCGAGGTCGTGGCGACCGTGCCGTTGGCCCTCGTCTTCCGCACGGGCTATGGGCTCGCGCTCGAGTCCGCGGACCCGCTGCGCCGAGTGCGCCGACGCGGCTGGCTGGCGGGGGCCGGCGGCCCCGTCGATGGGGTCGACGTCGCCTCCTTGCGGGCCTGGGCCGAGGCGCTCACAGGACGACACCCGTCCCTCCTCGACGGCCGCTTCCCCGAGCGTCGCGACGAATGCGCGCTCATGCGCACCCAGGCCGAGGTCATCGCGGAGCTGGTCCGATTCGGTGGCCCCCGCAACGCGGATTCGCCGGGCGTCGTCGCGACGGCGGCGACACGCTTGACCGCCGACCTCATCGGCCTGGCCGGGGCCAGCGAGCTGCCCGCCTCGGCGCTCGAGACCGCACACCGCGCGCTCTTCGAAGGCGGTCAGGTCCGTGAGGCCGCGCGCGTTGCCGCTCGGTCCGCGTGGCTTCGCCTGGGGGGCGAGCGACCTGAGGTCGCCGACTACGTGCTCGACTTGCTCGCGGAAGAGCTCGCCGCCCAGGCGCCGACACGACTCGAGCCCCGCTTCGCCTCGTTGTGGCGAGTCGCCGCGCCGTGAGCGGCGCCCCGCCCGACGCGGCCGCGCTCGAGGCGCTGCGTCGCGGCCTCGACCTCTCCCTCGACGCCGAGGGCCGCTGGTGGCACGAGGGCGAGCCCTTCACCCACCCCGGTGTGACCGCGGCCTTCGACCGCGGGCTCGACCTGCATCCCGTGACCCACGAGCCGATCCTGCGCGTCGGCGACCAATGGTGTTACGTCCGGTGCGCCGATGTGCCCTTCGTCGTTCGCCAGTGGCGAGTGCCCAGCCCCGAGGACCCGCAGCTGAAGGCCGTGCTCAACACAGGGGCGACCGTCGCGGTCGACCCCCGTGACGGGCTCACGAGCGACCCTTCCGGTCACCTCTACGTGCTCTTCGGCGAGCATCGCCGCGCGCGTGTCGGTCGGTCGGCGCAGGCCGCGCTCGCACCGTGGCTCGTGGAGCGCGACGGCGTCTACGGCCTCGAGCTCCCGAACGGCGGCCCGTGGCGGGTTACGGGGCGGTGAGCTCGAACTGCACGGGGACCGCCTCGGCCATGCGCAGACCGGTCTTCCGAGCGACCCGGCCGAGGAGTCGCGTGACCGTCAGGGTGCCGTCCGCGCTGAGGTCGGCGCGCGCGACCATCAGGTCGATGGCGCTCATCTCGGGCACCGTCGGCGCATCCGGCTTCGGCAGGAAGGTAAACAGAACCCCGTTCGGACCGGCCTGCAGCTTGTCCGTGACCTCGGTGAGCCACGTGGTGCTGCCGGCCGGGATTCGGGTCACGGGCTTGCCGTTCGCGGACACGTCGACGTCGTAGTGACCCGGCGCGGCCACGTTCGCGATGATGTAGAACTTCCCGGCCGGGGGCGGCGGTGGCGGCGGCGCCTCGACCTCGATCTTGTAGCCCGGGGCGTCGATCAGGGCGTTGCCCTGATCATCGAAGCGCACGTTGACTTTCTCGATGCTGAGCCCCTTGACGGAGCCCGTCACCTTGACGCCATTGATGTAGATGTCGGCCGCGTGTGCGGTCACGGTCGCGAGCGTGAGCACGAACGTGAAAAGCGCCACAAGCATGCGGATTGACACGGTTTTCAGCCTTTCGTATGACCTGTCTCGTCGAATCATGGCACAGAGGGGCGCGCACGCGTGAGCATTCGTCGGACGAGTGAGCGGGGGACCTTTGCAGCGCCGGATGGCCTCGAAATCTACTGGGAGACGGACCGCCCAGAGAACCCTCGAGCCGCGGTTCTTCTCGTACACGGCTATGCCGAGCACTGCGGTCGGTACGCCGAGGTCGCGACGAAGCTGGTCGAACGCGGCTTCGCCGTGTGGCGCTTCGACTACCGGGGGCACGGTCGTTCGGGCGGTCGGCGGGGGCACTGCTACCACTTCGAGGACTACTTCGGTGAACTCCGGGCGATGCGAGACCGTATGTTCGCCGGTGCCCCGGACCGACCGCGTTTCATCGCCGGGCACAGCCACGGCGGGCTCCTCACGACCCACTTCATCAGTCGAGAACCCGAGGGTCTCAACGGCTTCGCGCTGAGCTCGCCGTTCTTCGGGTTCGGCATCCGGGTCCCCACCTGGAAGGCGATCGCCGGGCGCACGCTGAGCCGATTCGTCCCGGCCTTGTCGATGCCGACGGACATCGATCCCGGCATCGTGAGTCACGATCCGGAAGTCGTCCGGGCCTACGGCGCCGATCCGCTCAACGGCAAGAACGCGACGGCCCGGTGGTTCACCGAGATGCTGCGCGTCCAGCCGCTCTCCGAGGCCGCCGCGCGTGGCATCACGCTGCCGGCGCTGGTGCAGCAGGCCGGCGACGATCGACTCGCCGCACCG
>JBMOFP010000072.1:0-30305 GCA_049318805.1 Bradymonadia bacterium
GACGACTGCGCCGGGGTGCGCTGCCCCGATGGTCAGGCTTGCCAGGCCGGCGCCTGCGCGGACGATCCGTGCGCAAACGTGGCCTGCGACAACAACGCCCGCTGTGTGGGCGGTGTGTGTGTCTTCGACCCGTGCTGGAACTTCGATTGCCCTCCTGGACAGGTCTGCACGCTGGCGTCCAACGACACGGCCCAGTGCATCAGCCGCGCCCCCGAGGACCGCCCTGTCGTCGAGTCGCCTGAAGCCGACGCCGGTCCGGGCGGCGGTGGCGGCGGTGGCGGCGGTGGCGGCGGCGGGCCCCGCTTCGACGCGGGCACAGGTCCCATCGTGCCCGGCGGCGGTGGCGACGCGGGCCCGGGTGCGGACGGCACCTCGGACGCCTCCTCGGGCTGCGCGGCGTGCAGCACGACGGGCGGCGGGCCTTCGACCGCGGTCTGGTTCCTCGGTCTCGCCGGTCTCGGCCTGGCGCGACGCCGTCGCTCGCGCTGATACGCCGCCGCTTCAGCGGTAGCGAAGGCGCTCGAGCGCCCGGGTCTCCAGCCAACCCGTATTGCCGTCCGGCAACGTGACGTGGGTGTGGTCGCCGTCCTCGCCCCGGACGCGGAGCTTCACGCCGCCCAGCAGGCGCGCCACCGTCGGGTACTGGGCGCCCGGCCAGTCGCGCGCGTCGGCGTAGGACGTCACGACGACGCCGTAGCTCGCGGCGCGCAACACCAGGATGCGGCCGAGCAGCAGCCCGCCGAAGACCAACGCCACGAGCCCGGCGCCAATCACGGCCAGGCTCATCCGTGTGGAGCGCGCTTCGTCGGCCCGTCGCTCGAGGCGCCACAGCAAGAGGAAGAGCCCGGACCAGCCGATGAGGAAGGTCCCGGCCACCTGGTCGGGCGGGAGCGCGGTGACCAGGCCCGTGCCCATGTCGTCGTCGCCCGGCAGCACCGTGCGTTGCTCGCCCGCGAACTCCGCGGCCGTCCGCAGCACCATGGCCCGGGCCACCTCGAGGTTGCGGACCGTGTCGGGGTGCTCGGGCCTGTAGGCGTGCGCCTGTTCGAGCGCCCAGATGGCCCGACCGTACCGCGCGGCGGCGAGCTCCGCGGTGCCGAGGGCATACCAGGCATCCGGTGAGTCGGTGTCGCGCGCGAGGGCCTCGAAGCCGCGCGCCGCCTCGAGCGTGCGCCCCGACGAGAACGCTCCGAAGGCCTCGGCGTAGCTGCGTCCCGGGTCTTCGGCGTGGGCGAGCGCGGCCGAGAAGGTCAGGAGCGCGGCGGCGCAGAACGTGCGCGGACGCATCAGACGACCTCCCTGTCGAGGCGCGCGATGAGCTCACGACTGCGCTGAAGGGCCTCGCCCAGGACCTGGGGTCGATCCGCTTCCGGCGCGAAGCGGGCGAACTCGCAGTTCTCGAGCTCGCGGACGAGCGCTTGGGTCGGCTCGTCGCCGAGACCGCGGGCCATGAGCGTGCGCCGCAGCACGTCGTGGGTGAGTCCGCGCGCGGTCACCTCGAACCGGACCTCGATGAAGGTCACGAGCACACGCGACAACGCCGAGAAGCCCTCACGACCCGCCGGCTGACGACCCAGCTCGGCCAGGGTGCGTTGCGCCGACGCGGCGGCGTCGCGTACGGCGCGGGCGCCGGCCGAGGCGTCGCGTCGAGCGGACAGAAACGAACGGACGCGGCGTGTGACGAAAAGCCCCGGCGCGACCGCCACGAGGACCCAGTACAGCGGCTCCGTGTGCCACGGCACCGGGGGCGCCGCGAGGTCCGAGACGGGCAGCAGGGGCGCCAGTGTAGGTCGTGCCTCGGTCAGGGCGCCCTCGGCCCTCCCAGGGCCCGTGGCGGGGGCGGCAGGCCCTGTGGGCGCGGCGCTCGGCGGATGGACGCTCGCCAGAGTCCCCCGGACGTCGACCTGAATCGGGACGGTCACGGCGACCTGCCACGTGCCGGACTCGGGCTCGAAGTGGGGCAGCCGCAGGGCCGGGATGGTGAGGGCCCCCAGGCGCTTCGGTCGCAGCTGCCAACGTGTGACACGCTGCCCCACGAGGCGACCGCCCTGCTGAGCCCGCTGCACCACGTCCGTCGGCGGATAGACCGTGAAGTCGGGGGTCTCGAGGGCAGGGGTGGGCACATGGTCGATGTGCCCGTCGACCGTCGTGGTCGCCGTCAGCTCGAGGCCACGCTCGGCGTCTACGACCGCCTGGTCCACGGTGGCCTCGAGGCGCACCTTGCCCACGGCCGGTCCCCGAAAGCCGGGCGGCTTGCCGGCCTCGGGCAACGCGCGCACGCGGATCGGCTTCCGCGCGGCCTCGCGCGACTCCGCTTGCCCGCCCTGGGCGCCGAAGAGGCTTCGATTGCCCACGACGAAGTCCGCCTTGACCGCCGGGAGGCTCAGCTCCCCGGCGCGGAGCGGCACCAACACATACTGCGCGACGGGGCTGCGTACGAACCGCGCGTTGCGCACGTTGACGGACTCGCCGGCGCCGCGGCTCGGCGGTCGGCTCTCGCGCCAGAAGCCGTCCAGGTCGATGTTGCCGATGTTGCTCTGCCGCACGCTGATCTGCGCGTTCACGTAGGCCCACAGCGTCGCCGTGATGGGTTGCCCCAGCCAGACCTCGGCACGGTCGACCTCCCACGCGAGGAAGACCAGGTTGTCGAACGCGCCGGGCGGCAACGAGGTCGGCCGTCGGTCGGTCGGTGGCGGCTCGGCCTCGAAGAGCTCCACCCCGGGGAGCGTCGCCGTACCGGGCGCGGCGCCCGTCACCAGAACCGTGAACGCCGGCGACTTGAGCGTCTTGCCGTCGGCGTACAGGACGAAGGGCTCGATCTTCAGGCGCCCGGCCTGACGAGGCTGCAGCGAGAGCGTGAGGCGTTGGTCCGAGCGACCGCCGATGTTCGTTTGGCGTTGTTGCTGTGAAACGACGTCCCACGCGCTCAGGTCCGGCGGCTCGACCCGCGCCGGCTCGACGCCGTCCTTCAGGTCCACCTTCACCTGCAGCACGTACCGGAGCGTCTCGCCCACACGCAGCGCGCGCTTGTCCACCTCGGCCGAGATGCTCGTGGCGAGGGCCGATGCGGGGCCGAGCAGGACCAGGAAGACCCAGGCCACGGCCAGGTGCAGGCGCAGGCTCAGAGGGTCCGCCGGGTGTCGCGGTTCGCGCGGCCGATCGACGATTTCGGTCGACCGTCTCAATAGTCCTCCATGCGAGGCACGGTCTTGAGCGAGCGCAAGAGCTTCTCGAGCTGCGGGTTCCCTTCGTTTTTGTCGAGTTGCTCGAGCACCTTGTCGAGGTCGACCTGGTCGAGGCTCTGGCTGGACGGGGGCGGGGGCTGGCTCTGGGGGCCGCCGCTCTCGGGCGGCGGGGGCTCACCGGGCTCGGGAGGGGGCGGCTCGCCTTCGCCGCCCTCACCGCCCTCGCCGTCGCCCACGTCCAGGACATAGGTGTTCTCGAGCGGCGTGGCCGTGCGCACCACGGCCAGTAAGGTGAGCGGCGACCCTTCCGGCGCCTCCGCGCGCGCGGTCGGCCCCGGCTCGCCCCGAGGTTGCCCGTCCAGGTCGAAGAGCTGCACAGTCAGCGCGCCCCGCGCGGGGTCGTGAATCGGGCGGACGACCCGCTTGGACTTCTCGGGGACCGTCACGCGGTACCAGTCGTCATCCCCTGGGCAGGCCTTCAGGTTGGGCCGTTGCCCGTCCTGAACGTCGACGGGTGTGTCGAGCGCGTCGTTGTCCTCGGCGTCGTCGTCCGCAGGGCAGGGGGGCGGCATTTCCAATGATATCGTGTACTTGACCTCGGCCCGGCCCGGGCCCGAGACCTTCACGCGCCACGGACCGCTCTCCGGGAGCGCGCGGAACCCCACGGACGCGCGGCCCTTCGCCGCGGGCTCCATGGGGGCGCGTCCCACCGCTTCGAAAGGCGTCGATGGGGCGAAGAGCTCGACCGTCAGCGCGCGGGTGTCGTCGTCGTCCTCGGTCGGCTTGACCTCACCCTCGACGCTCACCCACAGCGACGAACCCAGGGCGGCGTCCGCCACGTACCAGTCTTCGTTGTTCGGGCAGAGCACACGGTCCTTCGACTTCTCCGGACTCCACGGGCCCGCTTCGTTCGACGACGAGTCGGGCTCGTGGTCGTCGTCGCGCAGTCGGCAGGGCGGATTCAGACGGAAGTAAGCGACCTCGAGGTTCCACCGCGCGTCGTCGTCCGTGGGGTCGAGCTCGACGACCCGCTGGAACTCGCCCAGGGCCGAGGCCCACTCTTGCTTCTGCATCGCCAGCAGACCGCGGGCGAAGGCGACGCGTTTGCGCAGGTCCGCGAGCCGCGCACGCTCACGGACGACCTCGGGGGTGTCCCCGGCGAGCACGGCGTTGCGCTCGGCGACCAGTCGATAGGCCTGGTCGAGTGAGGTCGTGGCGGCTTCGTTGGACTCCGCCTTCTCCAGCGAGACGAGCGCCAGACCCCGGGCGAGGTGGACCTCGGGTGCGTCCTCCTCGACCTCCGCCAGGGTCGAGACCGCGGCCGGGAAGTTCTTCTCCGAGAAGGCCTTGCGCGCCTTCTCGACCGCCGGGTCGTCGCAGGTGAACGGACCCCATGCGGCGAGCGAAAGCGACACGAGCAAGAGAGTCAGGTGTCTCACGCCGCGACCTTTCTGCGCTCGCGGACACGCATCTCGACCAGCAGCAGCAGCAGCGCGGGGATGAGCAGGAGCTGGAACCGCTCCCCGTACTGGTGACGAATCGAGGCCTCGAGCGTGGTGCGTTGTTGCTTCTCGAGCGCGCCGAGCACCGCGTCCAGAACGGGCGTCTGGCCGTCGTCCAGGAAGACCCGCGTCTCGTTGGGATTCGCCGGGTCGGAGAGGCGCGAGAGCTCCTCGAGGAGCTTCAGGTTCAGCTTGCTGTAGATCGGCTTCCCGGTGCTGTCCTGCTGGTAGCCCGCGTGGTTCCCGGCGTTGTCGTAGAGCGGGATGGGATCGCCCGTCATCGTGCCCACGCCGATGGCGTAGATGCGGACACCGGCCTCCGCGGCCTTCTGAGCCGCCTTTTTCGCCGCCTCGCCCAGCGCCGACGCGACATCCTCGCCGTCGGTCACGAGCAACAGGACCTGGCTCCGCCCGCTGGTCTCGGCCTTGTCGCCGCGGCCCGTGAGCACCTTCACCCCTTCGTCGATGGCGGCCGCCAGGTTCGTGCCGCCCACGGGCATCTGCCCCGGATTCAGGCTCTGCAGATAAAGACGAATGGCGCTGTTGTCCGCCGTGAGCGGGCTCTGCGTGAAGGCCACGCCCGCGAAAGGCACCAGGGCCACACGGTCCCCCGACAGGCGCGCCATGAGCTCGCCCAGGCGTTGGCGTGCGGCGTCCAGCCGGGACGGCAGCACATCCTTCACCAGCATGGATTTGCTGATGTCGAAGGCGATCGCGAGGTCGACGCCCGTGCGTCGCAGGGCCTCCGGGCGTCGGCCGAGCTGGGGGCGAAGCGCGGAGACACACAGCAACACGAACGCGAGCCCGAGCAGAACCTGCCGGATGAACCGACGGCGAGGCAGGTGGGCCGCGAGCAGACGCGCAACGAGTTGGATCTCGCCGGCGCGGGCGAGGGCCTGACGGCGTGCGCGGGCGCCGTACATCCACGCCAAGACGGCGAGGACAGGGAGAACGAGCAGGCCGGCCAGCTCGGGGCTACCCCATCGCATCAGGGAAACCTCCGGAGCAGCGTCTGCGAGAGCAGAATCTCCAACAAGATCAAGGCGATGGCGGGCAGGAGGAATCGGTTGAAGAGCTCGGTGCGCTCGGCCGCGGCGTAGTCCACGAGCCGGGTCTTCTCGAACGTGTCGAGGATGGTCTGAAAGTCACGCTCGAGGGAGTCGGGATCCGTGGCGCGGTAGAAGCTCGCCCGCGTCGCCTCGGCAATGTCGCTGAGCAGCTTCGGGTTCACCGGCTGCGCCACCTTCTGGTACAGCCGCTTGCCCGTCGCGAAGTCCACCATGTCCGTGGGTTGACGCTGGTCCCCTTCGCTCCCGACGAGGATCGTGAAGACCTTGATGTCCTGCCGCGCCGCCTCTCGGGCCAGCTCCATGGGCGACACGTTGCTGCCGTTGTCCTCGCCGTCCGTGATCAGGATGACGACCCGCGTCTTGGCCTCACTCTCCTTCAGCCGCGAGAGGCTCATGGCGAGCGCGTTGCCGATGGCGGTGCCGGAGCCGTCGATGTCCCCGAGCTTGAGCCCCTGCAGCACACGGAGCATCACGCCGTAGTCGAGCGTGAGGGGAAAAAAGAGGAACGCGTCCTTGCCGAAGCCCACGAGGCCGACGCGGTCATACTTCCGGGACGCGAAGAACTTGCGCAGCGTCTCGAGGGCCGCGGCGAACCGGTCCGTTGGCTCGATGCCCCGGTTCTGCAGGCGCACCAGGTCCTGGTCCGAGATGTCGACGGTGTGCATCGAGCCCGACAGGTCCAGAGCGACGACGATGTCGATGCCTTCGACCTCGGCCGTCTCGTCCTTCGCGAGCTGGGGCCGCGTGACGGCGACGGCGACCAGCAGGACGGCGGCGATGCGCAAGACGAGCGGCAGGTGGACCAGCCGAGCGCGCCAACCGCGCTTCACCGCCGTGGCCCGCCCACGCGTGGGGAACTTCATGCCGACGGCATCGGACCAGCGCGCCCACCACGACCAGCCCGACACCACCAGCGTGGCGAGAATCACGAGCGCCAGGCCCGCCCAGGCCCACGCGGAGTAGTCCGGCCAGATCATGGTGCGCGGGTCTCCGTGGTCTTGGCGGGGGCGGGGGCGGTGGGCGCGACGGACGAGACGTCCGGCGCACGCGTGAGCGCGATGATGCCGCGCGCCGCCCGCATGACCGTCTCCGCCGCGCTCTCCGTCGGGGCGAAGTCCGCGAACTTCACGAGGTCCGTCTCGTCCAGGAAGGCCTCGACGGCTCGACGGCCCTCGGCGGTGACGGCCGCGTCGGCGGTGCCGCGGGCGCCACTCCGGGCCGCGGCCTCGGCGACGGCGAGGTGTGTCCGGATCTCGTCGCTGGTCATCTCGAGCGCGCCGAAGCTGTACCGCCGCTCGAGGTAGTCGCGCACGATCTCCGAGAGGCGGAAGTAGTAGGCCTTCGCGAGCCCCTGTTCCGGCAAATGCTCACGGTCGAGCAGCTCGAGCTTCTCCAGGGCGATGACATGCGCCGGCCGGGTGTCGACCACCGGCATCGCGGCGCGACGCCGCGCGTCCAACCAGCGTTTCACCAGCCACCCGAGTCCGAGTCCGAGGGCGCCCGCGACCACGACCGCCGTGGCGATCAGCGCGAACCAGTTTGTGGTGCGGAAGGCGACCGGGCCCAGACGCTGCACGAACGCGGCGGCCTCGGAGGGCGGAGCGGCGAAGGTGCGGGGGCGCGGGTCGTCCTCGCCGGGCAGGAGGCGCTCGATGGGAATCTTGCGCGCCGGGACCTCGAGGCGACCTTCACCCCCCGTGGCCTCGACCCAGGTCAGCTCGAAGGCCGGCACCCGCAGGCTCGCCTTGGGCTCCAACGCGCGCAGCACAAAACGACGGATCGTCTCGAGCCGCCCATCGGGGCGGGTCCGGGTCACGGCGGCGGGCTCACCGCCGGCGGACTCCGGCTCCGCCTCGACCGCGCCGCTGGGCAGCGGCACCACGACCGACACCGTGTCGGGGTGGACGGCCGTGAGCGTGCAGAGGAGCGGCTGCCCGACCTTCACGGTCTCGGGCGCGCAGGTCATCGCGACGTCGGGCGGCGGCCCCTGGGCGGGTCGGGCGGCGGAGGCCGGCGCGGCCGACGCGCTCGCGCCCACAGGTGCGGGCAAGAGGCCGCCGGCGTCGGGCGTTGCGGCCCACAGCGCGACCAGCGCGGCGAAGGGCACCGGGCCGGCGCTCACGCTCGCCTCGCGCGGAGTCGGAAGTAGTTCACCAGCGGCGCTGCATAGTCCTTGTCGCGGGTCGAGACCCGGATGGGTGTCACGCCCTGGCGGCTGAGCGCCTTGTCGCGGGCCGCCACGCGCGCGGCGTCCGCGGCGCCCCAGGCGTTCCGCACACCGGCCGAGCCCGAGTCGAGCGCGAGGAGCCCGCCCCCTTCGGTGTCCTCGAGCAACAGCAAGCCCAGGTCCGGCAGCGTCACTTCGGCGGGGTCCGAGACACTCAGCGGGATCAGGTCGTGCCGACGCGCCGCGATCTGCAAGGCGCGCTCGAACTGGCCGTCCAGGAAGTCGGAGATGAGCATCACCACGCTCTTGCGCCGTGCGACCTGCCCCACGAAGTCGAGGGCGGCGGACAGCCTTGTGCCGCGGCGCTTCGGCTCCAGGGTGAGGATCTCGTCGATGATGCGCAGGACGTGCTTGCGCCCCTTCTTCGGCGGAACGAAGACCTCGATTTCGTCGGTGAACGCGACGAGCCCCACGCGGTCGCCGTTCGAAATCGCCGAAAATCCCATGAGCGCCGCCAGCATCGCCGCGGCCTCTCGTTTCTCGTAGCGCGTGGTGCCGAAGCTCATGGACCCGCTCATGTCCACCACGAGCAGGACCGTGAGCTCGCGCTCTTCGACGAAGCGCTTCACGTGCGGCACGCCGGTGCGCGCCGTCACGTTCCAGTCGATCAGCCGCGGCTCGTCCCCGGGGGCGTACTCGCGCACCTCGTCGAAGGACATGCCGCGCCCCTTGAACACGGAGTGGTACTGACCCGCCATTTGCTGGTCGACCAATCGCCGCGTGACGATCTCGATCTTCCGAATCTGCCGAAGCAGGTCTCGGGAAAGCTCGCCCATCGACGGACTCCGCTGCTCAGGGCACCTCGACGGCCTCGAGAATCCGGGCGACGAGCGCGTCGCTGGTGACGTCCTCGGCCTCGGCCTCGTAGGTCGTGATGATGCGGTGCCGCAGAATGTCGGGGGCGATGGCCTTGATGTCCTCGGGCACGACGTATCCCCGGTGCTTCATGAAAGCATGGGCCCGCGCGGCCCGAGCGAGCCAGATGCTCGCGCGGGGGCTGGCGCCGAACTGGATGAAACGTCCGATGTCGCTGAGGGCCTTGACACGGGCGGGTTCGCGCGTCGCGAAGACGATGTCGAGCACGTACTCGCGGACCTTGTCGTCCAGGTAGATCTCGCCGATGGTCTTGCGCGCGTTGAGCAGCGTCTCGAGCTCGACGAGGCGTCGAACGCTCGGGGGGCTCGGGTTGAGCTGGCGGGTGACGATCTCCCGCTCCTCGTCGCGTGTGGGATACCCCACGCGCACCATCAACATGAAGCGGTCGATCTGGGCCTCGGGCAGCGGGTACGTGCCCTCCTGGTCGATCGGGTTCTGGGTGGCCATCACGATGAACGGCTCGGCCAGCGGGTAGGTCGTGTCGCCGAGCGTGACCTGCTTCTCTTGCATGGCCTCGAGGAGCGCGCTCTGCACCTTGGCCGGCGCGCGGTTGATCTCGTCGGCCAGGATGATGTTCGCGAAGACCGGGCCCTTCTTCGGGGTGAAGGTGCCCGTCTGCGGGTGGTAGATGAGCGTGCCGACGAGGTCGGCCGGGAGCAGGTCCGGCGTGAACTGAATGCGCTGGAACTGCGCGTTCAGCGTGGTCGCCAGCGTGTTCACGGTCAGCGTCTTGGCCAGGCCGGGCACACCCTCGAGGAGGATGTGGCCCCCCGTGAGCAGCCCCAGAATGACCCGCTCGACCATCTGCGTCTGGCCGACGATGACCTTGTTGACCTCGCTCAGAATGTCTTCGACGAACGCGCTCTCGCGGCGGACGAGCTCGTTCAACAATCGGACGTCTGTCTGCACGGCAATCCCCTGAGCACGATGAGCGCGGCCGCAAGTATCCCGGCCGCCGCGCGGAGTCAACCGCGCCCGGGTCCGGGGACATTCCCGACCCCTTGGGGGCTCCGCATCGGGCCGCGCCAGAATGGACGAACGCTCGCGGTTGACATTGGTCGAGGTCGCAAGCAGACTCCCGCGGCTTTTTCCGAGGAGCCCATGAAACCTTCTGCCGATTTCCTCATCGACCGTCGGGTCGTCGAGCGTCACATCGAGAAGGGGCTGGTCAGCCGCGCGGATGTGAACACACGCCTCGCGGGCCTGCCCGACCTGTCGTCGAGCCACGCCGTCACGTCCATCCCCATCGTCAAGGTCTCGACCCGCAGGGCGTCGATTCCACGCCCGCTGATCCAGAAGCCCGTCATCAACATCGACGACCTCCCGTACGACGACGAGGACGACGTCGAGGACGACGATTGACCGCGTCGAGGGGCTCGCTGCACTCGCTCCTGGAACTTCGGGAGCGGATGAACCAGCTCCTCGACGACCTCGTGCGTCCGGCCGAAGGGGCCCTGGGCTGGACACCGCTGGCCGACGTCTACGAGACGCCGACGGCCTTCCACGTCTGCTTGGACCTCGCCGGCGTCGAGCTCGAGACCTTGCAGGTGCTCGAAGAGCACGGCAGCGTCGTCGTGACGGGCGTTCGGGTGTGCCCGTGCGATGGGGCGGAGGACGTCCACCGCCTCGAGCGGGCGTACGGCCCGTTCTCGCGCACGCTCCCGTTGTCTGGACCCGTTGCCCTCGATGGCCAGAGCCGAGAGTACGTCGACGGTGTGCTTCGCTTGACGTTGCCCCGTGCGGTCTCTACGGATTCAGTCGGCCCCTGAATCCGGGGGCCTCGACTCCGGGAGGTCCGATCCGATGTCAGAACGCCGCGTCTTTCACGCAACCGAGGAAGGCACCGTCGAGGCCGCGCCGGCCCCCGACGCGAACCCTGGGCGGGAACGCACCGCAGACTCCATGGTCTTCAGCACCCACGTGCTCTCGCTGAACGCCGCCGCACTCCTGCAACTGGGCCTCATGGACGACCCGGACGGGGGCACGCTGGAGAAGGATCTCGAGGGCGCGAAGCACGTGATCGACACGCTGATCATGCTGAGCGAGAAGACCCGCGGCAATCTCACGGCCGACGAGGAGCGCCTCTTGACGACCGTGGTGTACGAGCTGCAGCTGCGATTCGTCGAGGCCCGCGGGTGAGAGCGGCGAGCGTCGGCGCGGCGTGTGTGCTCGCGCTCGGCTGCAGCCGTGCACCCGCGCCACAGCAGGCGGTCGGCGTCGGTGGCCCGGACTTCGCCGCGGTCTTCGCGTCGGTGGCCCCGGCGGTCGTGCGGGTCACCGCGGGTCGTCGAGAGGGCGAGCGCTTCCTCGCGTCGCACTTCGGCAGCGGCTTCGTGTGGAGCCAGGACGACGAGGTGGTGACCAACGACCACCTCATCGGTGATGCCCCCGAGGTCCGTGTCTCTTTCGAGGCCGAGGTCTGGTGGCCGACACGGCTCATCGGTCGCGACGCGACGACGGACGTGGCGCTCCTGCGGGTCGACCGCACGGGCGTGTCGGGTCCGCTGCCGCCAGGGCAGGCGCTGAGTTGGCCGCGCCCGCCCCCGCGCGCCGAGAGCGGGAGCCTGCTGCCGGGCACCTGGGTCGCGGCCCTGGGGAACCCCCACGAGATGGTCCGCACGATCACGGTCGGCGTCGTCAGCGCGACCGGGCGGCGTGGCCGATTCGACGGCACGCCGCGTTACGCCGACTTCATCCAGACCGACGCCGACCTCAACCCGGGCAGCTCGGGTGGCCCGCTCGTGGATGGTCGAGGGCAGGTCGTCGGTCTGAGCACCGCCGTGCTGGCGCGGTCTCAAGGGATCTCGTTCGCGACCCCCATCGAACAGGTCGAGACCGTGGTCGAGAGCCTGCGCACCCATGGGCGCTTCGTTCGTGGTTTCGCCGGCTTCGTGGTCAAGCCCGTGCGCATCGGCGCCGCTGCCGAGGCCGGTCTTCAGCGGGTCTACGGCGCGTTGATTCAGAGCGTCGTGCCCGAGGGGCCCGCGGCGCGCGCGGGTCTGCAAGCGGGCGACGTCGTCCTGAAGTTCGGAGAGACGAAGGTCGAGGACTCCACACTGCTCCCGTGGCTCGTCGCAGCCAGTCCCCCAGGGACCGTGGTCGAGGTGCGTTATGCGCGCGGGGCCGCCCGGGGCGTGGCCGCGCTGACGGTCGGGGGGGCGCCGTGAACCTGGACACACTGGTCCTGCTGGCGGGCCTCGTCGTGGCCCTGGTCGTCGCCACGGCGCTTCACGTGCGCTTCTGGGGTCGCCGTTACCTGCGCCCCTGGCGCGCGCCCGAGCGCCTCGAGGTCCAGGCCCAGGACGGCACACGACTGGCTCTGCATCACTGGCCGGCCGCTGCGGGCGGCGAGGCGGGTGGCGCCCCGTTGCTCCTGTGCCACGGCGTCACGTGCAACGCCCGCACCTTCGGGGTCGATGAGGAGCAGCCGATGGCCGCGCTGCTGGCCGCGCGCGGCTTCGATGTGTACGCCCTCGACCTGCGGGGCGCCGGCGAGAGCGAACGGGGCCCCCCCGGGGCGCGTGGGTACCATGCCTACGTGCACCAGGACGCGCCCGCCGCTCTGGACGCCGTGCGAGCGCGTTCGGGACGTGCGCGGGTGCTTTGGCTCGGACACTCCATGGGGGGCCTCATCGGCTACGAGCTCGTGGCCAACCCGGAGACACGGCCAAAAATCGCGGCGCTGATGGCGTTGGGCAGCCCGATTCGCGCCGCCCACGTCCCGCCTGAAATCATCGTCGGCGCCGCCGGCTTCGTGCTCCTGCGCCCGCTGCTCTCGCGCGTCCGTGTGCCGGTCTCGTTCTTCGGGCGACTCGTCCTGCCGTTGGCGGGTCGCGTGCGCGGTTGGCCGGAGTCCTTTTTCGGCCGCGCTTCCAACGTCAGCCCGGTCACGCTGCGGCGCTTTGTCGCCCAGGTCGTCGGGCCCGTGCACGGCGCGGTGCTCGACGAGCTCGTTTCGAGGGTGCGCCACGAGGTCCGCGGGGCGCGCGGCCCGATGGCGCAAGCCCGCGCTCAGGTGCGCGAGAGCGGAGTGCCGGTCTGGGTCTGCGCCGGGCGCTTCGACCACATCGCCCCGCCACGCGCCTGCGCGCTGCGCCAACCCACCCCCGAGGTGCCGCTTCCGCTCGACCTTTTGGTGGAACGGGGCCACATCGACCTGGTGATGGGTCGAAACCTCGAGGCCGAAGTGCTCGATCCGTTGGTCGCGTGGTTGCTCCCGCACGTCGCGCGGTGCGAGACTCCCGCGCCATGAACGAAACCACCTCCTCAGACCGTCGACCTACGGCGGTGGTGGCTGCCGTTCAGCTCCCCGGGGTGGACGACGCCGACCACCGCGCCTCCATCGCCGAGCTTGGTCGGCTCCTCGAGACGCTGGGCTACGAGGTCGTGGGCCATGTCAGTCAGCGACGCCAGACCATCGCGACCGGCACCGTTCTGGGCGAGGGCAAGCTCGTCGAGCTCGCCGCGTTCACGGGCGGGAAGGGGGAGGTGCCCGACGCGGCGTCCCTCGCGGCCAAGCCTCGGGACAAGGCGCGGCAGCGACGCGAAGCGCTGGAGCGTGATGACGACGACGCGCCCCCGGCCAGCCCGGACGACGGCGCCCCCCCACGCGCTCAGCTCGTCGCCGTGGACCACGACATCTCCCCCAGCCAGGCGCGCAACCTCGAGCGGGCCTGTGACGCCCAGGTCCTCGACCGGACCGGCATCATCGTCGAGATCTTCCATCGCCACGCGCGCAGTCGCGAAGCCCGGCTCCAGGTCGAGATCGCGCGGCTGACCTACCAGGTGCCGCGGATGCGCATCAGCTCACGCGGCAATGAGCGGCAGCAGGGCAAAGGCGCCGGCGAGTCGCAGATCGAGCTCGATCGCCGCAAGGTGCGGGACCGCATCGCTCAGCTTCGTGAGGAGCTGGAGCGCATCGAGCTGGAGCAGGGCACCCGCCGCACACGCCGGGCCGAGGCGCGTCGTGTCGCCCTCGTGGGCTACACGAACGCCGGCAAGTCCTCATTGATGCGCACCCTCACCGGGAGCGATGTCTACGTCGCCGACAAGCTCTTTGCCACGCTGGACGCGACCGTCCGGGCGCTGCACCCCGAGACCACACCGCGGATTCTGGTCTCCGACACCGTCGGCTTCATCAAGAAGCTGCCGCATGACCTCGTGGCGTCCTTTCGTTCCACGCTGGACGAGGCGCGCGAGGCGTCGCTTCTGCTCTTTGTCGCGGACGCTTCGGACCCCACTTTCCGCGCTCAGCTCGAGGTCACGCACGGTGTGCTCGCGGAGATCGGCGCCGAGACCATCCCGTCGCGGTTGATCCTCAACAAGTGGGACCGGGTCGAGCCCGAGACACGCGCGGTGTTGCAGGCCGAGTTTCCGGACGCCGTCGCCATGTCGGCGCACGACCCGGCCGACGTGGCACGCCTTCACGCGTTGATCGTCGCTCACTTCGACGAAGCACTGCAGGAGCTCCACATTCGAGTGCCCTATGCGAAGGGCGCGCTCGTCGGCGAGATTCGGCAGACGGCGCGGGTCCTGGACGAGACCTGCGACGAGGTCGGGCACAACTTCCATCTTCGGGCGGAGGCGGCCTTCGTGGCGAGATTGCACGCGCAGCTCGGGGAGGGCCGCACGCCGTGAGCAAGGGGAACGGTCGCAACGGCAGTCGCCCCGTCGTGCTCCCGGGGCGACCGGTGAACGACGCGTTCCGACAGGCACACGCGCACCATCAGGCGGGCCGCTTCGCCGAGGCCGAGCCGCTGTATCGAGGCGTGCTCGCCCGTGACCGGTTCAACGACGAGGCGCTGCACCTGCTCGGCGTGCTCCTGTATCAGACCGGGCGCGCCGCGGAGGGCGAAGGCCTCGTACGTCAGGCCATCGAGCGTCGGAAGCGCGTGGCGCCTTATCACGACCACCTCGGGGTGATCCTGCGCACCCTCGGGCGCCCCGCCGAGGCCGCGGAAGCGCAGGCGCGTGCGTTGGCCCTCGAGCCGAACAACCCGACGATTCAGAGCAACCTGGGCGCGACCCTGATCGATCTCGGTCGACCCGGGGAGGCCCTGCCGCTCCTCGAGAAGGCGACCTCCGCTCAGGCGGGCTTCGCCAACGCGTGGAACAACCTGGGGCTGGCGCGTCAGCGACTCGGTCAAATGACGGGGGCCGTGGCGGCGTATTCGCGCGCCATCGAGCTCGAGCCCAGGTCCGCCGTCTATCTGTGCAACCTCGGGTCCGCCCAGCAGGAGCTGGGGCTGTCGCAAGAGGCTCAGGCCACGTATCGGCGAGGCTTGGCGATCGATGCCCGCTCCGCCGACCTGTGGAACAACCTGGGTCACCTCCTGGTGGACGAAGCGCCCGAGGACGCGAAGCGCGCACTCGACCAGGCGGTTCGACTGCGGCCGGACTACGCGGATGCCTGGCACAACCAGGGTCACCTTGCGGCGAAGCAGCGCCGCGACGAGGAAGCACGCAAGGCCTACGAGCGCGCGCTCGAGCTGGTCCCGACCCACTTCAGGGCGCTGTCGGACCTGGCGAGCCTCGTCCAGCGCCGCGGCGAGCTCGATCGCGCCGCGACTCTGGTGTGGCAGGCGCTCCAGGTCCGTCCCCAGAGCGTCGACACGCTCGCCCACTTCATCGGGCTGTTTCCCTACGCCGATGCGGGGGTCATGGCCGAGGTCGCGACGCTGGAGAGACTCCTGACGCGCGCCCTGACGGACGGCACGATCCCCGGCTCGGCGATCTTCGCGACCGCGGAGTTTCTGCTGCGCGCTCACCCGGCGTGGGCAGGCCTCCCGCGCACCGTCGACGCGCCGACGCAAACCGACGCCCTCGAAGCCGTGGGTGGGGACACACTTTTGCTGGCCCTGCTCCGCGCGACCGTGGGGGCCGAGGCCGGCTTCGAGGTGCGTCTTCGTTGGCTGCGTCGGGCGCTGCTCGACGCGCACGATACCCCGGCGCTCCAAGGCCTCGCGGCCGCTCTGGCGGCGAACGCCTTCACGGCCGAGTATGTGCTCGAAGAGCACCCCGGCGAGACCGTCCGGGTCGACGCGCTCGGCGAGCGGATCGGGTCGAGCGAAGCCCCTGTCGAGGCGTTCGACGTGCTCCGTTGGGCGTGCTGGCGACCGCTGCTGGACCACCCGGCGGTCGCAGCGCTGCAGGCGGCGTTCTCGGGGCACCCGCACCTCGGACCGCTGCTGCGGCGCACGGTCGACGCACCGAACGAGGAGCGGGCCCTCGCGGCGTCCATGCCCACCCTGCTGCCCATCGAGCGTGAGACCTCAATCGCCGTCCGTGCCCAGTACGAGGCGAATCCCTATCCGCGCTGGACCGACGTCTTGCGTGTGGAGCCTCGCTCCTGGGATGCGAGCTTTCGGATGCGCTGGCCGGGCCTCGCGACCACGCCCATGCTGCCGGCACGCCGGGTGCTCGTGGCCGGCGGCGGCACGGGTCAGGAGCCCATCCGCCTCGCGGTCATGCACCCTGAGCTCGAGGTCCACGTCATCGACCTGAGTCGGCGGAGCCTTGCCTACGGGGCGCGCCAGGCGAAGCGCTTTGGTGTCGACGGGCGCGTGCACTTCGCTCAAGCGGACCTGCTCGACCTCGAGCAGCTCGGAGATCGGCTCGGTGACTTCGACCGCGTCTACAGCTCCGGGGTTCTGCACCACCTCGCCGATCCCATGGAGGGTCTCCGCGCGGTCGTCTCGCGACTGAAGCCCGGGGGCGTGGCGCAGCTCGCGCTCTACAGCCGAGCGGCCCGGGCGAGCGTGAACGAAGGTCGCGCCGCCGCGCAGCAGCTCGGTCTCGGCACCGAGCTCTCCGACGTCCGCGCCCTGCGCCGGTTCGTCCTCGAACATGCAGACCGAGACGCGTTCCGGCGGATCATGGGCTTCCGCGACTTCTACTCCACGAGCGAGTGCCGCGACCTTCTGCTGCACGTGCAGGAGCACCAGTTCGACCTCGCCGAGGTCGCCGGCATGCTCCAGGCGGTCGGCCTGAAGTTCCTCGTTTTCACGTTCGAGGATCCGCGTGTGGACCTCCGTTTCCGCGCGGAGTTCGGCGAGAGTCGACAGAGCGACCTGGACGCCTGGAACGCCTACGAGGCGAAGTATCCGGACACCTTCAAGGCCATGTACCAGTTTCTCGCCGTGAAGACTCCGCCCGACGAGGCCTGACGCCGCCCCCTGACCTCAGCCTGTCGGCGTCACCGGCCGACCCCGCCACGCGCACCACTGGACGAGCCTCGCCTGAACCCTCTCGTCGGCGATCGGCCGGGCCACGTGGGCGAACCGGAGCCCGCAGGTGCACCCGTCGTCGTGGGACGCGGGACGGCGCCACGCGTGCTCCCATGCGCCCGGGTTCAGCCAGATGCCGTCGTCGGTCCGGGCCGAGTCTGGCGAGCGCACCCGACGGGCCCCGCGACCGCGTGTCGGCTCGGCGCTCAGCGCCTCTTCGACCGCACGGTGGGTGTGTCCGAAGACCACCACGGGGGCCGCGGTGAAGCGGAAAACGCGGCGCGCGGCGTGGGCGAGGCGGTCGTGGGCGTCCGAGGTCGGCCGCAGTGCCGACAAGAGCCTGAGCAGCACCCCCATGCCGAGCAGCACCCCGAGCGGCGCCAGGAGTCGCGCCGCGAGCCCTTCGACGAACAGCTCACTGCCGAGCGCGAGCACGATGGCGAGCAGGCCCACGCCGACATGGCCCATGTAGAGCGCCTGCATCACGCCCCACACGCGGGTCGAGATCGGCGCGACGCCCATGGCCTCGAGGCGCTCGAGCGACTCCTTCGGCAGCCGGGTCAGTCGTGAGAAGACACGGAGGCGACGGTGTCGAATCCGCTGGGTCTCGACCAGCCGCTCGCGCAACCGCCGCTGGGTCTCGCGGGCGATGCGTGCACATCGCCAACCCAGGGCGAGGTACTCGCGCGCGAGCACGCTGAGCGGCAGGTTGCCCTTGCGCCGGGCCCACCGCCAGAAGTCGCCCATGCTCCAGGTGTCCAGGTCGTGCAGCGGGAGCGTGCGCACGCGATTGGCGAAGAACCGCGACGAGAGGTGCACGAAGCTGTGGGCCAGGCGCGTGGCCTGACCGAAGGCCCTGGGCACGAGCGGGTCGTCGAAGGTCGTGTACGGGTCGAAACGGTGTCCGTGCTCCACGTACGCCAGCGTGGGCGCCCAGTAGAACCAACGCGACACGCTGATGCGCGCCATGACCGCTCGACGCTGCGCGTGGGGCACCTCGGCGGCGATGTGCGCGCGGAGCTCCTGACGGACCCGACGAAAGCTCAGGTCGGCGTCGTGATTGCCGACCACAAAAACGAGGCTGTGACCGTCGGCCAGGAAACGACCGAGGGCACGGAAGGCGCGCCTGTGGGTCTGGGCGATGACCGCGAGCTTCCACCGCGCCCGCGCCGAGGTGTACTCCATGCCGTACACACGCTCATCCGCCGACAGCGAGGTGTCGGTCTCCGGGCGGAGGTCGATGTGCATGAAGTCGAACGTGTCCCCATTGAGCACCAGGGTCCAGCGGGCGTCCGTGGGGGGATTCAGTCGATGATGCTCGACGAAGCGCTCTACGGCGCGGTCCAGGGCGACCAGCCTCCGGCGGGCGGAGAAGTCGAACGGCGCCCGGAGCGCCGAGCCCAGGTGCAGGTCCGACACGACGAGCAGCTCGGCGCGTTCCGTAGGGGTGATGAGGGCCACGTCCGAAGGTACGGATCAGAGGCCGTTGCGGTAAAGAAATGTGTGCGCGCTCACCCGGGACCCCGGCCGAGGGCCACGGCGCCACCGCCGGTCCGCGCACGGGAGACGGCCTCCGCCAGGGCCCCTTCGAGGTCGGCCTGCTCGCGGGCGTCCGCCATCGGCAAGGCGCGCCGGAGTAGGCCGATGGCCTCTTCGAGCTCGTCGGAGGTCGAGGCCCGCTGCGCGAGCAGTCGACCCAGATTCGACAGCGCGATCGGCAGGTCCGGGCGGCGTTTCAGCACGGTTCGATACCGGCCCTCGGCCTCGGCGAGCTGCCCGGTCGCCAGCTCTTCGCCGGCCAGGTTGACCTCGAGCCGGGTGCGTTCGTCGGCGGGGGCTTCGTCGAGCGCGCGTCGGTAGAGCGTGCGCGCCTCCTCGTGTCGCCCGGACGCGCTCGCCGCCAGGGCGCGCATCTCCGAGAGCAGATGGCGGCGTCCGAACGCGCGCAGCAAGCGTTGGCGGTCGACGAGGGCCTCGAGGCCGGCGAAGTCTCGCGACGAGAGGGCCTTGAGCGCGTCCCGCTGGAAGGTGCGCTCGGCGGCGGCGACACGGCGGGGCAGCCAGAAGATCGCGGCCGTGAGCAGCAGGAAGACCACACCGCCCCAGACCATGAGCCCGGTTCGGTGCCCCCTGAGCACGAACAACGGCACCAACGAGACGAAGAGGATCAGCCAGCGGGGGTGCAACTCGATGCGCATGAGGACTTCGACCCCCCGAGAGAACCCGTTGTTCCGTGATCTATCGGAGACGCTGGCCTGGCGCGCGGTCGCGTTTCAGAGATTCTTGCAGCAACGAAAGCCGACGTTCGAGCTTGCGAAGCTGCGCGCCGACAGGCCCGGCAGACGAACGGTCTTCGCGCAGGTCTGGTCGGTCTCGCGGTGCATCTCCGGGATGATGCGCCAGCCCGCGCCCTGGTAGATGTGGGCGTCCCGATCCGCGGCGTCGATGTCCCCGTTCCACTCCCAGACGTTGCCGTTGATGTCGACGACCCCTTCCGCGCTCACGCACTGCGCGAAGTCGCCGGTCGGCGCCTCACTCGCGGACCCGCCCGTCTCGTAGACCTGACGAATGTTGCAGGCCTGGGCGTCGAAGGTGTTCCCGAAGGTGTACGCGTAGCCGTCCGGGCCTTCACAGGCGCGGGTCAGCTCCGCGTTCGTGCACAGCCGGAATCCCTCGCCGGCGGCCTCACAGGCCTCGGAGGCGTCGGACCAGCGGACGGAGTGCCAGGGCCGTACGCCCTCGCGAGAGCACGCCGCTGTGCGCTCGTCCGGGGCCTCCCACGACTCGCCCTGGGACGCCGCGCACGGAAAAGCACGGTCGACCGTCGCCAACGGATGACTCGCCTCGTACTTGAAGATGGCGAAACGGTGCGTCTCACCCTGAACCTCGACGACCTCGGGCGCCGCGTCGCATTCGAACGGGCCTTCGAGGACCGCCCGCCGTGTCACCTCGTCGCAGACGGCCTCAGCGGCGTCGGGCGCGGCCACGGCCGCATCGGCGACGGCGCCGCTGGACGTCTCTTCAGACGCGCCGCAAGCGGGCAAGACAGCGAGGCAAAGGGCGAATCGAACGGTCAACATGGCGTCTCCTGAGCGGCGACCCGCGACGGCGCGCAGGGTGAGGCCGTACTGTAGCCGCCTGCATGTCCGCTGCAAGCCGCGATTCTCATGGACCCGGCCGACGCACGCTCCGAGAGGCGGTCGTCTTCGAGGGGCACGGTCTCCACTCCGGCCGCAGCGCCCGCGTGCGGGTCTCGCCGGGGCGCCTCGGCGCTGGGTGGCGATTCGACGGCGTGCCGCGCGAAGGCTGGACCACCGCGGCGACCGAGCTGGCGACGACCGTGGGGTTCGGAGGTCGGTCCGTGGGCACGGTCGAGCATCTTTTCGCCGCGCTGACCCTCGCGGACCTCGATGACCTCGACCTGAGCCTCGAAGGCGACGAGGTGCCGATCCTCGACGGCAGCGCGGCGCCGTTTCTCGAGGCCCTCGAGGCCCGTGTTCTGGTCGTGCCCGGTCCTCCGACACCCGCGCTTCGCCTGGAGCAGGCCATCGTGGTCGAGGCCGTGGACGGCCGTATCGTCGCCGAGGCTCGACCCGGCCTGAGCCCGCTGCTGGTGGTCGAGGCGCGATGGCCAGGATGTGCGGGCGGGCGCCTCGAGGTGGACCTGAGCGTGCCCGAGACGCGCAGTCGCCTGGCGCGAGCCCGAACCTTCGGCTTCGTCTCCACGGTCGATGCACTCCGGGCGCGAGGTCGGGCGCTCGGCGCCGACGCGACGTGTTGCATCGGCCTCGACGACTCGGGTTGGCCGGTGCCGGAGACGCCGCTGCGTTTCGAGCGCGAGCCCTTGTGGCACAAAGCCCTCGACCTGCTCGGGGACCTGGCTCGACTGCCCTGCCGCCTCGAGCTGAGGGTCGAAGCGGTCGGCGCGGGGCACACGTTGCACGCGCGCCTCGTCGACCGACTGCGGTCACTCAGCCCCTCAGAGGGTCGACCTCGACTTGAAACCTCGCCCGGATTTTGACACACCCATCGCTTATCCCTTCGCTCGGAGCCTCAAGATGTCCCTCGCGTCCATCCGCCTCGCCCTCCGCCCCTTTGCTCTCCTCTGTGCCCTCGGTTCGCCTCTGGCGGCGTGCGGCGGCGCGCAGACGGAGCACTCCGCCTGGACGCCCGGGCCGGCGATCCCCGGGGTCAACCTCAACGGTCGCTGGTACAGCCAGGAGTTCGGGGACATGGACCTCCTGCAGGACGGTCCGAAAGTGACCGGTCGGTACGAACACCCGCGCGGGCCCGAACACAACGGGACGGTCCGGGGCGACATCGTCGGAGACCTGCTCAAGGTCGAGTGGATTCAGCCCGGCAACTCGGCCGCCGCCGTGTTCCCGCAGAAGGGGCGGGCCGTCTTTCGCATCGCCAAGGACGGGGGCTCTCTCGATGGAGAGTGGGGCTACGACGACATGGACCACGGCGCGGGCGTCTGGAAGGCGTTGAAGTCCAAGCAATAGTCGTCGGGCGTCAGCGCCCTGCGCACACGTCGATGAAGGCCCGCGCCTTCGTCCACGCCTCGGCCCACTCTTCGGCGGCGTCGCTGTCCCAAACGATCCCGCCCCCCGCCTGGTAGTAGACCCGGGTCGCGTCCGTCCAGGCCGTGCGGATCGCGATGTTCAGGTCGCCCCCGCCGGCGGCGTCCAGGTAGCCCAGCGCGCCGCAGTAGAGGCCGCGGCGAGAAGGCTCCAGGGCCTCGATCGTCTGCATCGCGCGGACCTTCGGTGCGCCGGTAATGCTGCCCCCGGGAAACGTCGCGCGGAGCAGCTCCGGCAGCGTCACCTCGGGCGCGAGGCGGCCTTCGACGACGCTGACGAGGTGGTGCACCGTCGGGTGGGTCTCGAGGCCCCACGGGCGCGAGACCCGGACGCTGCCGGCCTCGCAGACGCGCCCCAGATCATTGCGCTCCAGGTCGACGATCATCACGTGCTCCGCGAGGTCCTTCTCGCTGCGGCGCAGCGCCTCGGCGAGGGCGTCGTCCTCAGCGGGAGAGCGCCCGCGCGGCCGCGTCCCCTTTATCGGTCGGGTCTCCACGCGGCCGTCCGGCCACCACCGCAGGAAGCGCTCCGGGCTGATCGACGCGACGACCCGGTCCGCGTCGAAGCGGAAGCAGGCGCCGAAGGGGGCGGGGCTGCGGGTCCGCAGACGTTCGAAGAGGGCCGACGGATCCGCGTCGGGCCCCAGCGGCGCGGAGAAGCGGGTCGTCAGGTTCACCTGGTACACGTCGCCCGCGTGGATGAGCGCGCGAATCCGGCGGACGGACTCGGCGTGCTCGCGCTCGGACGCCGCGCACTCCACCGGTCCGGCCGCGAAGTGTGCGGCCCTCGACGGGCGCGTCGCCGCGCGCTCGAGGCGCTGCGCCAACGCATCGACGGCCGCCGCGTCGCTGCCCGCGACCTCACCTGTGCCGGAGAGGTGGTCGTAGACGTAGACGGCCTCGTATCGGGCCGCCCAAAGGAGCGGGAGGTCGACGTCGTCGCGGGCGAGGGAGGGGACACGCTCGATCTCCCGCCCTAAATCGTAAGCGAGCGCGCACGTCACCAGGGGCCACGGTCCCGCAGTCGGGTCGAAGCGCCCCGGGCCGTGGAGCGCCTGCAGGGCGGCGAGCGCCTCGAAGGGCTGCGCGCCCGCGACCGACGGACCGCCCGGCTCGAGTCGAAGCACCTCGACCGGGTCCAGCGCGAGGATCGACCACCGCGCCTCGGGCCCGTGTGGGCCTGCGCTGTCGAGCCAGGTGTCCCCCGACCGAAGCCCGAGCCGGGCGACGAGGGTGGCCGGCTCTCCGGCGCTCACGGGTCTTCGGACCGGCCTCACGCTCGGCATTCGAACCACACAAAATCATGATTTCAAAGGAGATTCTGATTTCCCAGGAACCTGGACACTCGACGCGGAGTCCGTCTAGCATTCCCCACCGATCCTCGAGAGAGCTGCGTCATGTCTGGAATCGTGCGTCCTTTGCGTGTCGCGGTCCTCGGCCTCTTCGTGACGCTCCCGTGGTCGTGCGGCGCCGCGCCCGCGAAGCCCCCCGTCCAGGCGAAAGCCGGGGACGCGGCGCGAGGGGACGTCGTCGCGAACGCCCTGCGCGCGGAGCTCGAGCGTACCCTGAGCACGCTGCGTCTCGAGGACTACGAGCGCCCGTATTTCGTCGGTTTCCGTCTCGTCGACCGCACCAGCATCCAGGTGTCGGGGCGCTTCGGGGCCGTTTCCGCATCCGAGGAGGACCGGGGGCGAACGGTGGCGGTCGACGTCCGCGTCGGCGATTACGTCTTCGACAGCTCCCCGGACTCGAACGACTTCAGCTTCGACGACGCCGCGTCCTACGAGCCGAGCAACGTCGCGGCCATCGACGACGACCCCGAGGCCCTGCGGGGCACACTCTGGCTCCTCGCCGACACCGCCTACAAGAAGGCGCTCTCGAGTCACCTTCGCAAGAAGGCGCGGAAGGTCACCGAGGTCGAAGAGGGCCATGTCGACAGCTTCTCGCGCGAGAAGCCGACCCAATCGACCGCGAAGCCCCTGCGTCTCGAAGCCGACCGCGCGCGTTGGGCGGACATCGTGCGGCGTGTGACCGCCCGTTTTCGGCGCGATCCGCGGATCATCGAGGGCTCGCTTCGATTCTCGGCCGACCACCAGCGGGTGTACGTCCTCAACAGCGAGGGCACCTCCGTGCAGCGCGAAGAGGTGCTCTACTCCGTCGCGATGTCGGCCATGGCGCGCGCGCCCGACGGCATGTTGCTCGACCAGGGCCAGACCCTCTACGGCCGCACGCCCGGTGAGCTCCCCGACGAGAAGGGCCTCGAGCGGATGGTCGACGAGGCCATCGCGAACCTCGGCGCGCTCGCGGCCGCCCCGGTCGCTGATCCGTATACGGGGCCGGCGATCCTCGAGCCCGAGGCCACCGGGGTCTTCTTCCACGAGACCGTGGGGCATCGGCTCGAAGGGGAGCGGCAGAAGGACGAGAACGAGGGCCGCACGTTCAAGGGCGAGCTCGGCAAGCCGATCCTCCCCGAGTTCCTCACGGTGCGTGATGATCCGACCCGCGAGAAGTGGGGGCAGGTCTCACTGAACGGACACTACGACTTCGACGACGAGGGCGTGCCGTCCCAGAACGTCGTCCTCGTGGAGCGCGGCGTACTGCGCACCTTCCTCACGGGTCGAACCCCGGTCGAGGGGGCGCCGCGGAGCAACGGCCACGGGCGTGCTCAAAGCACCCATCGACCCGTCGCTCGGATGGGCAATCTCATCGTCGAGAGCGCGCGGCGGGTCCCCCGCACACGCTTGAAGGAGATGCTCGTCGAGGAGGCGCGCAAGCAGGGCAAGCCCTACGGCCTCATCATTCGGGACATCACTGGCGGCTCGACGAATACGAGCAACTACGGCTATCAGGCGTTCAAGGGCACCCCGCGCATGGTCTTCCGGGTCGATGCCCAAACAGGCGCCGAGACCCTCGTCCGCGGCGTCGAGATGGTGGGCACGCCGCTCACGGCGGTGAGCCGCATCGTGGCCGCCAGCGAAGAGGAGGGCATCTTCAACGGCTACTGCGGCGCCGAGAGCGGCTACGTCCCCGTGAGTACGGTCGCGCCCGCCACGCTCTTCTCCGAGATCGAGCTGCAGCGCAACCAGCGGGACAAGGAGCGGGCGCCGGTGCTCTCGCCTCCGTGGGTTCCGACGACTCCGGCGCGTCCATGACCCAACGAGGCCCGCGCAGATGACGATTCGCCTGCGCATGGCGATCCTCTTCGTGGTGGCTCTCTTCACCGCGGCCGCGCTCGTCGTCGTTTCCCACTGGGCCATCTCGCGCGCCTTCGAAGCGAGTGAGCGCTTCGTCGAGAGAGACCTCGCCCGCAGCCAGGCGCGCGCGGGCATCCGCGAGTCCCTCGACCGGATCCGACGCGCCCAGGACCGAATCGGTCGGGGCACGGAGTCGGCCGGCTTTCAGGCGGAGCTGGTGCGTCAGCACGAGGTCCTCGAGGGCAGGATCGACGCCGCGAAGTCGCTGATGACCCACGACGGTCAGGGCAGCCACGACGACATGCGCACGCTGGCCACGTCGCTGCGGTCGACCTCGGAGCGCTGGATCGACGCCCACGGCACGGAGCGTGCGGTGCTCGAGGCGACGGCCCGGCGACTCGAGGACGAAGCCCGGACCCTGGACACGCGCGCCTCCACACTCGCCGAGCGCGTCGACGCGCTTCGTGAGGATGCGGGGCGTATCCGGGGTTACCTCGCGGTCTTGGCCCTCTTTGTCGCCGTACCCGAGGTCCCGTCGGACGTGGACGCGATCGAACGTGAGACGTTCTCGCGGCTGCGCGTCGACCGTGTCGCCGTGTTCAAGGATCCGCGAGGCGCCACGAGCCAGCTGGCCCGCGACGTGGTCGCCGAGGTCGAGTCCCTGGCTGCGCGCGGCGAGGCCTTCGCGCGGGAGCGGCGAAGCCATGCGCGATTGCTCCGGGAGCTCATCGACCGCCGCGAGGACGCCATCCACCTGCTCGGCGTCGGAGCGGACACGCTGGTCACGGACCTCGACCGCGACGTGGACACGGACATGACCGTCGTCCGGAGTCACCGCTACACACTCTGGCAGGTGCTCGTCGGCGTCGCGGTGGTTGGCGCCGCCGCATGTGTGGGCCTCATCGTGCTCTTTGTCGCCGGGCTCGAGCGAGACGTGCGGGCCCTACACGACGTGGCCGCCTCCATGGAACGAGGCGACCTCGTCCCGAAGACGACCGTCGAGGCCGGTGGACGCGAGCTCGCCGAGGTCGGGCGGGCGTTCAACAGGCTCGCCGGGACGCTCGCCGGCGTCCGTGAGCGCCAGACCGCCTACAATCGAGTCGTCACCGGCCTCAATCGGAACGTCTATCTCCATGAAATTCTGAGGTTTTCTCTCGTCGAACTCGCGCGCTCCACACGGGCGAAGGCCGGGTGCATCTACTTGAAGGTCGCGGGTCGCGAGGAGCTCTTGCTCGCGGAGACCTATGCCGTGCCCCGCGGGGCGTCGACACCCGAGGTGATTCGTTTCGGGGACGGCCTGGTCGGCGAGGTCGCCCGTACCCGAGAGGTCTTCGTCGCGGACGACGTGCCGCGCCGCGCGATGAAGATCGTCTCGGCCACGGTCGACGCCGACATCGGCTCCGTGGTCGTGGTGCCCATCCTCTACAAGGACGAGCTCATGGGGGTGCTCGAGCTCGCCGGGCTCAGCCGCTTCGATGCGGACGCCATCCACTTGATCGAGGACGTCGTCCTGCAGATGGCCGTCGCCGTGAACAATGCGCGCGCCATCGAGACCATCAAGACCAACCAGATGGCGATTCAGCGGAAGGCCGTCGAGCTCGAGGAGCTCAACGTCGCGCTCGAGCACGCCAACCAGCTCAAGAGCGAGTTCCTCGCCACGGTCAGCCACGAGCTGCGGACGCCGCTGAACGCCATCATCGGCTTCAGCGAGCTCGTCCTCGAGACGGACCGGACCCTGAGCGGCGCTTCCCGCGACAACGTGGCCAAGGTCTTCCGGAACGCGGAGAACCTGCTCGCGCTCATCAACGACATCCTCGACCTGTCGAAGATCGAAGCCGGCAAGATGGACCTGGTCGCCGAGACCTTCGCGCCCGGTCCGGTCGTCGCGGACGTCGTCGACGACTTCCGATCCGTGGCCACGCGCAAACAGATCGAGCTGACGAGCGATCTGGGAGGGGCTCCGGCCGAGGTCAATCTCGACCGAGACAAGTTCCGCCGCATCGTGCTCAACCTCCTGTCCAATGCGGTGAAGTTCACGGACACCGGCTCCGTCGCTGTTCGCCTGGGGCTCGAGCAAGGCCGGCTGCGCCTGGAGGTTCGCGACACCGGGATCGGCATCGAACCCGAGAACCTGCCCCGCATTTTCGAGAAGTTCCGCCAAGCGGATGGCTCGGTGACCCGGCGCTTCGGGGGCACGGGCCTCGGGCTGTCCATCACCCGGGAGCTCTGCCACTTGCTCGGTGGCCGGGTGCGCGTGCTCTCGCAGCTCGGCCGCGGCAGCACCTTCACCGTCACCTTGCCCCTGAGGCTGCCCGCGTCCGGCGGAGAGGCCGAGCGCTCCCAGGACAGCCTGGTGGCGACCGTCGAGGTCGTCACGCCGGCCCCGGGCGGCGTGCCCGACAGAGGCCTCGACGGTTGACGGCGGCCGCCTTCTTCGTACTGGGGCGATGCGCACCTTGACCGGCCCGCAACGGCCCGTGACAATGCGCGCCCTCCGACCCTCGAGGCTCTGGAATGAACGCCCAGCATTTGTTCGCCGTGACGCTCTCTCTGTTGGTCCCCGCGGTGGCCTCGGCCGAAAAGCCCAACGGCGTCACGCCCGGGTTGCGGGTGGACAACGGTGTGCCCCCGGCCGTGCGCAAGCGCTTCGACCAGAAGCTCCGCACGGCCCTCGAGGCGCACGTGGCGCTTCAGGACGCCGGGGCCTCGGAGAAGAGCCTCGCGACCGCCGGCTACACCGTGCAGAGCTGCACGGACTCCGCGTGCTTCGAGAAGGTCGCCGCGGCCGCCAAGAGTCGGTTCGTCATCACCGGTGAGGTCACGAACGCCGACGAGATCTACCGTGTCACGCTCACGGTCTGGGACTCGGCGACCGACACCGTGAAGGACGCGTCTCGGGACTGCGAGCTGTGCGCCACCGAGGAGGTCGAGAAGTCCATCGCCGAGGTGGTGGCGGCGGTCCAGCCGGAGTTCGCGCGTCCCGCGCCCGCCGCCACGCCCATCGCCGCGCCGAAGCCGCCGCCCACGGTCGAGACGACGCTCGTCAGCGACCCGCCCGGGGCCGCCGTGCTCGTCGACGGCAAGTCGGTCGGGCAGACCCCCGTGAAGCTGGCGCTGACCCGGGGCGAGCACGAGATCAAGCTCGAGAAGACGGGCTTTCTGCCCGAGACCAAGAAGTTCACGGTCGGCGACCGGCCCGCGACCCAGGAGTTCCTGCTCCAGCTCGACGCGAAGGCGGCCGAGGCTGCGGCTGCGGCGGCGCCCGGTGCGGCACCCGCAGCGGTCGAGCCCGCGGGGGGCGGCAGCAGTCACCGGGGCCTCGGCATCGGGCTCGCGGTCGGCGGCGCGGTCGGCCTCGGCATCGGGGGCTACCTGATTCACCTCGAGGGTCAGGTGACCTGCACCGACGGGCGTGGACGGGACGAGTGCCCCAAGGTCTACAATACGAAGTGGCCGGCGGCGGCCGCGCTCGTCGTCGGCGCCGCGGCGCTCGGCGGCGGCGTCACCCTGCTGTTGAACGACGACGGCGGCGCGCCGACGACGGCGGGCCTGGCGCCGACCGAGGGGGGCGCTCAGGCGCTGTTCTCGACGCCCTTCTGACCGAGCGCCCGCGCGGCGTTCGCTCGCTCGCCCCCAACGCCCTCACGCGGGCCCGAGGGTCGACCGTCTCAGTTACCGAGGCGCCGCTCGACCAGCTTCAGGTACTTCTCGGCCTTCTCGTTGCCGGGCTGCAGCTGAGTCGCCTTTTGCCAGTGCGACTTGGCCTCCGGCAGCTTCTCGGCCTTGAAACAGGCCATGCCGAGCGCGAGCAAGTAGTCCACGTTCTTCGGCGCGAAGCGGACGGCGTTGGTGTGGTGCTTGATGGCGTCCGGGAACTTCTGCTCCTGGAAAGCCACATCTCCCAGGCCCGCGTGGGCGCTGGCGTTACGGCCGTCCGACTTGACCGCGAGCTCGAAGGCGCGGCGCGCGTCGGCATAGCGGGCCTCGCGCAGGAGCTTGCGACCGTCGGCGACCAGCGCGTCGGCGCCGGGCCCTGCGGGCGCGGGGGCTCGAGACGCAACGGAGGGCGCTGCGCTCGGCGGCGGGGGCGGGCGTCGAGCGCCGGCGGCTTGCTGGGCGGCGACCCGCTTGGCTTCAGCCTCGGCCCGCTTGCGCTCGGCGTCCTGCTGGGCGGCGACCCGCTTGGCTTCAGCCTCGGCCCGCTTGCGCTCGGCTTCCTGCTCCGCTGCGACCCGCTTGGCCTCGGCCTCGGCCCGCTTGCGCTCGGCCTCTTGCTGTGCGGCGACCCGCTTCGCTTCGGCTTCAGCGAGTTTGCGCTCGGCCGCCTGTTGCGCGGCGAGGCGCTTCAGGTCGGCCGGAGACTGCGCCTGCGCGACCGACGGGGCCGACGGCGCGAGTGTGGCGACGGAGACGATCGCGACCTGGGTCGGCGGCACGGTCGGGGGCGCGACTGAGGAGACCCCGAGCGCCGCGATGGCCGGGTCCGCGGAGCGGGGGGGCGGACGCCACGGTCGAGGGCGGCGTCGAGGGCGGCGCGGGTGGCGCGTCCTTCTGCCCGGCCACCACGAGCGCGTACCCGAGGCCGAGAGTCGCGACGATGCCCGCGACGACCCAAGGGAACGTGCTGCGCTCTTTCTCGCCGGCGCGGTGGTATTCATCGATGGCCGCCGAGTTCGACTCCGCAAGGCGTGTGCCCTCGGCGAACCAGCCGTCGTCCTCCGGCGCGCCGCCCGGCGGAATCGACATTCGAATCGGTCGATCGGACCCTGGGAGTGAGCTCCGCGCGCGCACCGGGGCGGGCTCTGGCGCGGGCGCCACGGGGACCGTCGTCGCGGTGCTCGAGACACTGGCGGCGGCCGACGGCGCGGCAACGGCGACAGGCGCGGCGGATTGAACCACAGGCTTCGGCGCGGCCGCGGGCGGAATCGAACCCGCGTCTCGTCCACCCCGCCGGTTCTTCTTGTTCTTCCGCTTTTTGCCTTTGCGATCGTTCGAGCGGGCGTCGTTCGTCGTCGAGGTCTCGTCTTCGTCGTCCCCGGAATCCGTTCCGGAGGCTTCGTCGAGGTCCGACCCGGTGTTCGCCGCGGCGTCCGCGATCACGGCCTCCGCGGAAGCAACGGCCTCGATGGCCGGGACCTGGGGTTGCGTCGGCGCTTCCGCAACGGGTGCGGGGGCGGGATCCGGTGCCGGTGCGGCAGCCTCGGGCGCTTCCGCAACGGGTGCGGCAGCCTCGGCCACTTCCGCAACGGGTGCGGCAGCCTCTTCCGGGGCGGCCTTCGGCGCTTCCGCAGCGGGCGCGGGGGCCTCTTCCGGGGCGGCCTTCGGCGCTTCCGCCACGGGCGCGGGGGCCGCGGCCTCGCGCGCCGGCGCGGACGCTTCCACAGGGGCGGGTGTCTCGGCCGCCGGCGCCGGGGCAGGGCCCTTGTCGTCCACGGGCGGCTCCG
>JBMOFP010000073.1:0-29216 GCA_049318805.1 Bradymonadia bacterium
GCGCACGACCTCGGCGGCGAAGGCGATGCGCACGTCGCGGTACGCGTTCTCGAGTGTCTTGACGATCTCGGCCGTCATGCTCGTCGTGCGGTGGAGCGTGCCCCGCGTGACGATGTTTCGATAGACGTGCTCGATGAGGTGCGGCGTGATCTCGCTCAGGCCTCCGATGAGCTTGTCGGCCTCGGCGACGCGCTCCACCAGGCGGCCCGGCATGACACGGTTCGGGCTGTTGCCGAGGAGGACGTCCCGGCCCTCCTCGAGGCCGTGTCGACGGAAGTGCTCCCGGACCAGCGTGGTCATGGACGAAGGCGCGAGCGTGGACTCGATGGCGATGACCGGCAGGTTGCCCGTGGGGCGCCGAGTCAGGGCGCGCGCGAGTCCGTCCAGGGCGCCGTCGAGCGGGCCGTAGTCCGGCACGAGGCCCCGCTTGTCGGTCTGCACACACACGAGCACGACGTCGGCGTCCGCGAGCCGCTCGTAGTCATCCGTGGCGGAGAGCGTTCCGGCTTTGACGTTGAGGTCGATGAGGGCCTCGAGACCCGGCTCGATCCCCCCGATGGGAGACTCACCGCGGTTGATGGCCTCGACCTTCCAGGCCGATGTCGGGGAACGGCGCTGCACGACGAGCACCGACGCGTCGGGCTCGAAGACCCGTCGGCGCGCGGCATCGGCCAGCAAGGCGGCCATCGGCATGCCGACGATGCCGGGACCGATGACGGCGATGCGGCGGATTCTCCAGGACTCGATGGAGGGGGGCAGTGCGGTAAACGGCATCATGACCTCGCGGCGGCAACAGAGAAGGTCTCGAACCAAAGCTCCAGGCACAGCACGCCCCAGAGCCGACGACTGAAGGGCTCACTCCCGGCGAGCGCACGCTCGATGGCGACGGTGTCGAAGAGTCCCCGACTCCGGCACCGCTCCGAGAGGAGGATGTCCTTGAAGAAGTCTCCCGCCTCGCCCCGGGCCCAAAGGTGGAGCGGGACCGGGAAGCCCATCTTGTTCTTCCGATGGTAGACCTCGGCGGGCAGATCGTCTCGGAACGACTGACGCAGCAGGTGCTTGAGACGCCCGTTGCGCAGCTTCACCCGCGGGGGGATGCGTCCGGTCAGCTCCGCGAGCCTCGGGTCCAGCATCGGGACACGGGACTCGAGCGATACGGCCATGCTCACGCGGTCCTCCACGTGCAGCAGCGCCGGGAGCACGACCGTGAGGTCGAAGCTCAACATCTTGTTCAGGTACGACTGCGTATCGGGTCGGTTGAAGCGCTCCGAGAATCGTTCGAAGACCGCCTCCGGTGCGAGCGTGGCCCGGAACTCGGGTGTGAAGAGATCGGCGGAGTCCTCGAGCCGGTCGATGAGCCGGAAGTAGCGGCGGTCCATCGGGCCGAAGAGACCGTCGCGCCAGAAGCGCTGGAGCAGGGGGCCGTAGCCTCGCAGCTCGGGGAGGCTCGACACCATGCTCGTGAGCCCGAGGATGTGTTCACCCTCGTCGTTCGTCTCATGGATCGCGCCCTTGAGCGCCTGCTCCAGGTACGCGACGAGGTAGCGGGTGTAGCCGGCGAAGAGCTCGTCGCCGCCCTGACCGCCGAGTGCGACCTTCACATGGCGGCGCGCCTCGCGGGAGACGATGTACTGCGGAAACAGACCCGGACCCGCGAGCGGCTCGTCCATGTGCCACATGAGACGCGGCATCAGCTCGACGAACTCCCGCTCCGTCGGCACGACCTCGTGGAGGGAGGCCCCGATGCGTTGCGAAACGGACCGCGCGTACTCGGACTCATCGAACGCCTTGCCCTCGGCGAAGCGCCCGTGGAAGGCATGCAGGGGCGGCGCGCAGTGTTTGGCCGCCAGCGTGCAGACGATGCTCGAGTCCGTGCCGCCGCTCAGGTGTGCGCCCAGGGGCACGTCGCTGCGGACCTGAAGGCGAACGGCGTCCTCCAGCAGGGCGCGCGTCTGTTCGACCGCGGCGTCCTCGGTCAGGCCCGGATCGACGTGCCAACTGGGCTCCCAGTAGGTGCGATCGACGACCTCGCCCGTGCGCAGATCGACCCGCTGAAAGTGGCCGGGCAGCACCTTGCGAACGCCCTCGAAGAGCGTGCCGTCGTCGACGACGAGCTGCAGGTTGGCGTAGTCACGCAGGCCGGTCGCATCGGCGCGCGCGGCCATCTCCGGATGGGCCAACAGCGCCTTGATCTCGGACGCCCAGGCGAGGAATCCGGCCTGCTGCGTCCAATACAGCGGCTTGACGCCGAAGGGGTCTCGCGCCACCAGCATGCGTCTCGCCGGCCGGTCGACGAGGGCGAAGGCGAACATGCCATTGAGCTCGGAGAGGCCGTCCTCGCCCCACAGACGATACAGCTCGAGGATGACCTCGGTGTCGCTCTGGGTCGCGAACCGGGCGCCCTCGTTCTCGAGCTCCCGACGCAACTCGACGTAGTTGTAGATCTCCCCGTTGAAGACGATCACACGCTCGCCCGAAACGTCGGCCATGGGCTGATGACCGGTCGCGAGGTCGATGATGGAGAGGCGTCGATGGGCCAGGCCGAGCCCGCCCTCGAACCAGGCGCCGGCGCCGTCGGGGCCGCGATGGTCGATGGTGGTGGCCATGCGCTCCAGGAGCGGGGCCGAGACGGGTCTCCCGGTCCGATCGAGGAACGCCACGAAGCCGCACATTCAGGCGGCCGCCTTCTCGGCGAGCCCGCCGGCCGCGTCGATCTTTCGGGCGTAGGCGTTCATCGGCATCAGGTCGAAGTGCTCGGACAGGCGCCCGAGGACATGGACGAAGAGGGCGCGCTTCGCGGGGCCGTCGAGGTCCATGCCCGGGAAGAAGCGGAGGCTGGGCACCTGGTCCCCGCCGAGCACGTCCAGCGGATGCAGCAGGATGCTCGGGGGCGTCCGGGTGACTCGACAGGCCTCGATCGCCACACGCAAGTAGGCTTCGAGCGCGGCGGTGGAGAAGCGCGCGAGGTAGATGAGATAGCTCAGGTGGAACGGGGTCTTCAGGCCCGGGATCGTCGTCACCGGGAGCTCCAGCAGCCGCGCGCCCGAAGGCAGGCGCCACCGATACGGCGTGTTCCGCTGGAAGACCTCGTCGAAGCGACCGAAGAGCATGCTCCGCTCCTCCCGCTGCTCGGCCGTCAGCTTCGCGGCGCGAAAGTAGTAGGCACGCGCCAAAGGTCCGATCCACGTCGGCAAGGTCGAGCCGTCGTACAAGTAGCCCCGCGCCGCCAGGACCTCGAGCACGTCGGTGCTGAGGCTGAAGCCCGGCCCCCGAAAGCCGATGGGGCGCTGACCGCAGGCGTCGGCGATCGCGTTCTCGGCGTCGCCGAGCTCCGTCTCCAACTCGGCCCGCGAATAGCGGTGCAGCCAGGGCTCGTGTTTGAAGGAGTGATTGCCGACCTCGTGGCCCCGGGGCACGAGCTGCGACAGCGCATCCCTGTTGCGCTCGAGGGCGGCGTCCTGGCCGACGACGAACCACGTGATCCGCAGGTTCAGCGTGTCGAGCAGGTCGAGTGTGTAGGGCACCAGCACGTCGAGGTAGCTGGGGAACGACTCCCAGCCGGCGTCGCCATGGGTCTTCATGTAGGACCACTGATTGTCGGCGTCCAACGACACCGCCGCCGGCAATCTCTCCGAAGCACCGAATCCCAACATCAGCCACGCTCCAGGGCGGCCTCGAGCGTCGGCAGATGCCGGTCACACAGGCCGATCGTTTCGTTCACGTTCAGCGTCCCATCAGCAATTTGCGCGGAGCCCATGAGGAAGACGTTCGGCAGGGAGGTCTCACACCGGGGCATCAGGGCCGTCGAGTAGTGCAGCGTCGGGAGCGCCATGACGTCGCGGGCCCGCGCGACCTCGAAGGCCAGGACCTCGTCGTCGCGCAGGTCCGGGTACATGCGTCGCAGGCCGGCGAGGAAGAGGGTGCGCACCTCGGCGTCGGACTTCGACCAGAACTCCGCGTCTCGGGTCAGGTACCTGGGCAGGTAGACGAGGTGGTGCCCGCCGAGCTCGGCGCGGTCGACCAGAGCGCTCATCTCGATGACGGCCGTGAAGGGCACGTCGGGCTCGGTGATGTTCGTCACGTAGAAGCCGCCGAGCGGCCGTGAGAGCAGGACCGAGGCGCACACGATGCCCTGGTAGGTCACGGCTCGGAGCCGACTCGCCTCGCCCGGACTCATCTCGGGGCAGAGGTCGGGCACACGCAGGGCCGGCAAAGTGAGCACGACCGCATCGAAGCTCTCTTCGCGGCCGTCCTTGAACTCGACCCGCGCCGGTGGGCCGTTGAAGACCCGCGCGACGGGTGTGCCGCAGAGGGTCCGCACCCCGCTCTGCGCGAGGCGCGCCTCGAGGGCCTGGAGGATGTGCGCGTAGCCTCCGCGCACGTAGCCGAAGCGCTCGGTCTTCAGCCCCGAGCGCCGCGCGGCGTACATGCGTTGGATCGTCGCCCAGATGAAGGCCGCGTTCGCCAGCGTGTAGTTGTCGCCGAGCTTGGCCCGGAGCAACGGCAGCCACATGCGCTCGAAGGTGGCGTCCCCGGACCACCGGCGCAGCCAGTCCTCGACGGTGATCCCCTCGAGGCGCCGCCAATCCTGGACCTTCGACGCGTAGAAGATCGTGCCGCCGAGCCGAAGCTTGCCGAGCATGTCGAGGGGCGGGAAACGCAGAAACTCGACGGTGTCGGACATCGAGTGCAGGCGACCGTCGGTGTAGAAGCCGGTCCGGGTCGTGCCCCACGTCAGCGCGTCGGCGATGCCGAGCTCCTCGAGGAGGCCACGCAGGCGCAGGTCCGACATGAGGATCACGTGGTAGAAGCGGTCCCACGTGACGCCGCCGACCGACCACGGGCCGGCGAGACCGCCGGGTCGCTCGGACGCTTCGATGAGCGTGACCTCGTGACCGCGCTGCGACAAACGATGCGCGAGCACCAGCCCGAGCATGCCTCCGCCGACGATCCCGACCTTCTTCTTCACCGCCATCAACGTGACCCTCGAACCGATGGACCCGGGCATTCTGCGGTCGACGTGACCGTTGCTCCAACATCGGCACGTCCGACTCCAAAGTTTCGTCGTTCCCGGGCCGCCCCCAAGATTGCCCGGTCGGCGCGTGCCGCGTACGGTCTCCCCCCATGGCGACCTCCCACCGCAACGACCTGGTCCCTTTGTGCGAGACCCTCGCCGCGCAGCCGGCCTCTCTGGGGGCGCGGGTGGCCCTGGCCCTTCGCCTCGATGCCCTCGGTGTGCCGGCGGCCACGGCCGTGTGGGTCGCGACGGCGCGCATCGCCGGAGGTCGCGGGCACTTCCATGCGGCCCTCGCGCTGATCCGTCGCCACCTCCAGGGCGCGCGACAGACCGAGCTGCTGACGTGGCTCGCCCAGCGCTACGGCGCGGAGCGGACGACCGGGGGCACACGCCGCCCGCCGCCGATCCCGACGGCGCGTCCCTTCGTGGATCCCGGCGACGACGACGCCCGCATCGACGCCGCGGTGCGTCTCGGGGTCGATACGAGCGGGGTCCTGCCCGGGGACGAGGCGATCCTGCCGGAGATGCCGCTGTTCTCGGCGCTCCCGACGCCGGAGTTCGTCGCGCTCGCGCGGGCGCTCGTCGAGGCCCGGTTCGCCCCGGGCGAGCGGCTCGTGCGGCAGGGCGACGAGGACCGCCGGGTCTTCGTGCTGGCGCAGGGCAAGGTGCAGGTCGAGCGTGTCGAGACCTCGGGAGAGAAGGTCGTGCTCGCGCAGGTGGGCGCCCCCGCGCTCGTGGGTGAGATGGCCGTGCTGACCTCGGTCTCGCGGCGGGCATCCGTCGTCGCTCTGGAGCCCGTGCTGGCGTGGCGCCTGGACCCCGAGACCGTCGAGCAGCTCGGGCACGAGCATCCGGGGGTCGTGGCGCACCTGACCCGGCTGGTCAAACAACGGCTCCTCGCCAACCTCGGTCGCACGAGCCGGATCTTCCGCGGCCTGCCCGGGGGTGTCTTGCCGAGCGCGGTGGCCGAGCGCTTCGTGCTGCACGCCGTGCCCGCGGGCGCGCTCGTCGTCGAACAGGGCACACCCCCGCCCGGCCTCTTCGTGGTGCTGCACGGCGAGGCGGACGTGTGGGTCACGGACGCCGCGACGGACGGCCGAGCCCGGGTCGCGGTGCTGCACGAGGGGGACGTCTTCGGTGAGCTCTCGCTCCTGACCGGCGCCGCGACCACCGCGTCCGTCGCCGCGCCCCGCGGCGCGGTGCTGCTCCACCTCGGCCCCGCCGACTTCGCCGCCGTCCGTGACGACCTGCCGGCCGTGGTCACAGAGCTCGTCGAGCTCTCGGAGGCTCGCCGCGGCGAGCTCGAAGAAATGGTCGGCACACTCGCCGACGAAGGGTCCGAGGAAGTGGTGGATGACGCCTGGCTCGTTCCCGCCTGAACGCACACTGCCGGGGAGCACGGTCACCAGTCGGCTGACCTTCCGGCTCGCCTCGGTGGCGCTCATCCTCATGGGGCTCATCTGGGCCCGCGGTCTCCTCGTGCCCATCGTGCTCGCGGTCATGCTGGCGGTGCTCGCGCATCCCCTCGTCGAGCTCTTCGAGCGCCGTCGTTTGCCCTATCCCGCCGCCGTCGCGCTGGGTCAACTGCTCACGACGATCCCTTTGCTGGGCATCTCTTTGCTGTTCATTTTGAGCGCCCAACCGTTCCTGACGGGCTTCGAACGCTATCAGTCCGGGCTCGAGGTGCGCATCGCCGCCGCGCTGGAATGGCTCGTCTCCCACGTCGCCGAGGGCGAGCGGCGCGTCGCCCTGGAGGCCTCGCTTCGCTCCGAGGTCATCCCGCGTGCCCTGGAGTTCGGCGGCGAGATCGTGAAGGGCTTCGCGCAGTCCGTGAGCGCCATGGTGGGCGGGCTCCTGTTGACGCTCGTGGTGGCGTTCTTCGCCCTGCTCGAGGCGGGCCGACTCCGCGAAAAGTTCTCGCAGGCCTTCGGCGAGGACAACGCGCTCTTCGCGTCCCTCGAGGCGATTCAGCGCGACATCCGCGGGTACGTCGTCGCCAAGACGCTGACCAGCCTCCTGACCTCCTTCTGCGTCTGGATCGTGCTCGCGGCGCTGCAGGTGCCGTACGCCACGCTCTGGGCCGTGCTCGCGTTCCCCATGAACTTCGTGCCCACGGTGGGGGCCACGATCGCGAGCGTGCCGCCGATGCTGATGGCCGCCGTAGACCCTCAAACGAGCACCTTCGGGCTGTCCATGGTCTGCCTCGGGCTGGTGCTCGTGAACGTCTCCATCGGGACGCTGATCGAGCCCCGTTACCTCGGGCGGAAGCTCGCGCTCTCACCGCTCGTGGTCTTCTTGTCGATGTTGCTCTGGTACCTGATTTGGGGTCCGATTGGGGCGGTTCTCGCCGTGCCCATCATGGTCACGGTCAAGGTCATCTGTAGCCACGTGCGCGGCCTCGAGCGGGTCGCGATCATTCTGCAAGCATGAAACACGTCCTCTTCGTCGGTTTGGCGCTCTCCTGCCTCGCTCCCGGGGCCCTCGCTCAGGAACGCGCGTTCGCCCCTCGAGCCGTCGCACCGCGGGGCCCGCTCGCGCCCGACGAGCAGGCGACCATCGAGTTGTTCAAACGCGTGGCCCCGAGCGTGGTCTTCGTGACGAGCCTTTCCCGCTACCGCGACTTCTGGTCGATGAACGTCGCCGAGGTGCCCCAGGGCGCGGGCACGGGCTTCGTCTGGGACGCATCGGGCTACATCGTCACGAACTTTCACGTGATCGCCGAGGCGAGCACGGTGCAGGTCACGCTCGACGACCAGACGGTCTTGCCCGCGCGGGTCGTCGGGGTCGCGCCGGACAAGGACCTCGCGGTCCTCCGGGTCCAGCCCCGCGCCCCGTTGAGGCCGATCGACGTGGGCTCGAGCGCCGACCTCGTCGTCGGGCAATCGTCGTACGCCATCGGCAATCCTTTCGGCCTCGACCACACGCTGACCACGGGCGTCGTGAGCGCGCTCGGCCGCACCATCACGGCGGTCAACGGCCGGGAAATCGACGGCTGCATCCAGACCGACGCGGCCATCAACCCCGGCAACTCCGGAGGGCCGCTCCTCGACAGCGCCGGGCGCCTCATCGGGGTCAACACGATGATCAAGAGCCCGTCCGGCGCGAGCGCCGGCATCGGCTTCGCGGTGCCCGTGGACACGGTCAACCAGGTCGTGCCGCAGCTCATCCAGCACGGGCGTTTGATGCGGCCGATCCTGGGCGTGCGCCTGGCGGACGACCGCATGGTGCGCCGGCTCGGCCTCGAGGGCGTGATGCTCGGGACCGTGGAGCGCGCCGGCCCCGCGGGACGCGCCGGGCTGCGGGGCATGCGCGAGACCCCCGACGGGCGGGTGAGCCCGGGAGACGTGCTCGTGGCGATCGACGGCGTCGCCGTGAAAAAGACGGACGACCTGCTCTCCGCGCTGGAGAAGCGGCGGCCGGGGGATGTGGTGGTCGTGACCTACCTGCGAGACCGCGCGCGCTACGAGACCCGGGTCACGCTGGCGCCGCCCCCGCCGCAGCGATGACCGCGCTACTCGTCGGCGTGTGAAGGTCTCGGGCTGAACACCGCCGCGGCTTCCACGCTGCAGTTCAAGACGGGCACACGGACGGCCGCGAGGGTCGCGACCGTGCAGTCCACGAAGGGCGAATCCAGCACGGTCGTCTCCACCAGGGCCACCTCCGTCGCCTCGCGGTCCGGCGCTCGGGTCAGGCGCCAGGTCACGCGGCCCCCGCGAGGGCTCCGTACGTGCCTCGCCCAGCATGCGGCGAGCGGCCCCCGTCGCCCTTCGAGCGCGCTCTGGAAGTCCGAGGGGCGGCACGCGCCCGAGACCACGGGGCGCCGAAACGTGACCTCGGCGGCGGACGCGGCGTGGCTGGGGGACCCGTCCGTCGCGCCGACGCGCGAGACCGGGACCTGCGCACCCTGCAGGCGGTCGCGAAACGCGGCGGCCGCGAGGGCAGCGGGCGGGACGGGCAGCGGTTCGGGCACCGGGGCGTCGTCGCTCGGGACGGACCTCGGTGTCGGATCGAAGCCTGAGACCTGCCAGACGCCCTCGCGTCGCTCGAGCCAGAAGTCGGTCTCCGAGACCCCCGAGGCCTCACCCAGGCGAGCCGTCACGAGGCCGCGGCCGTCGAGCATTCGGACACGCACAATCTGGATGCGTGCGGTCGCGAGCGCCTCGGGACCGTCCAGCAGGAGGCGTGGCGGGAAGACACCCGGGTCGAGGCCATCGACGAAGCGCGGCCGAAGCGCTTCGGGCGTGTCGAAGAGGTGGGTCCGCAGCAACTTCAGCGCGACGGACTCGACGTCGTCGGCCGCAGGTCCGGAGGCCACCTCGGGGCGGTCGCAGGCGACCGTGAGCGCGAGCGCGCAGGCGAAAGCGAGCCTCATGGGCCCGCGACCGGGCCGGGCTCGACCCAAACGGGCAGCTCGGGCGCGACGGCGCGGAGCGCGTCGAGCAGCAGCACCATCTGGCCGACGTTCTTCCAGGCGACGGGGGCGAGGTGGAGCCCCGCGACGGTCGTCGTGTCGACGCGCACCGCCTCGAGCGCGCGGCCGAGCTGCACCTCGTCGACCCGTTCAGTGCCCTCGGGGAGCCGCGCCGAGTGGGGCCCGAGGGTGAGCGCGAGCGCGCCGTCCGAGGCCGCGAGGTCGATGACCGGCAGCGCCTGGCCGGCGACCGCCGGCACCGCGCGTCCCAGGGAGAGCACCCCGGGACCTCCATTCGGTCGGCGCACGAGCAGGAAGTGGTCCTCGTAGCCCGCCTCGAGGGCGCCCTGTCGGAGACGGTCGAGCAGGTTCATGGGCAAGGTCGTCGGCACCGCGAACGCGACCTGGGCCGTCGCGGTCGCGTGCTGCTCCGACGCGACCGCCTCGCGCAGGGCCCGCGCCGACGCCAGCGCGGTCGTCCAGGTGGCGGGCTCCGCGGGTGTGCCGTCGACCTCGAGACCGCTGGGCAGGCCGTCGCTTGGAGCATCCCCCCAGACCGCGACGACGACCGCGGACGACGGTCGAAGAGCGGTGTCTCGCCCCGTGAGCCCGATGGCGGTCGGGCGCGCCGACCGGGCCTCGGGCAGGTGCGCTCCGTCCGGATCTCCGGCGAGCCGCGCGCGTCCGCGCCACGAGGAGGCCGGCTCGAGACTCTCCACGGCCCAAGCGCCGTCGGTCTGGCGGAGGCGCCCGCGCACGGGGATGGGCCAGTCGAAGACGAGGGCGTCCACCACAAACGCGCGTGTGTCGGGGCCCGTGGCCCGTAGGTCCGCGACACCGAGCCACTTCAGGCCCGCGGGGTCGAGCGCGCGCACCGCCTCGAACGGTCCCGGTCCGGTCAACGCTCGCTCGAGCGTCGCCAGAGGGGTCTGCGCCGAGGCCCCGTCGGCGCCACCCGAGGTGCAGGCCCCCAGGAGGAGCGCGAGTCCACACACGATGGGGTGTCCGATTCGATGCACCCGGCGACTGTAGCCCCGATCCGATTGTCGCGCGACGCGCTCAGGACTAGGCTCTCGTGCTCATGAGCGAAGAGAGATATCAGTCGTTCGAGGCGTTCTGGCCGTTCTACCTGAGTCAGCACGCGCATCCCACGAACCGGGCGCTGCACTTCGTGGGGACCACGGGCGTCGTCGCGGTGGCTGCGGCGGCCGTCGTCACCTTGAACCCCGCGCTCCTGGTCGCCGCGCCGATCCTGGGCTACGGCTTCGCGTGGGTCGGCCACTTCGGGGTCGAGCGCAACCGCCCGGCGACGTTCGAGTACCCCCTCTGGTCGCTGCGAGGGGACTTCAAGATGTACGCGCTGATGTGGACCGGACGCCTCACGGCCCACCTCGAGCGGGCCGGCGTGCGCTGAAGTCGGTCGGCCGAGCCGGCGGGCGGTCGACGCGGGGAGAGCCCCGGGCCACGCTCGCGCCGAGGGAGCGCGCCTTTCCCCCCCCATGGGACGCGCCGATCACGCCCCCGGTCCTGTTCTCGGATGCGGCGCTGCTCGTGGTCGACAAGCCCATCGGCTGGCTGACCCACGCGGACGGCGACGGGCGGCGCCCCGATGTCGTCACGGCGCTGGGGGGCGGCCTCGGGGTGCACCATCGCCTCGATGTGGACACGAGTGGCGTGCTGGCCTTCAGCCGCGGCCCCGAGGGCGCCCGGCGTCTCGCCCGTGCGCTCGAGCACGGTCAGGTCGAGAAGGTGTACCTCGCGGTGCTGCAGGGTCGGCTGCCTTCGACCGAAGGGGTGGCACGCGGGGCGGTGCCCGAGGCGCCGGATCGAGGCGCCGAGACCGCGTGGCGTGTGTGCGCGACGGGCCCCGGGTGGACCCTCGTCGAGGCGCGGCCGCGCACGGGCCGCACCCACCAGATCCGCGCACACTTCGCCCAGCTCGGCTGCCCCGTCCTCGGGGACCTGCGGTACGGCGACCCGCTCGAGGTGCGGGCGCCGAGGCTCATGCTGCACGCGCTGCGTCTGGTGCTCAGGTCGCCCGAGGAGGGCGGGCTCACCTTCGAGGCGCCGCTGCCGCCCGAGTTCGCGCGGTTCACGCCGGCGGGCGCCGCGGGGCGTGTCGGGCTGCGCGCCGGCCTTCGCCAGAGCGGCCAGACCACGGCATTTCGTGAGCTCCACGAGGCGGCCGATGGGCTGCCGGGCCTGCGCGTCGACCGCTACGCCGACTGGCTGTGGGTCCAGCGCGACGTGGACCTCGGGGCCGAGGCCGACGACCTGGTGCGGGGCTATGCGGCGCAGGGGGTGTATCGGATCGACGCCGAGCGCGACCGATCGCGGGGCGCGCAAACGCCACCGCGGCTCGTTGCCGGTGCGGCGGCGCCTCCCGGCCTGGAGGTGCTCGAGGCCGGTGTGCGGTATCGCGTCGAGCTCGGCGCGCACCTGTCGACCGGCCTCTTCCTGGACCAACGGGAGCGCCGCGCCCACCTGGCGCGCGCCTCCGCAAACCTGAGCGTGCTCAACACCTTCGCCCACGCGGGCGGCTTCACCGTGGCGGCGGCGGTGGGCGGGGCCGCGCGCACCGTGAGCATCGACCTTGATCGGGTGTGGTTGTCGCGCATCGCGCCGCAGCTCGAGGCGAACGGCCTCGACCCGGATCCGAAACGGCACGACACGATCTACGGCGACGTCTTCGACTGGCTGAAGCGCCTCTCGAAGCGGGGCGAGACCTTCGACCTGGTCATCCTGGACCCGCCGAGCACGAGCGTGGGGCGCGAGGGTCGGCGCTTCTCGGCCGCTCGGGACTACGACACCCTCGCGGCCCTCGCGGCGCCCCTGGTCGCCCGGGGCGGCCGCCTGTGGACCATCACGAACCATCGTGGGAGCACGAGCCACGGGTTCGCGCAGCTCGCGGCGCGCGGCCTCGGTCCGGACTTCAGCCTGGAGCGCTCCTGGCCCATGCCCGTGGACCACCCGGAAGATGGACCGCCGTCGGTGAAAACGCTCGTTTGGGCGCGGGACTGACTCTCCCCGCGGCGGCGCTCAGCGTCGTTTCGACTTGCGCGGCGGGGGCGGGGCCGCGGAGCTGGGCTCCGGAGGGGGCTCCGGGACCACCGGCTCGACCACCTCGGGGAGCGTTTCGGTCCCGGAGAGGTCGCCGGCCGTGAACTGCGGGACCGCGGCGCCGGCGACCCCCGCCACGGCGCCCGCGAGAAAGACCTGAAGCACCAGCGACTCCGTCGATTCGGCGGCCAGACGCCCCGCGCGGGTGTCGGCCCAACCTGCGGCCAGCTCGGTCCGGAGCTGTCGCGCTTCGAGCGCGTCGCCGTCGAGGTCACGGACGAGCATCGCCTCGTAGAGCGCGAGCGCCTGGGCCTCCCGGGCCGCAGGCTCGGTCGGGCGGGCCTCGGGCGCCGCCCCTCCACACGCGGCGAGCCCCACGCAGAACAGCGTTCGAAGAGTGATGTTCACAGGAGCCTCACGCGGATGCGGGTTTCGAAAGCGGTCCCCTCGACGGTCGCGGTCTGTTCGACCTGTTCGACGAGCGCCGACCACGTCCACAGCGCCGAGAGCCAATCCGCGAGGCCGCGGACCCGGACGTCCATGGAGAGATCGAGCTCGACGATCGCGGGGCTGACGCCGAGGCGTGTCGACGCGGCGTAGTACTGCGCTCCGTTCCACTCCGGTGACTTGGGCCACGGCTGGACGCGGCCCTCGACCCGACGCGCCAAGTCTGCCGGGCGGCCGAAGACGAGCGCGCCGTCCACGTAGGCCCAGGGCACGGAGAGCGCGAAGGGCTGGCCGTCCACGTCGAAGGCGAAGCGGAGCGCGGTGTCCGTGCGCTCGACCCGAAGAGACGCCTGAGTGCTCGCCGTCGCGACGGCGTCGAGCCAGGCCACGGCCGCCTCGCGTGAGGTCACCCCGAGCACCAGCACGGGGTGCAGGAAGCTCCCGTCGAGGGTGCCGAGGAGGTCGCCCGTGAGCGCGGTGCCTGTGCGATCCAGGAGCGTGCGCAGCGGCGCCTCTTGCACGGCGGCCGCCGCGAGCGTGGTCAAGGCCGGGATGTCGAAGCGGCCGAGGGCGAACATGCTCGAGCGGCGATCGACCTGCGCCAGCAAGGGCGAAGGCCCCTCGCGGCGGGACAACAAGCCGGTCATGAAGCCCAGCGCGGCGGGGGCCTCGACCCGGACCTCGACCGCGAAGCCGTCGTCCAAGCGTTCGGTACCGAGCCACACCTGAGGTGTGGTTTCGTCTTGCTGTTGCACCCAGAAAAAGAGGTCCCCGTCGGCGGGTACGGGCGGCTTCACGAAGGCGGTGGGGCGTCCCGGCGCGCTGCTGGGCAGCGGCCCCGAGTCGCAGACGAGGAACGGCGCGCGCAGCCCGCAGGTCAGCGGATTGTCGGGCTCGTCCGTGAAACGCAGGCCGTCCGCCGTGACCTCGAGGGCGAGCCCGGCTTCACCCAGCGTGCGGGCGATGCCCTGCAGCGCCGAGGCGGCCTCGGTCGCGCCGACGACGAAGCGCAGCTCCCCGTCCCCGTAGGTGAAGACGCCCGCGCCGTGCTCGAGCAGCAGGCCCGCGGGCGCGGCGCCGGTTCCGGGAAACGTGCCGAGGACCTCCGTGGCCCGAAGGCGCTGGACGAGCGACCGGACGTTCTTGGACTGCCCGAGCCGACGCTCGAGTGTGTCCGTAAGCGCTCGGGGCACGTGCCACATCCGGTTCGCGAGCACGACCTCGGCGTCGGGCGGCGTCCAGTCGAGCACATTCGGGGTCGCGGCGCTGGCGGCGGTCGGGGTGGCGACCGCGGCGCCGACGAGGAAGGGGAGCAGTCGTGAGGGGATCGACATGGCCCGGCACTCTGGCAGCGCCCCGTGTCGCGCACAATGGCGGTAAACTGCGGCGAATGGCCCGCGCCCCGCTGCCTCCACCGCTTCGACGACGCATCCCGCGCCGTATCCTCGCGCTCGCCGCCGCGGCACTGCTGGGGACGGCGGCGTTGGCCGCGCTCATCGTGGATCGCAACCTGGAGCCCTCCAGGGCCGAATTGCCGTTCGGGGTCCGCGCCGAGCTCGAGCTGCGGGACGCGGAGCGCGCGACGCTGGCGGGCGACCTCGACGCCGCGGAGCGCGCGCTCGACGAGGCGATGCAGACCCTGGACCTGGCGCTGCAGGCGTCGCCCGCAGACCCCGCGGCCACGCGCGCCTGGCTCGCGGCGGCGGACCGGGCGGTTCAGCTGGCGCTGCGGCGGGGTCGACCGGACGCGACTCTGGCCTTGCTCGCGCGCGCGGCGGACCGGGCCAACGACCTGCTCGCGAGCCAACCTGCGGACGCGCGCGCGGCGCTGGACGCCGTCGCGATGACGCACAAGCTCGTGGACGCGCTGGAGCGGGCCGGAACGGAGACCGAGGCGGTCGTGGCACGGCTCCGGACACTGTCGGCGCTCCTGGGGAGCGCGCGGCTCGAGTCTCCCCGGACCTTTGCGGCCGCGGCGAGGACCGCGCTTCGCCTGGCGCGGGTCGCGCGGGGCGCCGAGGCGGAGCGGGCACTCCAACAAGCCTGGGACGCCGCGGAGCGCGCAGGCGACGATTTCGAAGCGGATACGGTCTTCGATGCCGCCATCGGCGCGGCGCGGCGTGCGGGCCAGACCGCCGTGGCCTTCGAGCGCGCGCGTCGCGCGGTGGACTGGCACGCGGGCCGGGTGCGCGAGCGGCCGGACGACCTGCCGACAAACCGTGCGCTCGAGGCGCGACAGATCGAGAGCGCCGAGGCCGCGCGTGCGGCCGGTGACCCCGCGACGGCGCGCGCCTGGCTCGAGGCCGCGGTCAAGGCGCGGCGGACCCGGCTGGCCGCGGCCCGGGACGCGCCGGCGCGGGCCGAGGCGTCCCAGGACCTCGCGCGGGGACTGTCGGCGCTGGGCACCCATCACACCGAGACCGGCGCGTTGATCGAGGCCGAAACCACCCATGGAGAGGCGGTCAGAATCGCCGCGGACCTCGACGGTGCGGGACGCCGCGTGCTGCTCGTCGCCCTGGGGAACTGGGCGCAGGCGCTCGGGCGCAACGACCGCATCGTCGACGCGCGGGGGGCCGCCACCCGCTCCTATGAACTCGCGCAGTCTCTTTCGGCGCAGCCGGGCGTGGGCCTCGAGACGCGCCTGGACGTGTCCGTCGCGGGCTTGCGTCTCGCGCGGTTGCTGCGGGCCGAGCCCACGCCGGACAGAACGCGCGCCGAGGAGGTCGCACGGGCGTCGCTGGCGGCGCTGCCCGCCCTCGATGTGGAGCGCGCCCGGACGACGCGCCAGGGCTTGGAGGCGCTGCTCGCCGAGTCAGGGCGTCGGTGAGAGCGAGAGCATTGCGCGGGCCAGAATGCGCGCCGCCAGCGGGATCGCGCCGTCGTCGGCGGTGAAGCGCGGGCTGTGGAGCGGGGCGCCCAGGCCCGTGCCGAGGCGCAAGAGCACCCCGGGCACGTGGTCCAGATACCACGCGAAGTCCTCGGCCCCCATACTCGGCAGGCCCGGAGGGTCGATCGCGTCGGCGCCGAGCACGGTCTCGCACGCGCCGCGGAGCACCTCGACGAGGGCCGGGTCGTTCACGACCGGCGGGGCCCCTTTGCGGAGTTCGAGCTCGATCTCGATGGACCACGCGAGGCGAGACGCCTCGATGATCCGGCGGAAGGTCGCCTCACTCCGGGCGCGGACCTCGCGGCTCGGCGTCCGTAGGGTCCCCGCGAAGCGGGCCTGCGCCGGCAGCACATTCGCGCTGGTGCCCCCGGCGTGAAACGCGCCGATGGAGATCGAGTGCGGCACACGGGCGTCGACCTCGCGGTCGAAGGTGTGATGGAGCTGGGAGACGAGCTGACACGCGGCCAGGACCAGATCGTCCGTCTCGTGGGGCCGGGCGCCGTGACCGCCACGTCCGCGCAGCGTGACCTCGAAGACATCGGCCGCGGCGGTGAGCGGTCCGGCCTGGAGTCCGACGCGCCCCAGCGGTCGGGTCGGGTCGCAATGCAGCGTCAGGGCGGCAAAAACATCCGTGAGGGCCCCGACACGAATCAGGTCCAAAGAACCGCCGGGGGTGGCCTCCTCGGCGGGCTGGAACAGAAAACGAAAGGGGCGCTCGGGTGCGACTTTGGCCAGGGTCCGGAGCGTGGCCAGCACCACGGCCGTGTGCACGTCGTGTCCGCACGCGTGCATCACCCCGGGGACACAGCTGGAGAACGGCACACCCGTGACCTCGTCGAGGGCCAGGGCGTCGATGTCTGCGCGGAGGCACGGACGCGGGCCTTCGGGCCCCAGGTCGACGATGAGCCCGACCCCGTCCGGTCCGCGCCGGGTTCGACACACCACATCGGCCAGCGCGGCCTCGAGGCGCGCCGTCGTTCGGTGCTCGGCGCGCGAGAGCTCCGGCTCGCGGTGGAGGGCGTGCCGCAGCGCGACCGCGCCCGGCGCCTCCGCCAGCACGGCCGCGTCGAGCGCGGCGTCCAGGTTCTCGATGCGCATCAGCGTGAGCTCCCCGCGGAAGGTTGCACGAGGCCCCGGGAGAGGGCGCCGTAGTGAGAGGGCAGCGACCGGAGGAGCGTCGCGGCAAAGACACCGGGGTCCGTCGGCTCCACGGGCACCGCGATGTCGAAGTCGGTGCCGGGATCCACGGAGCGCTCCAGGAGCGGTGTGTCGGTGACCGTCGGTGCGACGGTCGACGGCCGAGGGTCCTCGCAGGCCGTGGCGCGGCTCAACCGGAGACGGGACTGCCCGGCCGCGGGGTCGAGGCGACCGCGGACCCGAATCCAGGACCACGGGCCGTCGCTCGACCAGAGGCCGGTCGCGTCGTAACCCTCGATGAACACTCGACTTTCGCCCTCGTGCAGCGCCACGTCCCCTCGACGCAGGGCCGCAATGACCGCCGGCCAGGCCAGCGCCGGGGCGCGAACGCTCGTGGACGGCCAGCCCAGGGCGGGGTGCAACACTTCCCCCGGCGGCTCGCGGAGTACGCGGTGGTTGTCGCTCGCGCCGATGGGCGTCGTGCGCTTGCCCGCCAGCAGGTCACAGCGCCAGGCCTGCCAGGCGGCCTCATCGGCGGCGTCGAAGCCGTTGCCGCCGTTCCAGACCTCGAGGGCGTCGTAGCCGCGGTCCGTCCAGTCGAACATGATCCACGGGGCGAGGCCGTAGGGGTGGTTCACGACCGTGAAACAACCCCGGTCGCGCGCCTGGGCCAGCGCTGCGCCCCCGGTCACGACGCCGCGCGGGCGGTCGATGATCGCGCCGCCGCGGTCGAAGGTCTCCAGGTCGCTCGGCACACAGCCGATGTGGCCGCGCGGCTCGATGATCTGGGGCTCGTCGCTCACCGGGCTCAGCTCGTTCCCGTCGACCATCAGGAAAACGCCGGGCTCCGAGAGGCGCGCCGCCTCGTCCCAGTAGGGGAACTCGGGGCCCTGGTTGAAACGAGCCGGGTCTTCGTCGGTGGTGTCCACGTCGCTGCCGGTGGAGTTGCTGTGGTCCGTGAGCACCACGAACGCGAGGCCGCGGGCGCGGGCGACCCGCGCGATCTCCGAGGGGGGCGAGTCACCGCCCGTGTCGTTGCTGGCGCCCGTGGCGTGCACGTGCAGGTCACCCGACCACCAGGGGTCCGTGGGCTCGCCGCGCAGAAACGTCGGCGTGTCGGTCGTCACCCGCGGCGGGGACGTCGGGGGCGGTTCCGGGGGCGCGTCCGGGCGCGGCGGCTCGGGGCGCGAAGTGTCGAGCGGGGGGCCCGCGGCGTCCGCCGGGGCAGCGCGCGGGCCCGGGTCGGCTTCACACGCCGCGAGGGTGAGGGTCAGCAGGGCGAGGCGCGTTGTCACGGGGCCCATCTTTGCGCGGGCCGCGGCGGCGCGTACAAAGGAAACGGAGAGTCGAAGCCTTCTCGGGGCATTCGCCTCACGCATAGGGAGCGGAAACGAAAACGGCGCGAGGTCATGAGACCCGCGCCGTTGCTCGTTTTCGGGTGCCCAGGGCCGGAATCGAACCAGCGACACGTGGATTTTCAGGCCAAACGACCGACGCGTGAACGCGTTCTGCCGCGCGGCTTTGCGCGCATGGTGCCGTCACGGTGGCAACACGGCGTCAAAGTTGGGGGTGGTGGGTCTGGACCCCTTGACGCGACGGGAAGTCGTCGTGTCACGGTCGGTGTTGCCACGGTCACGCACGGCCACTTCAACCGCACACGGTCCACGCCATGAACGACGCAGACGACACCGGTGATCTTCTCTCCGCCGCATTCGGCGACGAGTGGAGCGACGATGACGACGACGACGTCGACGACGACGTCGTGGACGGCACCGGCAGCGCCGACGCGGACGACGAAGGCGCCGAGCTGTACACACCGGCGCCCGAGCTGCGCGCTGTGCCGACGCGGCCCGAAGTTCAACGCGTCGCTGTGCGCGGCTGGTCGGTGCCGATCGTCGACAGCGACCGGACCTTCGAGGGGCCGTTCGACCAGACGGCCGGCGATGGGTCGCCCCTGGTCGGCGTGTTCAAGTACCTGGACGTCACTGTGGGTCAGGGTCGCACCCAGCGTCAGCGCAGCCTGGTCGACATGGGCCGCGCGACCCTCCACGAGGCGGACCTGCTCGCGGCCCACGGTCCCGGCGAGTACATGGTCGCGCTGCGGAGCCCGCAGGGCCGGTTCCTGGCGTCTCGCAGCTTCTGGCTCGGTCAGCCGACCCGATCCGCCGTGGGCGGAGGGCCCCTGCTGGGCCTCTCGGCCCGCCGCAGCGTGCCCTCGAGCGCACCGCACCAGAACGCCGTGCTCGAGGCCGTGCTGAAGCGGCTCGACTCGATGGAGTCGAGGTTCTCGGCTCCTCCCTCCGAGCGCCCGGCCTCGCCCGAGCCGCCGGCAGCTCCCCCGCGGCAGTTGAGCCTGCTGGACCAGCTCGAGGCGGAGCAGCAAGAGCTCGCCGCTCGACAGGAGCGCTGGCAGCGCATCCGCGAGCGCATGGGGCCCGGAGACGACGACGCGCCGCAACAGGACGAGCCTGACTTCTTCGACGGCGTCACAGACACGCTCGGGAACGTCGCGGGGAACGTCATCAAGGCGAAGCAGACGTTCCGCGACATGGCGCTGGTCTTCGGCACGCGGCACTGATGGCGAGTTCGACCGAGGGCTACGCGTCGTTCACGCTCGCGGGCGTCGACGCGGTGCAGACCCAGCGGGTCGTCGAAGAGCTCGCGGAGTGGTACGGCAACAGCCCGCTGATGCGCCTGGCGACGGTCGACCTGGTGCTGCGCCCCGCGGGCATTCACGAGCGCGACAAGGTCGGCGCCGTAGGGGCCATCTACCGCTTCGTGCGGGACGAGGTCCGGTTCACGGAGGAGGCCGGCGAGCAGGTGTTGAGCCCGGGCCGGACCCTGGCCTGGCGGTACGGGGATTGCGACGACAAGACGGCGCTGGTCTGCGCGATGCTGGAGTCGATTCGGGTGCGCTGGAAGACCGCGCTGCTCGGGCGCCTGGCAGGGGACGGCTTTCGGCCGTTCCACATCCTGCCGTACGCTTTTTTGCAGGGGGTGTGGGTGCCCCTTGAAGTCAGCGACCGCCGCGCGCGTCCAGGGGAGGACCCCCGAGACCTCATGCGCAGGGTGAGCGTGCAACTGTGAGTGAACGCGACGTGCTGAATGAGCTCCGCCGAATCTCAGAGCAGATCGGAGATTTCCACGGCGACGTGGACCGACGGTTCGACGACGTAAACCGACGGTTTGACGACGTCAGCCGACGATTCGACGACCAGTTGAAGCTGTTCAAAGAGGAAGTGGAGCGCGGCGATAGACGAGCGCTCGAGCAACTGACGCGGTTTCAAAGCCTCGAACAGGCAGTCGACCACATCATCAAGAGTGTGGACATTCCGCCCCCTGAGCCTCCGTCGACGTCATCCGGGCGCTCTCGAAAGCCGGCGCGTTCGAAAGCGAATCTGAGCGTAGTGCCGGGTGGGAAGACGAGCGCTCCAGGGGAGAACCCGCCGAAGGGCCGCCGCCGCGCGAACCCGAGCAAGCCTTCCCCCTCGAAGCCGAAGAAGCCGCGCCCGAAGAAGCCGCGCCCGAAGAAGTAGTCGCCGTCGATTTTCGTTGACGCGACTTCTAGTCGCTGTTCGATGAAGTCAGGCGATGCTCACCACGTCGCCCACGCAGCTCGGGACCCTGACCGACGACGGCGCCCCCGTCGAGGCGCTGGGCTTCTGCGGGTGGCCTTGTGACACGGCCGTGTCCCTTGTGCGCTCCGGCATCGACTTCGTGTCGGAGGTCGCGAGCGCGGTCGAGAACATCTCTCAGGGTGACTTCGACGGCGCCTGGGAAGATGTGAAGGACGCCGGGGCCGCTTCGCTGCGGCCGATGCTGGACGTCGTGAAGGCCGGGCTGAAGCGCGTCAGCAAGGACGCGTACAAGATCGTCACCGACCCGGCGAACATGCTGACGATTGCGACCGCTCTCGCCGCGTGCGCGGGTACGGCGGGCGCAGCCTGTGGGCCTGCGCTCATGGTGGCCGTCAAGGTGGTCGCCGCGCGAGAGATTGCGCGCCTGCCCCAGAGGGCCTGGGACGAGCTGACCACCGAAGGCAAGCGTCAGTTCGTCAAGGCGACGCAGAAGGCCGGCGGCAAGGCGTTCCAGCTCGCCGAGGACCACCTCTCGAGAGAGGCTGGCAAGTCGGAGCTGGTGCAGGCCGAGGCCGCGAAGCTCACGCGTCAGCGCCGCGACGCCGCGACCTCCGCGGCGGTCTCCGCTCAGGAGATGATCGCCAGCCTCCGGACGGCCGATGTGTGGCTGAGGGCTCAGGGGGTTCGCTCCTGGGGCCGAGCCGGCGAGGCGGCCCGCGCCGACGTGCTCCGGACGCACGCCCTCAAGGGCGAGGACGCGGCCTTTCTGCGGTTGCGGTCGCTGCTCGGCCTCGAGGCCGTGGGCGAGACCGCCCCCAATGTCTTCGACTATGACCGGCACCCCTCGTTCAGCCGGGCGCTGGTGGCCTGGGGTGATGCCTCGGGCTGGCGCGACCCCGCAGCGGGTCGCGCGGCCATCGAGCGCGAGGTGCAGAGGATGCTCGAGGACGAGGTCGGTGCTCTCGCGCCGGGCCTGCGTCAGTCGTCGCCTCCTCAGTTCCGCGCCCTGGTGAGCGCCTACACACGCGCCGGTGGCCTGCAGGTCAAGACCCGCGCGAAGGCCATCCAGGCCGTGCGCGCCGAGGTGCGACAGGCCCAGTCGGGCCCCGTCGTCGGCAACGGTGCGGGTGGACAGTCCGGCTCGAGCTCGAGCAGCTCGTCGGGCGTCCTCTTCTTCCTCCTCCTGGCCGGCGGCGCTGCCGCGGTGATGTCGTGAGCTGCTGCTCTCGCTGCGCGACCGGGGCCCAGTGCCTCGGCTCGACGACGGACACCGACTTCGGCGCGTTCGCGGCCGAGCTGCAGCGCGGCGGTCGTGAGTGGTTCTTCGGCCGCATCAAGGAGCTGTCGGCGCTCGGTGTGGCGTTCCAGCGGCTCGCGGTGTTGGCCGAGCAGCGCTCGATCGACCCGGTCCCGATGCGCGACCGCGCCGAGGCCTGCCGACGCGTCAACGACGGCCTGTACTGGATCGTCGACACCTACCTCGGCGGCGTCGAGGCCCTCCCGAACAAGGTCTCGCTGGGCTCGCCTGCCCTGGGTGCTCTGCCGGCTGCCGCGTTGCTCCTCAAGGCGTTGGGCATCGTGACAGCGGCCGCCCTGGTCGCCTGGATTGCGGCGCAGGGTCGGCAGTACGCCGAGTTCGCCGCTCGCATCGACGCGGCGAAGGAGACCGGGGACCCGGACTTCCTGCCGCCCCCCGACGCTCCGAGCGCCATCGAGTCCGCAGCCTCGGGCGTCGGGCTGCTCCTGAAGCTCGGCGGCGCGTTCCTCGCCTACAAGGTCATCCGCGGCGAGCTCGACCGGCGCAAGTCGTCGGCGGTGGGGGCTTGATGTGCTCGCCTACGCCAGCGACGAGTCGATCCAGCTCTACCGTACGACGCACTGGGGCGCACGCGCGACCCGGTCGTTCCGCGGCTTCGGGCCGCATCGGTGCCCGGACGAGCTCGTCTCCCTCGGCGTCTTCGTCGACCTCGAGCTCGCGGACGGCACGGTGTGGCGCCCCGAGTGGTGGGACTTCCTCGAGACCGTGTGGCTGTGCTTCGACGCGCGGCCAAAACGGTCGCTGTACCTCGTCGGGCGTTCGCCCATCGAGGTCGGCCCGCTGCCGTCCGGCCGGGTGGCCGCCGTCTCGTATCGCGCCGACAAGAACGACGGGCCGCACACCTACCGGCACGAGTTCGAAGGCGTCTGTCCTTACTTCGACGCGGCGCGCGGTCGCCCCGTCTTTCAACGCCGCGGCAGCCACTACGACGTGGACTGGCGCGGAATCGTGGGGTGACCGATGCCGATGAAGAACCACAAGCCCGGCTGCAAGTGCGTTGGCTGCTCGGCGGCCACGCGGAAGCGTGGACAGGACGCACTGGCTGCGTCGAAGCCGGCGAAGAAGAAGCCTGCGGCGAAGAAGAAGCCCGCCGCGAAGAAGCCGGCCGCGAAGAAGCCCGCCGCGGCGAAGAAGCCCGCGGCGAAGAAGCCGGCCGCGAAGAAGCCCGCCGCGAAGAAGCCGGCCGCGGCGAAGAAGCCGGCCGCTGCGAAGAAGCCGGCCGCGAAGAAGCCGGCCGCGGCGAAGAAGCCGGCCGCGGCGAAGAAGCCCTCGACCGCGCGCACGGTCTCGATGCCGTCGCCCTCGGCCGGTGACTGGCTCGTGACCCACGCCACGAAGGACGGCGTCCAGGTCGTGCGGGCCTTCCCCTCGATGCGGGCCGCGAAGGCCTTCGCTGACGGGCTCACCGTGGGCCGCGTCGTCATCTCCCGGATCACCGCCCGGGGGCAAGCGTGAGCACCAACGCGCCGGGTGGCGCCACCAGAGTCGTCAACGGCAAGGAGACGACGAATCCCAAGGAGAGAAGCATGAAGACGACCCCGACCCCCGGCGCCAAGAAGACCCCTCCGCGCCGCCGCCGCAACGGTCTCGAAGGCATGGTCAACCTGGTGCTGCCGCTGCTCGTCGGCGGTGGCATCGGCTACCTCGAGGCCGAGGCCTCGAAGACCTCGGCCCTGCCCAAGGACCACAAGGACAAGCACTGGTACGGCAAGATCGACGACCGCGTGAAGGCCGTCGTCTTCGCCGCCGCCGGCTACGTCGCCCAGCAGCGCGGCATGCGCGAGGCCGCCGGCGCCGCCGCGGCCCTCTGCGGCATCTACGTCGCGAAGGCCGGTGTCGCCTACATGGACGCCCGCGAGGCCGAGAAGAACAAGGCGACCGGCCGCGGCGGCAAGGGCGCCCTCGGCGGCGTGCTGGCCTCGACCGGCCTCACCCTGCAGGACGTCGACCGCGACCTCCGCGCGGCCCTCGAGGACGCGCGCGCCCAGGAAGCCGCGAACCCTACCCCGGTCGGCGAGCTCGAGCGCGACGCCCTGGGCGAGGTGAGCACCGACGACCTGGCCGCCCTCTACACCTGATCACACCCCGCCGCTGAGGCGATTCACTCGAGCTGCGGAGCGCAGCTCACACAAGGAGACGAGTCATGCAGACCAACGCCAAGCGCGCGAATCTGACTGCGTACCGGAACGACATCCGGTCGCGCGGCAACACGGTGGTCACGCCGCGACCGCTGTACAGCACCTACCTCTTCCGCAGCGCGGTCACCCTCGCCGTCGCCGCGGAAATCGAGCTCTTCAACACGGGCATCGGTGACGACCTCACGAACTTCGGGTACGCCGCGAGCCAGGGCAACGCGACGCGCCGGCACACGAACATGACCCAGAGCGGTCGCCTGCCGAAGGGCACGCTGTTCGAGGTCAAGGCCATCGAGCTCATCCTCCCGCACGACATCGACGAGGACGACCTCGAGATCCTCCAGCACGTCGAGGTGAGCTGGACCGAGAAGAGCGGGGCGCGCCGGCTCAACCTGGGTCAGTTCGACGACTTCCCCCAGCGGGGCGGCATCGACTACCAGTACAACGGCCGGGCGCTCGTCACCGCGCCCACCACCGGCGGCACGTCGACCTCCGAGCAGCGCCTCGCGCGCTTCCGGGGCCCGCTCTACACCTGGGGTGGGAAGACCGGCTTCGACATCCGCGGGTCCCTCGAGGACCACGACCAGGGCGCGCTCTGCCTCAAGTTCTACGAGGCGTTCACGCCCACGGCGAACTTCGAGGTCAAGGCGAAGTTCCACGGCATCTACCACCAGATCATCGAGAACGCCTGAGTCGGCGGGGCCACGCGGCCCGTGCGGTCCTCGAGGGCTTCTCCCTCGAGGCCTGCCCAGACCGCGAGGAGGACGTAGAAGTGCAAGCAATCATCGACAAGGTCCAGTCCCTGCTCGAGCAGCAGACCCGTCTCCTCGGCCAGGTGGCGGGCATCGTCGAGGTCGGCATGACCCGTCGGCCGCCTCGCATGCAGGTCGGCGGCCAGGTGTTCCGCGTGGATGGTCCGATTCGGACGTTCACGAGCCAGCTCACGATGGCCAGCGGCGCAACCACGGTCAAACGGACGTTCAAGAACGGGCACCCGATCGTGATTCATCACGTCATCGGCCGCTGCTCGGACACCGAGGGTCTGGCGGCCTTTCGGCTCTCGGTCCGCGACGAGAACGAGAACCAGATCTACGTCGACAAGAACCACGCCGGGAACGAGGGCGAGATCATCGACCCGCTGGCTCTGGCGTGGACGCTGACGTCGGCCAACGAGATGGACAACCGGCAACCTCTGGGCCTCTACGTGCCCAAGGACACCGAGCGCACCTGGTACTGCACCGACGCGTTCGGCACGCCGTCGTACACCATCGAGCTCACGGCGTTCTTCCAGCGGCTGGTGCCGCAGAAGTGAACACCCACGCCCACGGCCGCTCGACGTTGAGCTCGAACACCTCCTGGAAGGTGCTGCTCGACATCGGGAACGCGCACCAGGGGTGTGCGTGGCGCGTGCGCGTCCGTGGGGCGTCCGCCGAGTACCGGGTTGTGGTGTCGGGCGCGTGCGGCGACGAGGTCATGCTCGACGGAACGCTGCCGTCGACGGACACGCTGGTCTCCGCGGTGGTCGTCGAGGGCGTGCCCGGCGGCACCCGCATCCGCGTCGAGGCTCGGGCCTCGAGCGGTGAGGTGCGGGCCGAGCTGAGCTGGAGGCCGACCTTCGAGGGGGCCACGTTCTTCGAACCAGGCGCGGGCGCGACGTGAACCGCGTGGGCTGGCTGCTGTTGCTGGGAGGAGGTCTGTTGCTCATGAAGTCCAAACCAGCTCAGGCCTCGTCGTCCGGCGCACGCCCGACGACCGTCGACCTCTCCCTCCTGGCCGAGCTGCCCCGCTTCCGCCGTTGGCCGGTGCGGCTGCAGCGCGTGGCCTGGCTCCTCGAGCGGTGGGCCGAGACGGGCGAGCTGAGCCTCGACGAGCAGGCGGTGCTCCTCACCATCGCCTACGTCGAGAGCGGGTACAACGTGAACGCCGTGAGCGGTCCCGACGCGCCCGATGCGGCGGTCGGCGACGCACACTCGATGTTCCAGATCACCGGCAACACGGCGGAGACCCTGGGTGTCGACCTGCGGCAGCTCCGTGTGTACGGGGCGAACCCCACGGCCGACGACTTCCGCGACGCGGTCCGGGCGAACGCCGACGCGGCGATTCGATTCGTGACGTTCAAGCCTGCCCGGACGCGCCCACGGACGTGGCTCGAGTGGGTGCGCACGACGTATCCCGGGGACCAGGCGGCCTTCGCGCGCGAGGCCATCATCATCTGGGCGGGCGGCCACGGCCGCTCGTGGGACTTCGACCTGTCGCCGGACCGTCTGGCACTGAAGAAGGTCGCCGTGAACCCGAAGGTCGGCTCCGGCGGCTACATCCACAACCAGCTCGCGACCCGGTTCCGCGTCTGGCCCTACTTCCGCGCCGCCCTCGGGCTGCCGCAGGTCGCGTTCCCTCGCGACCTGAAGGTATCGCCCGAGGGGGCCTCGATTGTCTGAGGTCCACACATGATCGGGAACGAACTCGGTGCTCTGTCGGCCGCGTCGCTGCAGGCCGCGCGAGACTACAACCGCCGCAAGTCTGCGGAGCTCGGTTGGCGCATGCGCGCGCCGTACCAGGTCGACGGCGCTGACACGGCGGCCCTCGTCGAGGGCTACCAGCGCTACAGAGGCCTGCCCGCCGACGGCAAGTTGGGGCCTGACGCGGTGCGCGCGCTGAAGCGCGAACGCGCTGAGTCGTTCCTGCCGTGCTGCACGACGGCCGACCAGACTGCGGCCTACGCGCTGGTCGTGTCCTTCATCCCTCCGGGCGGGGCTGCCGCGCCCGCCAATGGTGGTGCCCCGAGCGCCGCCGCACTGCGGGCCGCCGGCGAGTACAACGCGCGCACCCACCAGCAGACCGGGTGGGACGCGACTCCCTGTGGCCGTCCCGCTGGTGACCTCGAGCTCGCCGCGATGGTCTGGCGCTACCAGGCCGAGCGCGGCGGACTCGACATCGAGGGCAAGGTCGGGCCGCGCACCCTCGAGCGCATCCGGGCCGACAAGCGCAGCCCGGGCGGCCTGTCGGCGTCCTCGGTGACGCTGTTGCAGTGCATCCGCCTGGCCGGAGACGCCCCGGCGCCTCCGCCTGGCCCGAGCGCGGACAAGCTGCGGACGGCTGCAGAGTTCAACGCTCGCGCGTCTCTGACCGTGCCCTGGAACGCGAACGCGTGCGGGAAGCCCGCCGGCGACCTCGCCCTCGCCGCCCTGGTCTGGCACTACCAAGCCGAGCGAGGCCTGGCGAAGGTCGACGGGAAGCTCGGGCCGGACACCGCCCGGCGGATGCAGGCGGACAACGCCGGCGACGTCGTGCTGGGCCTCTCGGCAGACTCGCAGCGGCTCCTGGCGTGCGTGAGCTTCGCGGGATCCCCGGCGCCCGGTCCGCGTCCCGACCCGGCACCTCGGCCGGAGCCGAAGCCGAACCCGCGTCCGGAGCCGAAGCCGAACCCGCGTCCGGAGCCGAAGCCGAACCCGCGTCCGGAGCCGAAGCCCGGCCCGAAGCCTGGGCCGAAGCCTGGTCCAGGCCCGGACCTCAACCCCCTTCCGATTCCGCGCATCGACATCGACATCGACCCGCCGGCCAAAGAGTCCAGCGGCGGCGGTGGCGGTCTGTTGGCGCTCGCCGCGGTGGTCGCGCTCGGCTTTGGGGTCTACCGGCGCAAGAAGAAGGCGAAGGAGCGCACGTGAGCAACGTCGTTCTCGAGAGAGGCATCGAACGCGCGCTCGAGGCCCTGTGCCGCGAGGTGGCGGGTAACCGCTTCTACTCGTTCGACCAGGCCTACGACCGCGTCAAGCACCACATCGCCGAGATTTCCGGCATGCCGCGCCGCGTTGTCGACGCTGCCTGGATTCTGCTGCCCGAGGAGACGCAGCGCGAGATTCGCGCGCGCGTCGCCATCGTGCTCTTCAAGTGCCGCCCGAAGGACCCGCCGGCCCCTGAGCCTTCCCCTCCGGAGCAGCCGAGCTCGAGCGGCCCCGGGTGGGGCGTCGCCGCCATCGCCGCGCTCGTCATCGCCGCGAAGGTGCTGTGATGCGCTGGGCGCTCGTCCTCTGCCTCCTGCTGTGGTCGTCGCTCGCCGGCGCGAACAACACGCGCCCCGACCAGGTCGGCACCGACATCGGCACGGTCGACGTCACGAGCTCGACGGGGTGGACGCCGATCACCTCGGCGAGCCTCCAGTGCGCGAACACCGCAGCCACGTGCGCGGCCTCGCAGGCCTTCGCGGAGGTGCTGCTCATCAACACGCACGCGTCGGGCTCGCTGTACCTGCTCACGTACTCGACGACCTCCGGGCCGTCGACCACGAACCGCATCACGGTCCCCGCGGGTGCGTCTCTCGTCCTGCCTCTGTACCGCGTCCAGTCGCCGGTACGTGCCATCAGCATCACCGGCTCGACCACTGGGGTGACAGGCCGGTTGCTCGTCCAGCTCACCCCGAACTGAGGCCTCATGTCCCGCACCCTCTTCATCTCCGGTGTCCGCGTTTCGTCCATCGACCTGTCGCGCCTCCGGAGCTCGCTCGAGCTCGGAAAGGACGACGTCTTCGCGCTCCTCGAGGGCCGCGTGCAGCCGACGAAAGCGCAGCGCTTGACGCTCGAGAGCGTCCTCGGTCGGCCCTTCGTGGCGGCCGAGGTCGAGGGTCCTCCTCCCTCCGAGCCGGTCGTGAAGGCGCCGCGCGCGCGCCGCACCCGGTCGAAGAGCTGACCCCATGAGCGCGCCCCCCAATCTCGGGCGAGGACCCTGCGGCGAGCGTGCCGCGTCCGCGGCGCGCTCGCTGCGAGGGCCGAGCATCCTCATCCTGCTGTTCGTGTTGGCGGGCGTGGTGCCCGCTGACGCGGGAACGCAGTACACGGCGCCATCGGGCACAACGACCGCGGCCGACCGGACACTCTCGAACCTCACCTCGGCGACCACCGCGAGGACCAACCTCGGCCTCGGCAGCGCGGCTGTCTTGGACCGGTACGAAGGACTGCCCGCGCAGTCCTTCTCCGTGTTCGCGCACGCGAGCACGGATGCCTCGACGCCCACCCGCGACATCCAGACGGCGCTCAACTCCATCCCGAGCGGCGCGGCCCATCAAGTGCTCGTCGGCCCCGGCTCCTACGCTGGCGCGACCGTCACAATCCCCAGCAATCTCAGCAACGTAGCCATCATCGGGCCGCAGTCTGGCGACTTCGGCGGGACGGTGGTGACGCTCTCGTCTGGGCGCGGTCTGACCATCGGCAACAACGCGGCGCGGGTCCGTGT
>JBMOFP010000074.1:0-28839 GCA_049318805.1 Bradymonadia bacterium
GAAGGCGCGGCCGTCTCGAACCGTGACCTTCGCGAGCGCCGTGTCGATCTGGTGCTCGCCCCAGACGAAGTCCTGCAGCCACGCGGACCGCCCGTCGATGGCCACGAGGCGCCCGGGCACGTTGATTTCGGGGTCCTGAACGGGGGCCCGGGGGGTCGACAGGTCCACGCCGCGCATGAAGTACCGCACGAACGGGCGCTCGTCGCCCCGCACTTCGTCGGCCTCGGCCACCCGGCTGAAGGAGAGCCACACCGTGTCGCCGTCCACGAGCGCCGCTTCGGCCTCGTCGTTGCGGGGCAGGTCGAGCTGCGCGGAGAGTCTCGGGCGCTCGGGGTTCGAGAGGTCGACCACGTCCAGCGTGTGCCGTGCCCAGCTCCGGGTGTAGTCGCCCTCCCAGCAGTCCTCTTCGAGTGTGTCCGGGTCCAGGTCGGCGAACTCGATGGGCTCGCATGTGTAGCTGTCGTTGCCGACCTCGCAGCGCGAGAACTGGCCGTTGCAGACCTCGGCGCCGTCGTCGATGGCCGTGCACTGGCGCCAGCCCTGGATGCAGCTGTGCTCACCCTCGCGCCGCCAGCACTGGTTCCGCTCGTCCGGCCGCTGCTGGCACGAGCGCTGGCGCCCCAACACCTCGGACTCGTAGGTCTGCCCGACGAAGACCAGGGCCCGCGAGGTCGCGAGCACGCTGGCGCCGCCCCAGCCCCAGCAGTCGAAGCAGTCGGCCACGGCGAGGCCGGCCTCGGCGACCCCGAGCCCGTCGTAGTACCCGCCGCCCCAGTAGCCGCCACTATTGACCCGCAGTTCGCGGGTCGTGAGCTCACCGGCGGCCTGGGGGCGTGTCGGATCCGACAAATCGAAGACCCGGAGGTCCGTCTCCATGACCGGTTGACCGTCGGGGGTGCTCTCTACGTAGACCGAGCGCAGGGCGACGAGCTGGTCCCCGACCTGATGGAGCTGGGCCTGTCCTGGCACCTCGAAGGTGGCGACGGCCCCGTCCCGGTCCGGATCGGCGCCCGGCGCGAGGATCTCGACCCGGTCGTCCTGCACTTCCCGACCGCCGTACCACCACCAGTCCCCGCGGCGATTGACCCGCACGACGTGCTCGCCGAAGACGAACGCGTCCGCGAAGTTCGGCGCCAGGTCGACCTGGCCCAGCGCGCGCGGCGCCGTGGGGTCCGAGGTGTCGTGCAGCGCCAGCGTCGACTCGGAGAGGTTGCCGGTCACGCCGTCCTCGACGCCAAAGCTGCGGCGCACCGGCGAGTCATGGTCCATCCGGCCGCGGCGCGTGAGTGTGCGGTCCGAGAACGTGAAGATCTGCACGCCGGCCGCGTACTCGTCCCCCTCCGACCAGCCCGAGAACGGCAGCAACACCAGGCCCGTCTCCACGGTGCCGTCTTCGGCGGGCAGGGCGACCGCGTCCTCGATGACGCTGAACGCGCGGTCGTCCCAGCTCGCCTCGGACCAGCCCCAGTCGAGGTCGATCGCCGCGCGCTCGAGCAGGGGCTCCGGGTTGTCGAGGTTCGTCGTGTCGTAGAGGCTGACGGCGAGCTTGCGGGTGCCCTCGGCGTCGTCGTAGCCGATGCCGAGCAACCGTTCCCCATCGAAGGCGGGCTTGAACCAGTCGTTCCAGCCCGAGACGATGAACTCGTTGTGCTCGCGGGCGTCGCCCTCGGGAGAGATCGAGAAGGCGTGGAACGGGTCCTGCCGCAGGTAGGTCACGAAGAACGCGCGGTCGCTCTGGAACAGCGTCGCGTAGAGCTGTTGGCCATCGCCGAAGGTCTCGTGGTCGATGGGCCGCGGCTGCGCGAGTTCGGCCACGTCGAAGGTCTCGAGGTGGTTGGTCTGGGTGCCGCTCCAGGCCGCGCCGGAGACGACCCGCAGCACCGTGCCCCGCAGGTCGAGGTCGGTCTTCTTCTGCACGATGCCGCGGACCTGGACCTGCCCGCCCTTCTCGATGCGGCCGTCCGGCGACGAGATGTCGATGACGCTGACCCGTGAGCCCTCCTGCTCGTTGCCATTCCATTGCCAGTCGTTTCGCGCGACGAGCAGCGCGGTGGGCGTGGCCTGGATGGCGGAGACGTAGCCGCCGAGCTCCACGGTATTCCGGTCGACGATGCGACCGTCGCTCACGTCGAAGCTCTTCACGACCGTGTGTTCCTGGGCAACGACGCCGTTCTCGCTCCACTGCTCCCAGACCTGGGCGGCGACGTAGAGCGAGGCCTTCTCGCCCTCGCGGGCGAGTCGGCTCGTCTGGATGTAGCCGGGCACAAAGGCGCGGTCGACGACGATGGGGTTCGCGCGGTCCGTGAAGTCGACCGTCACGACGAGGCCGCCCTCGTAGCGGCCGAAGCCGAGGTCGTCCCGTGCGCCCCAGTAGCCGACCCAGTTGTTCATCAGCACCACGGCGCGGTTGCCGACGATGTACATCTCGACGGGGTAGCCCGTGAGCGGCGCGCGCCCCAACATCGAGGGCTGGTCGGGGTTGGAGACGTCGATGAGCTGCAAGCCTCTGTAACCATTGAGGTTTACGACGAGTCCGCCCGCGGCGACCCGGTAGATGTCGCCCTCCTCGACGCTGCGCTCCCCGCCGCCGTCGTCCGCCTCGGGGGCCGCCGCGTCCCCCGCCGCCGCCTCGTCTCCGCCGTTGCGGGCCTGGGTGCCCTCGCGGCCGTCTGCCGAAACGAACGAGCTCTCACCCACCGCGGGTGGGACGTCGGGGTCGACCGGGGTGGGGGGGACGGGCGCGGTCGGCCGCCCTCCCTTTTCGTCGTGTGTGTTCTGGCATCCGGTGGCGAGCACGAGGCTCGCGGCGAGCATGCGGGACCACTTCATGGGTGTCTCCTCGGTGGGTTCGAAATCCGTAGAGGCTGCCCTTCGCAAAGGCGGTGCCAAGCCGCCGCGCCTTGTGCCGCAACGTGTGCGACGCGGCGGTCGTGGAATTTCGCGGCGCGCTTCCAGGCCCCCGTCAGAAATCCGAAACGTGCCCTCACGAAAACGTATCGTCCGGATCCATGGTCACCTTGCCCGCGTCCGATGCGCTCGACTTCGCCCGACCGCCGACCCGACTGTGGTTCGCGGAGGCCTTTCGTGCGCCGACCCGGGCGCAGATCGAAGGGTGGGCGCCCATCGCGCGGGGGGAGTCGACCGTGCTCCTGGCGCCGACGGGCTCCGGCAAGACCCTCGCGGCCTTTCTCGTGGCCCTGGACCGGATCGCCTTCGGCCCGCCGCCACCGACACCCGGGGTGCGGGTCCTCTATATCTCTCCGCTGAAGGCGCTCGGGGTCGACGTGGAGCGCAACCTGCGGGCGCCCCTCGCAGGTGTCTCGGCGTGCGCCGAGCGCCTGGGACACCCGTACACACGCCCGACCGTCGGGGTTCGCACCGGGGACACCCCCCCCGCCGAGCGCGCGCGGATGGCGCGTCAGCCGCCGGACCTGCTGATCACGACCCCCGAGTCGCTCTATTTGTGGTTGACCTCGGCGGCGGCGGTCTCGCTGCGCACCGTCGAGACCGTCATCGTGGACGAGGTCCATGCGCTGCTGCCGACGAAGCGGGGCGCGCATCTCGCGCTGTCGCTCGAGCGGCTCGAGGCGTTGCGAGACCCTACGGCCGCGCCGCTGCAACGCATCGGCCTTTCGGCGACCCAGCGCCCACTGGACGAGGTCGCGCGCTTCCTCGGCGGGCTGCGTTTCGGACCGGACGGCCAGTCCACCCCGCGGCCCGTCACGGTCGTCGACGCCTCGGCCCCGCGGGTGCTCGACCTCGCCGTCGAGATGCCGGTCGAGGACCACCTCACGGTGCATGGCCCCGCGGTCGCCAGTGGCCCCGCATCGGGCATGAGTCGCTCGATCTGGCCCGCGATCTACCCCCGCGTTGTCGAGCTCATCCTCGCGCATCGCTCGACCCTCATCTTCACCAACAGCCGACGCCTCGCCGAGCGCCTCGCGAACGCCCTCAACGAGGTCGCCGGCCGTGAGCTCGCGCGCGCGCACCACGGCTCGGTGTCCCGCGAGGAGCGCCAGGGCCTCGAGGAGCGCCTGAAGGCCGGCGACCTCCCGGCGTTGGTCGCGACGAGCACGCTGGAGCTCGGCATCGACATGGGCGCGATCGACCTGGTCATCCAGCTCGAGGCGCCGGTCTCGGTGGCGTCGGGCCTCCAGCGGATCGGACGCGCCGGGCACCAGGTGGGCGGGGTCTCGAAGGGGGTCGTTTTTCCGAAGTATCGGGCGGATCTGCTGGTCTGCGCGGCCGTCACGGCCCGGATGGAGCAGGGGCTCGTCGAGGAGACCCGATACCCCCGCAACCCGTTGGACGTGGCCGCGCAGCAGTTGGTGGCGGCGGTCGCGATGGGGCTCCACGACGTCGAGGCGCTGTGGCGGCTCGTCCGGGGGGCGGCGCCCTTCGCCGAGCTGCCCCGTGACGCGTTCGAGAGCCTCCTGGATTTGGCGTGCGGTCAGTACACCTCGCACACCCTCACGGACCTGCGCCCGAGCCTCGTGCGCGACCCCGTCGCTGCCCGCGTGACGCCCCGCAAGCACACGAAACGACTCGCGATTCTCAACGGGGGCACGATCCCGGACCGGGGCCTGTACGGGGTCTTCTTGAGCGCGGTCGAGGGGGATTCGGAGGGGCGTCGCAGTCGACGGGTGGGCGAGCTCGACGAAGAGATGGTGCTGGAGTCCAGGCCGGGCGACGTCTTTGTGCTCGGGGCGACGGCGTGGCGCATCGACGAGATCACCCACGACCGCGTTCTGGTCTCGCCCGCGCCCGGTGAGACCGGACGGATGCCCTTCTGGCGGGGCGACACCGTGGGCCGCGCGCCGGAGCTCGGCGAGGCCGTGGGCGCGCTGACGCGGTCCTTGTCGTCGAGCCCGACGGCCGCGGCCGTGGCGCGACTGACGACCGAGTCACATCTGAGTCGGGGGGCGCCCGAGCTCCTGCTGGCCTGGCTCGCCGCGCAGCGCGAGGCGACGGGCGAGGTGCCCAGCGACCGGTCGATCGTCGTCGAGCGGTTTCGCGACGAGATTGGCGACTGGCGTGTGTGTGTTCTGACCCCTTACGGCGCGCGGGTGCACGCGCCCTGGGCCACGGCGGTTCAGGCCCGCCTGCGCCCGCAGGTGCCCTGCGAGGTCGAGGTCGTTTGGAGCGACGACGGCTTCGCTTTTCGTTTGCCCGAGCTCGAGACGCTGCCGGACCTCTCCGTGCTCGTGCCGGAGCCCGACGAGGTCGAGGCGCTCGTGGTCGCGCAGTTGCCGTCGACCTCGCTCTTCGCCGCCCGGTTCCGCGAGAACGCGGCCCGGGCCTTGCTCTTGCCGCGTCGTTCCCCGACACGCCGCACACCCTTGTGGGCGCTGCGCAAGCGCGCCCAGGACCTGCTGGCGACCGCGCTTCGGCACCCCTCGTTCCCCATCGTGCTCGAGACCTACCGCGAGTGCCTCCGCGACGTCTTCGACCTGCCGGCGCTGCAGCGCCTGCTGACCCGGATCCGCAGCCGCGAGGTCCGCGTCACCCATGCCGAGACACGACGCGCCTCCCCGTTCGCCGCGTCCCTGCTGTTCTCGTACGTGCAGAACTTCCTGTACGACGGCGACACGCCTCCGTCCGAGCGACGCGCCCGCGCGCTCACGCTCGACCACGCGCGGCTGAAGGCGCTGTTGGGCGAGGCGGAGCTCCGGGAGATCTTCGAGCCCGCCGAGATCGACCTCCTCGAGCGCCGCCTCCAGCGCCTCGAGCCTCGCGCGCCGTGTTCGGAGGCGGAGGGCCTCCACGACGTGCTCTGGTCGCTCGGAGACCTGTCCCAGGCGGAGCTGCACGCCCGCATCGACCTGGAACCCGCGGAGGTCGACGCGCACCTCGAGACGCTGCAGCGCGCGCGGCGTGTGGTCGAGGTGGGCGTCGGCGGTGCGCGCCGTTTCCTGGCGGTCGAGGACGTCGGGCGCTACCGCGACGCGCTCGGGGTCGTGCCGCCGGCCGGCACACCCGTCGTCTTTCTGGAGCCCACCCAGGACCCGCTCGGCGATCTGGTGCGACGGTACGCCCGCACGCACGGACCCTTTCGCGCCGCCGAGGTCGCGGTCCGCCTCGGCACCGGCGTCGCGCCCATCGAGTCCGTGTTGGCCGGGCTCGCGGCCGACGACCGGATGATGCTCGGGGCGTTCCGTCCGGACCGCACGGGGCTCGAGGCGTGCGACCCCGAGGTGCTGCGGACCTTGAAGCGCCAGGCGCTGTCGAGGCTGCGGCGCGCGGTCGAGCCCGTCTCCCCCGAGGCGTGGACCCGCTTTCTGTATGTATGGCATGGCCTCGACCGGCCTCGGACCGGCCTCGACGGCTTGCTCGAGGCGATCGAACACCTCCAGGGGATCCCCTTGCCGTTCTCGATGCTGGAGTCGGAGATCCTGCCCCTCCGGGTCTCGAGGTTCGGACCGTCGATGCTCGACGACCTGTGCATCTCCGGAGAGGTGGTGTGGCGCGGCATCGAGTCCGTCGGCGAGTCCGACGCCCGCATCGCGCTCTACCTGGCCGACCAGGCTCCGTTGCTCCACCTTGCGGGCCCCGCCGCCGAGGGCCCCGTCGTGAGCCGACTCCGCGAGGTGCTGCAGCAGCGCGGCGCCTTGCGTTTCGCCGAGCTGGCGCGTGAGGTCGGCGGCTTTCCTCGAGAGGTCGAGAGCGCGCTCTGGGCGCTGGTGTGGTCGGGCGAGGTCACCAACGACACACTCGCCCCGCTGCGCTCACGTCTGCGGGGCGCGTCCAAAGACCGCGTGTCCCCGCGGCGCTCCATCGCCCCGCATCGAAGAACCAGCCCCGGAACCGAAGGGCGGTGGTCGTGGGTGCCGCCGAACACGACCGAGGAGACCACACGACGGGCGGCGCGGGCGGCCCAGGCGCTGGCGCGCGAGGGCGTCGTCGTCCGGGAGGCCGTGGACGACTTCGGGGCGCTCTATCCGGTCCTGAAGGCGATGGAGGACGCGGGGCGCGTGCGTCGCGGCTATTTTGTGGAGGGGCTCGGGGCCACACAGTTCTCCCAGCCCGGGACCGAGGAGCGGCTGCGGGCCTTCCGTGAGCCCGAGGCGGAGTCGGACGCCGTGGTCCTTCCGGCGTGCGACCCCGCGAACCCCTGGGGGGCGGCGCTCCCCTGGCCCAAGCGGGAGAGCGGGCGACCGATGCGGGCCGCGGGCACCCACGTGGTGCTCCACGACGGGCACCTGCGCGCGTGGTTGGGCCGGAACGGGCGCGCCTTGAGCACGTTTCTGCCCGAAGATCCGCCGGCCCGACACCGCGCGGCCGAGGCCATCGCCGGGGCGCTGGCGGGCGCCGTGGATGCGGGGCAGCTGCCGGGGTTCACGCTCGCCGAGGTCGACGGGGCCGCGCCCGGAAGCTCTCCCCTGGCCGCGGCGTTGCTCCGCTCAGGCTTCGGTGCGGCGGCTGCGGGCTTCGTGCGCCGCAGGACGTCTTCGGTGCGCGGCGGTGCGCCCTTGCCCGTCGAGGCGGAGCGTGCCTGAGGGCGACACGCTGCACCGCACCGCGCGGACGTTGCACGAGGTCTTCGCGGGGCGGCCCATCGTCGAGGCCGAGGTCGGCACACGGCGCGGCGCGCTGCGCTCCGAAGACCTCGTCGGCCGGGTGCTGCTGGGTGTCGAGGCCCGCGGGAAGAACCTGCTCGTACACTTCGACGACGACCACGTCCTGTGGTCCCACCTGGGCATGACGGGCTCGTGGCACGTGCGGTGCGATGGAGACCCCTGGCCGCGGCCCCGCGCGCAGCTCGACCTGGGGCTGCGCGCACCGCACGCCTCGGCGCTCGGCTTCAACGTGCCGGTGCTCGAACGGATGCGGGCGGCGCAGGCGTTGCGCCACCCTGCGCTCGCGAGCCTGGGCCCGGACCTGCTCGCCACACCCTTCGATCTGGAGAGCGCGCTGGCGCGTTGGCGGGGCGCCCCTTACGCGACGCTGGGCGACGCGTTGCTCGACCAACGTCTCGCCTGCGGCATCGGCAATGTCTACAAGGCCGAGGCGCTGTTCGTGACGGGCCTCGACCCGTGGCGGCGCGTCGTCGAGTGCGACGACGAGACGCTCACCCAGCTCCTCGAGCGGGCCCGGGCGCTGATGCTGCGCAACCTCGACGGGCGTCCACGCCGCACCCACGCTGGACCGGGGGAAGAGCGGTACTTCGTCTACGGGCGCGAGGGCTTGCCCTGTCGGCGCTGTGAAGCCCCCGTCCGCAAGGCCCGGCAAGGGGAGCACGCGCGCGTCACGTACTACTGCGCGCCGTGTCAGGGCGTGGTCACCGGCGGAGCGTGAAGGTGAACTCGGCACCCTGGTCGGGCTCGCCCCGCGCGGAGACCTCGCCCCCATGTCGCGCGACGATCCGCGCGACCGTCGTCAGCCCCAGCCCCGTGCCCGGGAAACGACTTCGGGCGTGCAGGCGGCGGAAGGGTTGGAACAACTGGTCGGCAAACTGGGCGTCGAACCCGGCTCCGTTGTCGGCCACACTCACCGTCCATGTGCTCTGCGCCTGGCTCGCCGAGACCCGCACGCGCGCGTCTTCGACGCCCATGGTGTATTTCACCGCGTTGCCGACCAGGTTCTGCAAGACGACCCGCAGCAACTCGGGATCGGCCTCGACGGAGGCACAGCCTTCGTACGACAGCGAGATGCGCCGGTGCGGCTCGAGCTGCACGAGCTCTTGGAAGACTTCCTGCACCAGGGGCTCGAGCTCGACGCGCGTGCGCTCCAGGGGCGCACGGGTGACCCGCGCGAGGGCGAGCAGCGCCGCGAGGAGCTCCCGCTGGCGACTCGACGCCGCCCCGATGCGCTGCAAGAGCACGACGCGTTCATTGTCCGGCAGGCTGGACCACTCGTTGCGCAGGACCTCGACGTAGGCGTCGATGACCTGGAGCGGCGCGCGGAGATCGTGGGCCGCCATGAGCGCGAATTCGTCCAGGGCCTGGACGGTGGAGGCCAGGTGGGCTCGTTCCGCCTCACGCTCGGCGAGGGTTCGCTCGGCCTCGAGCACCAACGCGGCGTGGTGCGCCAGGGCCTCGACGAACGCCACCTCCTCGGGTCGGTAGGGGTCGTTTGCCCGGGTGCGCAGGAGCGTGACCGCCCCGAGCAGGCCCCGCGCCGTGCGCAGCGGCCACGAGATGGCTCCGAAGATCGACGGCAGGTCGTCGCGTTGGAATGCCGCTGGGAACTGGGCGCGAAACGCGTCCGGGTCGACGGTCGGCAGCACGATGGCCTCGCCGGTCTGCACGACGCGTCCCGCCAGGCCCTGACCGAGGCGGAAGGGCTCGGCTTCGAAGAGAGGCCGAATGAGCTCCGCGTGTGCGGGGTCCGGAAAAACACACGTCGCGAGGCTCAGGGCGTCACCGTCTGCGCCCATACGGACGACCACGACGGCGTCGTCGAAGTAGTCCCGCGCCACACGCGCGAGCTCGTCCATGGGGTGGACCTTGCCAATGGGCCACGCCGCCGCACGTTGCGCGAACTCCATCAAGTAACGCGCGCGGCGTTCGCTCGCCGCGAGTCGTTGCGCGTTCGCTTCCGTGAAGGTCATGTCGCGATTGACGACGATCCAACCCAGGACGGTTCCGTCCGGGGACTCGACCGCCCCGATGCTCGAGTCGATGGACAGCCACTCTCCGGTGGCGACGCGCTGCCGAACCCGCCCCTTCCACGCCCGGCTCTCGAGCAGGTTCGCGATGAAGGCCTCGGTGGACTTGGACGGCAGCTCGGTTTCGACGAACTCGCGAAGCCGACGACCCTTCGCTCGGTCATCTGACCATCCGTAGAGGGCCTGGGCCGGCACGTTCCACGCGACGATATGAAACTCCGCGTCCACCACGAGCGCCGCCTCGTTCAGGCTCTCGAGGAAATGAAGCCACGGACGCGAGGTCGTAAACATGGGTTCCCTGTTCTGCTCGACCGATCCACCTTAGCGGCCCAGAGCCGCCCGGATAGATCTTTGTGAGGCCTGGTGATTGCATGGCTACGGCTCACCACGACCCCGGAGAATCCCGATGCTGCGTTGGAAGAAGGTCCTCGTACCCCATGACCTGACAGAGACCGCCGAGCCCGCCGCCGAGCTCGCCCACGGCCTCGCGGTGACGCACGGCGCGGACCTCGTGCTCTTGCACGTCTCGCCGCTGCCGGCCGGCATGGGGGCTTCTTCGCTCATCCGCCACGCGGGCCACGACGACGCCGTCACCGTCGAGGAGTTCGTGACCGAGGGGGCCCTGCGGATGCTTCAGGAACGTGCGACGAACCTACGGGCCCAGGGCGTCGAGGTGCGCACGATCGCCCGCGTCGGCGAGGTCTCCGAGACGATCCTGGAAGTGGCTCGCGATGAACGGGTGGACGTCATCGTGATGGGTACGCACGGGCGCGCTGGGCTCGGGCGCCTGATTCTCGGCAGCGTCGCCGAGAAGATCGTCCGACAGGCCGAGGTGCCCGTCGTCACGGTCCGGACACCGACGGTGGATACGACCACCGTGGCGGTGCCCGTCACGGTCTGAACGCCGAGTCGCGCTCCAGGTCGACCGGACTGGGGTTCAGGGCGTGCTGAAGGTCAGCGTGTAGGGCGCCGAGGCGCGTCGGAACCCGAAGACCTTCACGAGGGCCGGCCCGGTGTGGCTGAAGACCTCGGTGTCGGTCGCGCCCGCGCTCCCGATGATGTCGCCGTTCACGCGCAGCGGTTCATTGGTGTCCGGGTCCCACACGGCCAAATCCAGGTCGCCGACGGCGTGCTGGAAGTCGACCTTGAAGGTCCAGCCGCCGGCCTCGTCGATGGCGTAGACGTCGCCGCTCTCGTCGCACACGCCGCCCTGGAGGGTCCCCACGGAGAGGGGTGTCGCCTGCGCAGGCAGGTCATTGGGCTCGCCGGCCTCGTCCGTGCCCGCCGGGCAACGGTTCTCGAAAGGCGGGGGCGGAGGGTTCTTCCAGTCTGCGTCCGGGTCCATGGCGACGTCGACCAGCGACCGATCGCCGACCGTGTCTCCGGTCGCGATGACCTTCATGTCGCTCCGACGCACGAAGTAGACCGTGGGCAGGCCGCCCAGGTCCGCGTAGTTCGTGAGGAAGCGCTCGCCCGGTCGAGTGTCGAGGTCCCCGACGCGAACGCCGTGGTTCGTGCCGATGACGTTCGCCAGGTGTCGCTGGGCCGCTTCGGTGTCGGCCGGCTGGCCGTCGGCGTCCTCGAGCTCGACGAGCACGAAGCGCCCGCCCGCGGCCTCGAACGCCGCGGCCTCGGCCTCGAGCCGCATCGCGTAGCCGGTGCACGCGCCGCACCATGCGGTGCCGAGCACCATCACGATGACACTCACGTCTTCGTCGCACGCCCACTCCTCGAGTGAGAAGCGCGTCTTCCGGCCGCCCACGTAGGCGTTGTCCCAGTACATGGGCGGGATCGTCGCATCGAGGCTCAGGCGCAGGTCGAAGTCGGGGTAGACGCAGCCGTCCGCGCCGCCGAGTTGCAGCTCGCCGCGGATGTCCCCGACCCGCGCCGTGAGGGTGGCGCCCCCGCGGGCGTGCACCATGGCGCGACCGCCCTCGCCCTCGACGTCACTGAAGCTGATGATCTCCGGGTTCGACGAGGTCCACACGGCGTCCTGCGTGACGTCCTTGTCCTCGCCGTCGTCGTAGGTGCCCGTCGCGCGGAAACGGAACGCACGGCCCGGCTCGAGGAGCGGATTCGACGGGGTGATCTTGACGGAGACGAGACCCGCGGCGGCCGGGTTGGGTCCTTCGGGCGCGCCTGCATCGCCGGTGCCCCCGCCGCTCGCGGGCGCGCCGTCGTCACCGTCTCCACCGCCACCGCACGCCGAGAAACCGAGACCTGCGGCGCAAACCAACCACCACCGGGACGACCGCATCATGTCCACTCCAGCCTGAGGGAAAGGGAAGGCCCTGAGTGTGTCAGATCCGCGACGGAAGTGCGTAGGGTCGGTCCTGTTACGGACATACGTTTCTGCCCGGGTTGCAGACCCCGTTCTGGCAACTGTCGCGAAACGTGCAGAGATTGCCGTCGAGGCAGAGCTTGCCGTTGGACGCGTTGCGCTGGTCGCAGCGGTCGTTGCCCTCGTCGCAGTAGCCCTCGCGGCACCCGCTGTTGCCGTCGTCGCAGTTTCGGTCGGCGCGGGGCCGGCAGATGCCGAAGACGCACCGATCGCCGGTCGTGCAGTACTGCCCGTCCTCGCAGGCCGTGCCGTCGCGCACGTTGCCGACGTCGCACCGGTCGCTCCCCTCGTTGCAGACCCCGGCCCGACAGGGCTCGCCGGCGGGGTTGCAGTCCCGCGCCCGACCGCCGCAGACGCCCGCACCGCAAACGTCGTTCGTGGTGCAGTAGAGGCCGTCGTCGCAGGCGGTGCCGTCGTCCGAGTTCCCGAGTTCGCAGGCGCCGCTGTTGGGATTGCACACCCCGACTCGACAGGCGGACTGTCCGGGCACACCCGAGCAGTCACGGGCGCCGCCGAGGCAGACCCCTCCGAGGCAGGCCTCGGCGACGCGGCAGGGGTCACCGCTGTCGCACGCCAGCCCGTCGGCCTTCACGGCGGCGAAGCAACCCCCGGACGCCGGGTCGCACACGCCGACCGTACACGGGCCGTCGAACGCCGAGCAGTCGCGGGGTACGGCCGTGCAGGCCCCGTCCGTGCAGCTGTCCTCGACGGTGCAGGGGTCTTCGTCGTCGCACGGGGCGCCGTCCTCGGCGTCTTCGGAGACGCAGGCGCCGGTGCGGCCATCACACACGCCGACCTCGCACGTGGCATCGAGCGCGCCGCAGTCTCGGGGCTCGACGACACACGCGCCGGCTTCGCAGGTCGCGCGGGCCGCGCAAAGGTTCTGGGCGTCACAAGGGGCGCCGTCGGCGACGGGCACCGAGACACACTCGCCCGCCGCGTCGCACTGACCGACGACACAAGGGCCATCGAGGTCTCGGCAATCCAGGCCGGCGCCGGCGCAGCGGCCGCCCTCGCAGGAGTCGCCGTTCGTGCAGGCCTGGCCGTCGTCGCACGCGCCCCCTTCGTTCCTCGGCGACTGGACGCATGCGCCGGTCGCCGGATCACACGCCCCGACCGTGCAGCTCGAGTCGAGCGCGGCACAATCCACGGCCGAGCCCCCGCACACGCCGTCCAGACAGCGGTCGTTCACGGTGCACGCTTGCGCGTCGTCGCACCGTGTGCCCTCGAGCACCGGGGCCGTCACGCAGCGGCCGTCCGATGGGTCGCAGACACCCGCGAGGCAGTCCGTGTCCAGGGCCGAGCAATCGACCTCGGCCCCTAGACAAAGGCCGCCCTGACACACGTCGGCGTCGCTGCAGATGCGCCCGTCGTCGCACGGCGTACCGTCCACACGCGGGCGTGGGCGGCAATCGCGGGTCTCCGCATCGCACACACCCTGGGTACAAGCGGAGTCGAGCGCGCCGCAGTCCCTGGGCCGCCCGACGCACGCGCCCGCGCTGCACGCCGTTTCGACGGTGCAGGGGTCTCCGTCGTCGCAAGCGACGCCGTCCTCCACGTTGCGTGTCCCGCAGGCCCCCGACGCCGGGTCGCAGACCGACACCTCGCAGGGGTTCTGCGGGGCTTCACAGAGGGCCGCCTCGCCGCCGCAAACGCCGCCGGCGCAGACGTCGCGCACGGTACAGGGGTCTCCATCCGCGCAGGGCGCGCCCTCGGCCCGCGGCTCCGGGCGACACGCGCCCGTACCCGGGTCGCAGCGCCCGACCAGGCACTCCCCGTCGAAGGCGGAGCAATCGCGACGGCCGCCGCCGCAGACGCCCGCCGCGCAGACGTCGTCGACGGTACATGCGTCTCCATCCTCACACGCCGCGCCATCGCCCAGAGCTTCGGGCACGCAGCGACCGAGCGCCGGGTCGCACAGACCACGCCCACACGGGCCATCGAGGGCGGCGCAGTCCAGGGCGCGGCCGCGGCAGACCCCGTCGTTGCACAGGTCGCCCTGGGTGCAGCCGTTGCCGTCGTCGCAGGCCAGGCCGTTGCGGGCCACGGCGTTGCCGACGCACCGCCCGTCCTCACACGCGTAGGTTCTGCAATCCCCGTCGTCGGTCTGGCACTCGGCGTCGACGCTGCACGCGCGGCAGTCCGGATCGTCCGCGTCCGCGCGGCCGTCGCAGTCGTCGTCGACGCCATTCCCACACTCGGCGCCGCCGGGTGGGCCCTCGGCTTCGGCGCGGAGGCGGGGCACGTGGACACAGGCGCCCGAGGCGTCCGCGCAGGTGTCCTCGGTGCAGGCGTCACCGTCGTCGCAGTCGCGCCGGGTGCCCGTGCAGAGACCCTCGACCCCGTCGCAGGCGTCGACCAGGGTGCATCGATCGCCGTCGTCGCACGGCTTCCCTGCGGCGGCGGGCACCAGGGCACAGGCGCCGAGCGCCTCGTCGCATCGACCCACAAAACACGCGGCGTCGACGCCCCCGCCGCAGGCGCGCGCGACCCCGAGGCACAGCCCGCCCTCACAGCGGTCACCCTCGGTACAGGCGACGCCGTCGTCACACCCGCTGCCGTCGGGCACGGGTTCGACGATACAGACGCCCTGGGCCGGGTCACATCGGCTCGTGGTGCAGGGCCCTCCGAGGTCGTCGCAGGCCCGGCGTCGTCCCGCGCACTGGCCTTCGACGCAGGCGTCGCTCACCGTGCAGGCGTCTCCGTCGTCGCAGCCCGTTCCGTCCGGGGCGGGGGCGACGTCGCAGCCCCCCGTTTCGGGGTCGCATCGCCCGACACGACACGGACCGTCGAGCATCGAGCAGTCCGTCGCCGCGCCCGTGCAAACCCCCGCGGCGCAAGCGCCCGCGGCGAGGCAAGCGTCCCCGCCGCAGGGGGTCTCGTCGGCGCGCGACACGGCGCGGCAGCCCCCTGAGCCCGCGTCGCAGACACCGACGACACACGCGCCATCCAGCATGCGGCAGTCGATCGGGGCGCCGCCGCATCGACCGGACCGACAGTCGTCGTCGCGGGTGCACGCATCACCGTCGTCGCACGCCTGGCCGTCCGGCTGCGGCACGGCCTCGCACTGACCCGTGCCCGGGTTGCAGGCCGCCTTCGAGCAGGCCGCCTCCACCGGCAGGTCGTCGCACATCACACGGTCGTCGCCGACGCAGACCCCGCGGCGGCACACATCACTGCGGGTGCACTGGTCGCCGTCGTCGCAGGCGCCGCCGTCCGGCTGTTGGGTCGCGACACAGCGGCCCGCCTCGCAACGGACCGCGGTGCAGGCGTCCCCGGGCGGGCACTCGGCGCCCGTCGTGCAGACGCGGCAGTCGGGATCGTCCAGGTCGGTGCGCCCATCGCAGTCCTGGTCCCGGCCGTCTTCGCAGGCCGCGCTGCCGGGCGCGCCCTCGTCGTCCATCCGCGGGGCCGGGGCGTGCCGGCACTCGCCGGAGCTGAGGTCACAGGCGTCCATCGTGCACGGGTCGCCGTCGTCGCAGTCGCGCGCCGCGCCCACACACCGACCGTCGTCGGCGCATCGGTCGTCTTCGGTGCAGGGATCACCGTCGTCGCACACGGCGCCCGCCACGCACGCCTCGCCCGCGTCCGCCGCGGGTGAGGTCGGTGGCGCCGACGCGTCGCCGGGGCCCACGAGGGCCTTGGCGGACGGGTTGTTTTCCTGGCAGGCCCAGAGGGCCAGGGCCGCGACGGCGGCCGCGAGTCGAGAGCTACGGTTCGGGGTGCGCACACGCTCTTGGTACAGGCGCCCGCGCAGGTGGCGCAACTTCGCAGGATGCGTTACCACAGCCACATGTTCTCCCAGGCGGCGCGCGTACGCGCGGTGATTGGATGGCGCGAGTGGGTCATGCTCCCCGCCATCGGCGTGACCGGCCTCGAGGTCAAGGTCGACACGGGCGCGCGCACCTCCGCACTCCACGCCTTCGGCCTGACGAGCACGACGGTCGACGGGCGTCCCTGGTTGCGGTTCGCCGTTCATCCCCGCCGCGAAAGCACCGCCGAAGGCACGCTCGTGCACGCGCCGCTGCTCGACGAGCGCCTCGTGAAAAACTCCGGAGGGGTCGCCGAGCTCCGCCCCGTGATCGCCACCGAACTGAACCTTGGAGGTCACGTCTGGCGTGTCGAGATCACCTTGACGGACCGGGATGAAATGGGGTTTCGCATGCTGCTCGGCCGCGAAGCGCTCAAGGGTCGGTTCGTCGTCGATCCGGGCCGTTCGTGGACGCTCGGGCGCCCCGGTCGGCCTGCCCGCAAACCCCGCCTCGTTCTCGTCTGAAGGGCACCTGCTTGAAGATCGGCATCCTGTCGCGCAAGGCGTCGCTGTACTCGACCAGTCGACTGAAAGAGGCCGCGAAGCTGCGCGGACACGAGGTCCGCGTCATCGACTACCTGCGTGCGTACATGAACATCACCTCGCACAAGCCGCAGGTCATGTACGGCTCCGAGGCGCTGCACTTCGACGCGATCATCCCTCGGATCGGCGCGTCGAACACGTTCTACGGCACGGCGGTCGTGCGGCAGTTCGAGATGGCCGACGTCTACTCGGCCAACGAGTCCCAGGGCATCTCGCGCAGCCGCGACAAGCTGCGGTGCATGCAGTTGCTCTCCCGCGCGGGCATCGGCTTGCCGGTGACGGCCTTCGCGCACTCGCCCAAAGAGACCGACAAGCTCATCGAGATCGCCGGGGGCGCCCCGCTGATCATCAAGCTCCTGGAGGGCACACAAGGGGTCGGCGTGGTGCTCGCCGACACCGACAAGGCGGCCGAGTCGGTCATCGCGGCGTTCCGCCAGCTCGACACGTACATCCTGGTGCAGGAGTTCATCGCCGAGGCCGGCGGGGCCGACATCCGCGCCTTTGTCGTGGACAATAAGGTCGTGGCGTCTATGCGGCGGCAGGGGGCCCAGGGCGAGTTCCGCTCCAACCTGCACCGGGGTGGGTCCGCCAGCGCCATTCGCCTCACGCCCGAGGAGAAGAGCACGGCGTTGCGGGCGGCGAAGATCATGGGCCTCAAGGTGGCGGGCGTGGACATGCTGCGGTCGAACCACGGCCCCGTCGTCATGGAGGTGAACTCCTCGCCGGGGCTCGAGGGCATCGAAAAGGCGACGGGCGTCGACGTCGCCTCGGCCATCATCGAGTACGTGGAGAAGCGCGCCGCCCCGGGCAAGACCCAGGACCGCATCGGGTTCTGACGTTGCCGAGCCCGACGATCACGCTGGCGCTCAAGGTCGCGATCATCGCGGGCGGCGGTCGACCCGAGATCAACTACCACAGCCACCTGACCCACGTGCGTGGGCTGGTGGAGCTGCTCGATGCCCGGGGGGTGCCGCGCGAGGACCTCGCCGTCTTCTGGGCCGACGGCCAGAGCGACGCACCCGACCGTGCGGTGCGGACTTCGAGCGCCGAGGTCCCCGGCGACTGGGTGTTGCAGGAGACCCCCCTCGACGCCCTGACGTCGATCCCGGTCACGCAGGTCGACACCACCGCCGACGACCTGCTCGGCATCCGCGCGCTGCCGGCGCGGCGCAAACACCTGCAGGCCTGGCTCCGGAAGGTGCGTGGCGGGCTCGCGGCGGGCGACACCCTCGCGATCGTCGTCACGGACCACGGCGAGCCCGATCCCGACGAGAAGCTCAACACCCGCATCGTGCTCTGGGAGGAGCACCTGACGAAGAACCAGCTCCTGGACGACCTGAAGGTCGTGTCCGAGGACGTCCGGGTCCTCCTGTGGATGTCGCAGTGCTTCGCAGGAGGGTTTGCCGACCTCGCGAATTCGCGCCGCAACACGTGCGGGGCCTTCGCGGCGAATGACGACCAGGTCGCGTACGGGTGTTTCCCGGACCTCGCCGGGCGCCAGGACATCGGCCACTTCGTGCACATGCTCGCGGGCACGCGGGCGACCGGCACCCTCGCGGGGGCGAGCGACCGGGCGATGCTGACGGACGACACGCCGGACTCGCCGCACCTCAGCCGCGACTTGTATCTCACTGAAACCTTAGGGGAAATCGCCACGTCCCGCGGGCTGAGCTTCGACGCGCTGGTCGACCTCGGGCTGCAGTCGGTGCCGGCGGACGCGCCGGAGCGTGTGCTCGGGCGCAAGATCGGCGAGGCCTACGGGCTCGGGGCGATGGAGACCTCGACCGCCATGGCCGAGCGTCTCTCGCAGATCGAGGACCTCCTGCACGCGAGCCAGACCTTCGACCGGCTCTGGACGCCCGCGCTCACGGAGGCCCGCCGCTGGCTGGTGCGGGACTTCAAGGTGGACACGAAGGGCTCGTTGGCCGCCGAAGAGAAGGCCGTGCTCCGCGCCGCGTTCGTTCGGCGCCTCTCGGAGAAGGCGGTCGCCGACCCGCCCTTCGAGCAGGCGCTGCTGGCGCTCCACGACCGACGTCTGCACCTCGGCGAGAGCGCCGCGCGCCTCGAGATACAGTCCGCGGCGACACGACGCGTCGGAGACCTGCTCGCGCGCGCCGCGGCGCCCCACTTGCTGTCGCCGGAGGAGCGGGCGCGCCTCGACGCCCTGCGTGCCTGCGAGGAGACGCCGTGGCTGCCCGCGGCCGTCGGCGCGGTCGAGCCCGAAGCGGCCCGGTCGCCTTTTCCGGAGCCTCTGACCTCCCTGGAGGTCACCGAGGCGCGCATCTTCGCGGCGCGGCCGGGCTACTACGGGGTCCAGTACGCCGAGGTGAAACCCGCGAAAGGCGAGCCCGCAGGTCAGAAGCCCGAGGGGGCCGTGCGGGTCGAGGCGGTCACGCCCAAAGGCCCGGCAGACCAGGCGGGGCTGCGGGTGGGGGACATCGTGCTGGCGGTCGATGGCGAGACGCTCGGGCGCCCCGGTCGCTACCGGGAGACGGCGTTTTTCTCGAAGCCCGGCGTGCCGCGGACCTTGTCCCTGCTGCGCGCGGGGCAGCCGATGGCGCTGACCCTCGTGCCCGGCCCGTTCCCGCTCGCGCCGCGGCCGCCCGTCGAGGGCGAGCGTGTGCCGACGCTGGCGCTCGTGCCGCAGTCCGGTCCGCTCCCGGCCCTCGGTCAGGGCCGTCCCGTCGTACTCCTCTTCTGGGCGACGTGGTGCGGCCCGTGCAAACGCAGCCTGCCGCGCCTGGCCGAGTGGGCGAAGACCCACGGCGCGGACGTCATCGCCATCACGAACGAAGACGAAAAGACGGTCACCAAATTCCTCGAGAAGTTCGGGGCCTTTCCGTTCCCGATCGCCTTCGACCGCGGCGGTGTCGGCGACCTCTTCGGCGCGACGGCGTTCCCGACCTTCGTGCTCGTCGACGAGGACGGCTTCTACGCGCGGCGCGGCCTGGGCTACGACGGCGACCGACTTCCGATCGAGGCGGAGAGCCCCTCGATTGACCCCAAACGCGCGCCCCGCTAGCCTCACGTCTGCCATGTGGTTCAACGGAAACGTGCTGCACCAGCCCGACGTCGCATCGCGCTGACCTCGCGCTGATCCTGCGCGCCCCGAGCGGGCGCGTCCCGCAGACCCCGATTCCGCACCTTCAGGAGACTCCCATGACGCTCCCCGGCGCTCTCAAGCCGGCGGTCGACGCCGCCAGCCTCACGCACCGCCAACTCCTCGACGGCGACTTTTGGCGCCGCATTCCGGCGTACGCCGACATCGACGAGGCCACGTTCCTCGACCACCGATGGCAGGCGAAACACACCATCACACGCGTCGATAAGCTGCTCGCGGCCCTGCAGGGACTCGTGCCCGAGAGCTACATGCGGGACGCCGAGGCGGGCTTCAAGCGCGCCCCCATGAACGTGCGCGTGAGCCCCTACCTGCTCAGCCTCATCGACTGGACGGACCCGATGGCCGACCCGTTGCGCATCCAGTTCCTGCCCGTGGCCTCGAAGCTGCTGCCGGACCACCCGATGCTGCGCTTCGACTCGCTGGGCGAGCAGGCCGACGCGCCGGTGCCCGGCCTCACGCACCGGTATCGCGACAAGGCGCTCTTCCTGGCCCTGGACACCTGCCCGGTCTACTGCCGCTTCTGCACCCGCTCCTACGCGATCGGGGGCGATACGGACGAGGTCGAGAAGGTGAGCCTGAAGGCGAACCGCGACCGTTGGGGGCAGGTCTTCGAGTACATCGCGTCGCGGCCCGAGCTCGAGGACATCGTGGTCTCCGGGGGGGATGCCTTCCAGCTCCGGGACGACATGATCCGCGAGATCGGCGAGCGCCTGCTCTCCCTGGACAACATCCAGCGGATCCGTTTCGCGACCAAGGGGCCCGCGGTGATGCCGCAGAAGCTGCTCACGGACGAAGCGTGGTTCCGCGCGCTGGTCGACACGGTCGAGCTCGGTCGCCGGCGCCAGAAAGAGGTCGTGCTCCACACGCACTTCAACCACCCGAACGAGATCACGGCGATCACGAAGCGCGCGCTCGGCCGCCTTTTCGAGGCCGGGGTGACGGTGCGCAACCAGTCGGTCCTGTTGCGGGGCGTGAACGACACCCCCGAGACGATGGGCCTGCTCGTGAAGCGGCTGGGCTACATCCACGTGCACCCCTACTACGTCTACGTGCACGACCTCGTGAAGGGTGTCGAAGACCTGCGGACCTCGCTCCAGACCGCGCTCGACATCGAGAAGAACGTGCGGGGCTCGACCGCGGGCTTCCACACGCCCACCTTCGTCGTGGACGCACCCGGCGGCGGCGGCAAGCGCAACGCCCACAGCTACGAGGTCTACGACCGCGAGACAGGGGTCTCGATCTACACGGCGCCGTCGGTCAAGCCGGGGCAGCTCTTCTACTACTTCGATCCCGTGGATCGTTTGCCGGAGTCCGGCCAGCGTCGGTGGGCCGACCCCGCGGAGCATGAGGTCATGCTCGCCGAGGCCCGCGGGCAGCTCGGGCTGAGATAGCCCTCCAATATTTCCATCTGTTGGGTATTCCAGCACCCACTGGCCTCATAATTCGTCGAGACGTGCCGTTTCCCAGGTCAGAAAGGGAGGCGTCATGGGCATTTCCAGTATCGGCGGCGGGGCATACGACGTCATTCGGCAACTCCAGACGGGCGCCTCGGCGCGGTCTGGACAGGTGCAAGCGAAGGCCGCGGAGCCTTTGTTGCTCGGACAGTCGAAGTCCAGCGGCGTCGACGACCCGGTCTCGATCTCCGCGGCTGGGAAGCAGAAGTCCAGCGCGCTCGAGGCGCTGAAGTCCACCAGCCGGATCATCAAGAACGAAGGCGGGCAGGAGGTCCAGTCGGCGCGAGACCTGCTCGAGGCCCGGGCGCCGGGCGGAAACAGCGTGCAGGGGGCGACGTCGACCGCAATCCAGCAGACCCGTCAGGCGGTCGCCGGCGGTTTTCGAGCGCTCGCTTGAGCCGTGTGTGACTCACCCTTGAAGCGACCCCCCTCCAGAGGCCGACTTCTCGAGGGGGAGCAAAAATGAAACACACGCAGACGACGCCCACGGGCGAACACCAGCCGATGAGCGTTGCGGTCGTCCACCGAGACCCGACGGTGGCCGCGCGCCTGTGTCAGAGCCTCAACGCCCATCGGCACCGCGTCGAGGTCTATTCGACGCCCGAGGGGCTCGTTCAGGCGCTTGCGCGCGGCGCGGAGCTCGCGTTGGCCTTCCTGGGGGCCGACGACCTGGTGCATGTGCACGCCTGTGTCGGCGACCGACGTACACTGCTCGTGCAGGTCGGCGGGCAGCCCGATCCGGCGGCCGACGCGATGTTGCCCGCCCGCTACACGGCGGCGGAGCTGCGCACCAGCGTGCTCCTGCTCGAGCGCGTGCATCGCCTGAGCGCGGAGGCCCGCCGCCTCGAGGCGCGTGTCGAGGTCCTTCGCGGGGCGATCACGCACGACCTGGACCTCCCCGTGCTCGCGGTCGCGCAGGTCGCTGAGCGGCTCTCGAGGGACGAGGCGACACCCGGCGCCGTGCGCGCGGAGCTCGAAGGCCTCGCGGCGGCGGCGCTCAGCGCTCGCCAGCGCCTCGACGCCCTTCGGGGCGCCGATGGCGGCGGACCCGTGCGGACGCCGCAGGCGCAGTGCCGAGCGACCACGCTGCGCGGCGTCGTGGCGGCCGCGATGTCCATGGCCGGCGGCCATCCGGCCTCCGTGCGTTGGGTGCCCGAGGACGTCGATCCGGTCGTGGTCGCGGATCCCAGCCTGCTCCAGCAATCGTTGGAGCTGCTCCTCGCCGAGGCGCGGCGCCAAACGCTCGGGGTCGGCCTGATGGAGGTGCGCGCCGCGCTCGGCGCCCCGGCGACCATCGAGCTTCGCGAGGTCGGCACGCCGTGCGAGGGCGCGCTCGAAGCCGCCGGGACCGCGGTTCGGGCAACGCAGGGCAGCCTCCGGGTGATCAAGCCGCGAGCCAGCGGCGTCGGTCCCACGCTGCAGTTGGAGCTCGGCCCGGTCCTCGAGCACCGCCCCGTGGCTCTGGTCTCTGCCCACACACCGCCGCCGGACGAGCGCCTCAGCGTGTGGCTCGTGGACGACGAGACCCTGGTGCGGCGCGCTACGGAGCGCCTGCTGACACACCTGCGGCACGAGATTCGGCTCTTCGATCGCGGCAGCGAACTCGTCGAGGCGCTCCCCGACGCGGTCCGTCCCCCGGACATGATCCTCGCGGACGCGGAGCTGCCGGGCATGAGCGGCCTCGACGTCCTGCAGCGGGTGCGGAGCCTCTCGCCCGGCGCGGCTCGGGTGCTCTACACCGCGAGCACGCCGGGCCCGGCCGTGGTCGAGGCCTTCAACCGGGGCACCGTGCAGCGCTTCGTCCGCAAAGACGGCGCGTCGAATGCCCTCGAGGACATCCTGCGGACGATGGTCGAGGACCGGCGCGGTCGAGGGCGATCGGGCGGCGCGACCACCAGCGAGGCGGACCGGGTCCGCGTGGACCTCGACGACCTGATCCAGGGGCGACGCTGCGTGCTCTTCGTGCAGCCCATCTACGACGCACGGTCGGGCGCGTGGGTGGCCTGCGAGGCGCTCCTGCGCAGCGGGCATCCGTCGTTCAAGGGCCCGCTCGAGATCCTCGACGCGGCCCGCCACGCCGACCGGCAGCTCGAGCTGCAGCGCCTGCTCGCCGAGCTCTCCCGAGACCTTCGGGACCAGCTCCCCGGACACGTCACGCTCTTCGTGAACGCCGACCCCATCGTGCTGCGAAGCTTGCGCCACGTGGACGAGGCCCTCGGTCCCCTGTACCCGGTCGCCCCGGGGGTGGTGCTGGAGCTCACGGAACGCGTGCGGCTGTCCCACGAGCCGGGCTGGGAGGCGATCGTCGCCCACTTGCGCAGCCAGGGCTTCCGCATCGCGCTCGACGACGTCGGCGCCGGTTACAACTCGCTGGGCGCCGTCGCCGCGGTGCAGCCCGAGGTGATGAAGATCGACATCTCGCTGGTCAGCGGACTCGACGGCGACACCCGCAAGGCCGAGCTGGTGCGCATCCTCGCCGAGTACGCGAACCGGAACGGCATCGCCACGGTCGCCGAGGGCATCGAACGGGCCGAGGAAGCGAGCACCTGCCGCGACCTGGGCATCCGGTGGTTGCAGGGCTACCACCTCGGTCGGCCGATGCCCCTCGACAAGCTCCGGGCCGCTGCGGCAGCGTAAACGTTGCCATTCAGGGCGTCCCGTGGGAGACCCGAGGCACCGGATCGGCATCTGTCCGGGTGGAGGGTCGAACGCGCATGAACGAGAGCAAGTTGCTCGCGGGGCGCTGGGCGCTCGGCCCGCTCATCGGCGTTGGGGCCTCCGGTCGTGTTTTCCGCGCGGACGACCTGCAGACGGGCACACCCGCCGCGGTCAAGCTCCTGCATCCCCACGTTATCTCGTCGCCCGTCCTGCGCGCGCGCTACCAACGTGAGGCCCGCCTCGCGGCCTCGGTCGAGCATCCGGGGCTGTGCCGCTTCTACGACGCGGGCGAGAATGAAGAGGCGGCGTGGATCGCCATGGAGCTGCTCGAGGGCACGACCTTCGCGGACTGGCTCGACGCGAACCCGCCGGACCACGAGGAGCGGCTGACCCGCGGCCTTCGGGTCTTGCGGGCGGTGCTCGAGCCGCTGGCGGCGCTCCACGACATCGGGGTCATTCACCGGGACATCAAACCCGACAACATCTTCCTCGTCAGCTCCAACGCCTTCGAGGGGGCGGTGAAGCTGCTCGACCTGGGCATCGCCCGCGACGAGGACGCGGTCTCGGCGACGCAGACGGGGATCACGTTCGGTACGCCGCTGTACATGAGCCCGGAGCAGGCCATGGACCCCCGCGCCTGCACGGCCGCGGCGGACGTCTGGTCCTTCGGGGCCATGCTCTACGAGGTCTTGACGGGCCGGCCGCCCTTCGAGGGCCCCTCGCCGGCCGCCATCTGGATCGCCGCCCTACAGGAGCCCCACGCGCCGCTGCCGGAAACGGTGCCGGCCTGGGCCCGCGCGTTCGAACCGCTCCTCGACCGCTGTCTGGCGAAGTCGCCCGGGCAGCGATTCGCCAACGCGCGCGCCACGGCCGAGGCCTGGGACGCGCTCGACCTCGCGCTGCCGCAGCTCGAGGAGCGCATGACCGTCCCGATCCGACTGCCGCCGCGCTCCATGTCGCGTCCGGGGGCCGACGTCGTTCGGGCGGGGACTCAAGTGAGCAGCCCCCCGCCTCCGGTGGTCGAACCGCGGGCTCCGGCAACACAAACGCTGGCGCAGGTCTCCGCGCCCAACACCGCGCCCCTGCCTGCGATCGAAGAGCCGGCGCCGAGCGCCCGTTGGCCAAAGGTGGCGGTCATCGGCGCACTGGTCGCGGTGGTCGCCGGATTGGCCTATCGAGCGAGCCTCACGTCGCCGGTCCCTGCCGGACCGCCCGAGGTCGTCGACCCTCAGCCGACCGCAGCCGACGGGGTGCCCGACGCGCCCAGCCGGGCCGGGCCGATCGTCGCCCCGACGATGAACGCGGCGCCGAGCCTCGTCACGGCTCCGCTCTCGGCTCCGTCGTCGCCGTCGGCGGTGGTGAGCCGACCGACGCCGCGCACTCGCCTGCCCACGGTCGCGGGCTCCACGCCCGTCGAGCCCGTCGCGGCGCCCACGGCCCCCCCGAGCGCGCCCGCCGAGCCCACGACCGAGGCGCCTCCGACCAGCCCGCCGACCGCGGCGCCGACGGCCGCCCCTCCGCCCTCCGTGCCCCCGCCGGTCGTTCGGTCGGCGCCCCCCGCGGTGCCGACCTCTCCCCCGCGCCCTCCTCCGACGACCGCTCCGACCCGTCCGCCCTTCGTCACGTTTTGACGCGCCCGTCCCGCGAGGTATCGATGCGTTTTTTCACCTTTCGCAGCGGCTCGGCCGCACTCCTCGTGACCCTGCTGGGGACCGCCACCGCGACTGCCTCCCCCTGGACCCTGCGCCGGGGTGAGGTCGTCACCGGCGCGCGGTTCGATTTTGAAGAGGCCACGGAAGAGGTCCAGGAGGACAACACCCACATCCCGTTCTCCCTCGGCGGACGCTACCGGGCCCTGGGCTTCACGCCGCAGATCCGCCTCGGCTTGACGGACCGTTTCGAGATCGAGGCGAACCTGCCCGTCAAGCAGGTCAGCTACACCGCGAGCCCCGTGGTGCTCCTGCCGGCCGCGGAGGGCGAAGACCAGTTCGAGAGCGCCCAGGAGAACATCATCAACCTCAACCGCACGGTCGTCGGGCCGAGCGACTTGACCCTCGCGACGCGGTACCAGCTGCTCGGGGGGTCCTTCGCGATGGCGGTCGAGGGGCGCCTGAAGACCCCGACCGGCTACGACCCGCCCGTCGGCACCTTCGGCGACAAGCCCCGCAACAAAGCCGAGTTCGTCTCGGAAGCGGGGCGGTTCGTGAAGCCGGAGAACGTGCAGGACGACGTGACCCTGGGCGATGGTCAGCTCGACGTGAGCGGCCGACTCCTGCTGGGGGTGGCGTTCCCGACCGGGACCTTCGTGCGCCTGGACGGCGGCTACCTGCTGCGTTTCGACGGGGCGGGCGACCAGGTCGTCAGCAACCTGAGGGTCGGCCACCTGCTCTTCGGCCACTTCCTGCCCTACGCCGGCGCGGACTTCGAGTACACCGTGCAGAAGGGCCGTGTCATCGGCGTGAGTGTCGCCGCCGTCGACCCCAACCTGCCCCCCGAGGACTACGTGGGGCTGAACAACCTCGACCTGCGCGAGGTCACGCTCGATCGGGACCGACTCGTGATCCCCTTCGGGCTCATCGCCCGCATCACACCCGAGGTCGAGGTCAACCTCGCGCACGCCCGCACGGCTTGGGGGCGCAACACCTCGGTCGTGAACGCGACGAGCATCGGCCTCGCCGTCCGCGCCCAGTTCTTCCAGTAAGTCGGCGCGGTCAGTCGCCGCCGCCGCGGCGGTCGGCCTTGACCCGGGCGTCGCGTTTTTTCTCCGCGAGCCGCCGCTCCTTGGAGCCCTTCGTGGGGCGGGTCGGGCGCCGGGGTCGGGGGACCCAGGTCAGGGCGACGAGCTTCTCTCGGAGCCGCGCGAGCGCGACCTCACGGTTGTCGTGCTGACTGCGTCGCTCCGTGGCGGTGACCAGCAAACCCGTGGGTGCATGCGAGAGCCGCACCGCGCTCTCCGTCTTGTTGCGGTGCTGGCCGCCCGGCCCCCCGCCCACGTAGAGGTCGATGTCACACGCCGCCAGCAGCGCCGCGTCGTCGAGGGCCAGCGCGGCCCGGGCGGCGGCGCGGATCTCGGGGGGCGCCACGTCGCTGGGATCTCGGTTCAAGACGGTCACGGGGCGCATCGAAGCACCGCGTGCCCGAACGACGCAACGCCGAAGACGCGCGCGGGTTACCGGAGTAGACGCCGCAAGCGCACGGCGCCCAGGGCCACCGCAGCCGCCGCGAGGACGAGGAGCGCCGCGAGCGTCGGGTGGGCCCAGGCGCGCGGACGAAACGCCAGGTAGTCGAGCTCGGGGCGCTTCAGCTCGATCTTCGCGTTGACGTCGTCGGGCACGCTGTAGGCCCAGGGGGCCATCGCGCGGTAGGTCGCGTCGTCCGGCGACTCGAGCGCCCCGCGCAGCAGCCACAGGTGCACCGGGATGGCCGAGAGCTCGGGCACGAAGTGGGTCGGCCAGTGGTTCTCGTGGCAGTGCCCGCACCCCTCGCGCGCGCTCTTGCCCAGCACGACACGGCGCACGGCGTTGTTCACGTGGATGTGATGCCCCTCGTAGAACGCCCCCCCGAGCACCTGGACGCTGATGGAGAGCGCAAGCACCGCCGCGCCGAGCCCGCGCGACCACCGGGACAGGGGCCGCGGCCAGTCGAGCAACGGCAGCACAAAGAGCGGCACCACCGCGGTCAAGAAGCGTGGGCCCCAGCTCCAGGCGCCGTGCCAGAAGACGTAGCGGGCGTAGACGAGCGTCAGCACCGCGCCACAGGCGAGCACGAACACACCCCGGGCGCCGCGGGCGCGGAGAAAGGCCGGCAAAGACAGGGCAGAGCCGATGAGAATCGGGTTGAAGAGGAAGACACCCTTGCCCGCGGAGAAAAGCAGGCCGTAGAGCCCGACGAGGAGCGACCCGTTCATGGGCGTCTCGAAGTGGTCCATCTGGCGCCCGGTGCCGAGGAGCGTGCCGGTGCGGAGCACGTTGTAGCCGAGCGTGACCGCCGCGAACGGCAGGAAGGCCAGCGCCGCCTCGAGGTATCGCCCCCGGACCGCGGGCGCCCGCAGGTGGACCTGCGACCACAGAAAGCCCAGTACGACGGGCGCGAGCGCCCAGTGCGTGACCTTCGCGAGCACGGCGTGTCCGCAGACGCAGCCCAGGACCACGGCCCGCGCGCGGGTGGGCGCCTCGGCGAAGCGCAGCGTGCCCAGCACGACGGCGAGCACCGCGCAGGTCTGGTAGACCTCGCTGAAGTCGCTGTGCGCGTAGGGCCAGAGCTGCGTGGCGACCGCGGTGACGGTCGCGGCGACCACGGCTGGCCGTCGCTCGAAGGACAGGGCTCGGGCCACCAGGAAGACCAGCACGACCGCGACGGCGGCCCAGAGGGTGTTCGAGGCGCGGTGGGCGAACGCCCAGGTGAGCTCGTCTCTTCGGTCCGGTGCGAGCAGGGTGACGGCGGCGACGCTCGGGCCCAGGCTCAGCGCGATGCCGAGGTCAAAGGTCGAATAGTGCCATCCGTCGGGCCCGCGGAAGAGGTAGCGCCCCGTCGCGCCCGGCAGATCGACCCGCGCCTGTGTGTAGAGCCGCTCCGCGAGCCGGAACTGCGTGTCGCCGTCTCCCCAGGGGCGCTCGGCGCCCGTCGTCAGGGCGAAGAAGCCCAGCGCGGCCACGAAGAGCCAGAGCGCGACGCGTCGGTCGAGTCCTGGCGCGCTGGGGCTGGAGGTCGGCATGCGAGGCACGCATATCGCCTACACCGAGCCGCCGCAATTGCCGATGGCCCGGGTCGCCGACCAGAGCAACGTTTCGGGCGCGGCGCGGCGCGGCGCGGCTCGCGCAGTGGTCCGAGCGAATGGGCTGGGCGCGGCATCCCGCCGTGCGGCGTGACCGGGGGGGACCTCGTGCCCGCCCGGCCGATGTGGACCCACCTGCGACGACTCTTGCCGAGCGCGAACGACGGGGCGCCGAGCGGCTACTCCTTCATGCCGGCCTCGGGCGCCAGCAGGTCGCCGAGGTCGTCCTCCAGGGCTTCCAGCTCCGTATCCTCCAGGTCCGAGTTCACGAGATAAACGTAGCCGTTGCCGTCGAGGTCGTAGCTGAAGAAGGTGTTGACCCCGGTCTCGCCACCACTGTGCTCGAAGGTGTCGCCGGCGTCGCCGATCAGCAGCGGGACCTCGTGGAAGAGCGCCCGCGCCTCCTCCGAGAGCACCGCCTTGCCGTGCCCCGAGAGCGAGGCCATGAACCGCAAGAGGTCCGAGACCGTCGTGCGGCCCCGGGTCGTCGTCGAGCGGCCGCGCACGGCCTCTTCGTCCCTCACCGAGCG
>JBMOFP010000075.1:0-28785 GCA_049318805.1 Bradymonadia bacterium
GATTCCGCCGGGCCGTCCTGGCCCGGGCAGGCTGCTTTTTCAGCAGCCTGCTAGACGCGTTGGGGGTCCGCTACCTCGTGGGTGGCTCCGTGGCGAGCTCGCTGTTGGGTCTGCCCCGCGCGACGCTCGACGCAGATATGGTCGCCGACCTCGAGCCGTCGCACGTCGGGCCGCTCGTCGAGGCCTTGGGGGAGGCGTTCTACGCGGACGAAGACGCGATTCGAGAGGCGGTTCGTCTCCGCAAGAGTTTCAACGTGATTCACCTGCCGACCGCGTTCAAGGTGGATGTCTTTGTGATGCGTCACGACGCCTATTCGCAGACCGAGATGGACCGCCGGATTGTCCTCGTGCTCGGTGAAGGACCTGACCGAACCCTCGCCGTCGCGACCGCCGAGGACATGGTACTCCAGAAGCTGGACTGGTTTCGCCGCGGGGGCGGCGTCTCGGACCGGCAGTGGAACGACGTCGTTGGGCTGATCAAGACACGCGGCACGTCGCTGGACCGCGCCTATCTGGACCCCTGGGCGAGCGCGCTCGACCTCGACGCACTGCTCGCCATCGCGTGGGCGAACGGACGGCCACCCCGCCTCGCCTGAGGTGAGAGCGGCCCGGGGGTTGACGTCAGCGCGTCGGCGCGGCGTCCTCCGCGTTCGAGCTCTCGGTCGCCCGCTTACGGCCCCGGCCAGACCCAGCCGGCGATGCCCTCGTCTCGATACCCGTAGGTCGCGATGGCGTTGTCCCGCTCGGGCGCGCTGATGGTGTAGAAGTGGTTGCCGGCCGCCTCGCTGTAGAGTCGGTAGAGCGCGATGGCCCCGCACTCCGGCGCGCCGCCCCAGAAGCCGAGCGTGCGCTCCGGGGCCACGCCGATCTCACAGGCGCTGTCCGATGAGAGGAAGCGCTTGCCGTTGCCCTTGAGGCACAGAAAGACGGGGCGCATCCCACCAAAGGGCTCCGCGTACAGATGGAAGAAGCCCGCCGCCTCGAGGCGGTAGGGCGGGCTCTGGGCCTGGTTCAGGTCGGTGGTGAAGATGTGACCATTGCCCTCGCCCCGGTGCACGGCGACCCGACAGCCGACGACCGGGCCTTCGTCGCAGGCGCCGTCGCAGTCGTCGTCGGCGCTGTTGCAGAGTTCGTCGGGCGGCGCGCACGCGGGCTGCGGGCCTGCGCAGTCCACGGTGCCTTCGCTGCCGCAGGCCGAAGCACACACGAGCCCCTGCATGCAGATCGACTCGGCCTCGCAGCCGTTGTCGGCGACGCCATCGGCGTTGAAGAACCCCGCGGCGCAGGCGCCGAGGGTGCACTCGCCCGCCGCGCAGCCGGCGTTGGCGTTCGCGAGCACACACGTGCGCCCGCACGCCCCGCAGTTGAACGGGTCGGTCTGCAGGTCTGCACAGGCGCCGATGCAGCTCGCGCGGTCTCCGCAGTTGACCGCGGCGTCGATTTCGTCCGAGGGGCGCGGCGGGGTTGCATCCGTGTCGCCCACGGGCGTCGTGCCGCCCTGGCTGGGCGACGCACCCGCGCCCGTTGGCCCGTCCGCACCACCGCTCGGTGCCCCGGCGCCGCCTGTGGGCAAGCCGCCGCCACCCAGGGGTGCATGCTCCGCATCCGCGTCGGCCGTGGGCTCACCTCCGCTGCATGCCGCCGCGGCCCACCCCAGCCCCGCGACCAGGACCGCCCGCAGTCGGAAGCGCGTCGGCACTCGACTAACCGCGCAGCTCGCCGAACTCGTCGGAGGTCTCGCCGCCGTTCCACCCGAAGCTCGGCAGGTCGAGACCCACGGCCCGCAGCGCCGTGAGCTGCGCGCGGCTCACGTTCCCGCCCGGGGCGCGCACGTGCACCCCGCGGCGCAGGCGACCGCCCGCACTGCCGGCCAGCAGCACGGGCAGCTCCTTGGTGCTGTGTTGCCAGCCCTCGCCGTACTCCGAGGTGGCGTACACGAGCCCACGGTCGAGCAGGGTGTCGCCCTCGGGCTGCACCGCCGTGAAAGCGTCCAGGAAGACGGCGAAGGCTTCCATGTGGTAGCGCGTCACGTCTCGGACCCACGCCCACTGGCCATCGTGACAGACCTTGTGCATGCCATCGGGCACACCCAGGTTGTCGAAGACATGGGTCGTGGCCGGCGAGGTCAGCATGAACGAGAACACACGCGTCAGACCGCACTGTACGGCCAGCGCGAGCAGGTCGGCCTGGGTGCGGGTGCGTTGCAGCAGATCGCCACCATCGCCGGGGCGCCCGGGCACCACACACACGGGCGCTTCACTCTCGATGCGCGCCTGGAGTGAGCTCACGTGCGCCAGATGCGCGTCCAGGCGCTGCCGGTCGCGCGCGCCGAGCTTCACCCGCAGGCGCGCGGCGTCGGCCAACACACTGTCGAGCAATCGCGCGCGGCGGTCGATCTCTCGAGTGTCGGGACGCACCGCAAAGAGCCGGTCGAAGACCGCCGACGGGTTCATGATCGGCAGGTTCAGCGAGTCGGGGCCGTTGTACGAGATCGCGTTCCAGTGGCCGTAGTCGTGGAAGCGCGCGTTGCTCACGCCGACCTCGAGCGTGCGAAACGGCGGCCGGGTCGGATAGAAGCCCGGGTGCCGCGCGACGAACTGGTCGAGGCTCGGTCGCAGGGCCGTCAGGGTGTGCGAAGGGTGGTCGAAGCCCTCGGGGCGAATGCGGTCCCCGGTGAGCCCGACCATGAAGCCGCGCATGTGCCCATCGCTCTGCCCATCGGGCAGCGGCGGGATCTCCGTGTGGGGCTCGAGGCCGGAGGCCACACTGACCTGGTGGCGAGCGAGGGGCGCCAGCAGCTCCGACGAGGTGTAGTTCGGCCCCACCGTCGGCGGGGTCCACAGGTCGGGATAGCCGCTCGCCGCCTGCTCGGGACCGTGGCCGGCGTGCCACGGTGTGCCGTTGGCCCAGTAGAACACACCGAAAAACGGGCCGCGGGTCGCGCCCTGGGCGTAGGCGCCCTCGCCGATCATCGCCTCGAGCGGCGGCAGCGCGAGCGCCACACCGAGGCCACCGAGGGCGCCGCGCAAGAAGGTGCGGCGTGAGAGTGGGCGGCTGCGAATCATCATGGCATGACCTCCGCGGCGGCGGGCGCCACCTGACGGAACCCTTCGCTCGAAACGAGCGCGACGAGCAGCGTTCGGAAATCGTGGCCCGAAGCCACGAAGCGGGCCTCGAGGTCCTTCAGGACCGCGCGGTCCGAGGGGGTGTCGAGGCGCCCGTTGGCGTATCGGTAAAGCTGGCGTGTCAAACACGCCCCCACGCGCGGGTCGTCCCGGAGTCGGTCGGCCAGGTCGAGGGCGCTCTCGAGGGGCGCGCCGTCCAGGTCGCCGGAGGCGTTGATGGGGAAACCCTCGGCCTCGGTCCGGTACCGACCCATGGAGTCGTAGTGTTCGAAGAGGAACCCGGGGGGGTCGATGAACGCGTGGCACCCGGCGCAGATGGGATTGGTGCGGTGCTGCTCCAAGCGCTCCCGCAGCGTCGGGGGCTCGCCCTCTTCTCGCGCCAGGTTCAGGTCGATGTCGTCCGGCGGAGGCGGCACGTCCTGGCAGAGCACGCGCTCACGGATGTACTTGCCGCGCAGCGTCGGCGAGGTCTCGGTGCGGTGGGCGTTCATGGTCAGGAACGCACCGAGCGTGAGCACCCCGGCGCGCGGGGTCTCGGGCCCGAACTCCACGGGCACGAACGCCGTGTCGGTCGCGCCCGGCGCCTCGACCCCGTAAAGCTCGGCGAGGGCCCGGTTCACGTAGCCGCGTCGCGCCGAGAACAGCCCACGGGCATCGCCTTGTCGTCGGAAAACCAGGTCGTCGACGAGGAGCCGCACCTCGGTCTCCATCGCACGCAGCAAGCCCGGGTTGAAGCCGGGATACAGCGCCGGATCCAGCTCGACCCGCGGCAACCGCGAAAGGTCGAGGTACTGCGCGAAGAAGTCCTGGACCGCCTCGCGCGCCGCGGGGGTCTCCAACAAACGCCGTGTGTGCGCGTCGAGGCTCGCGTCGTCGAGAAGCTCGCCGCGCGCGGCGGCGTCGAGCAGGGCGTCGTCGGGGCCGGTGTTCGTCAACAGGAACGCGACGCGGCTCGCCATCTCGAACGCCGTGTAGCGCAGTCGCGACCCGTCCGCGTCGGGCGCGACCTCACCGAGCTCGACCCGGTACAGAAAGCTCGGAGACTGCAGCAGGCCCGCGAGCACGGTCTCGAGGCCGCGCATCGGGTCGTTCTCGGCGGTGTCTCGAGACAGCGCGAGCCAATCCTGGACCTCGTCCTCGTCGAGCGGACGCCGGAACAGTCGGCGCCCGAGACCGCGCACGAAGGCGTCCGCGCAGGCGTCGTCCGGGGTCGTGGGCGCGCAGGTGAGCACCCGACCGAGGCGCGCCGCGTCCTGGAAGACCGACGCCGCGAGCAGCGAAGCGGCCTCGGCGTACTGCTCTACGCCGCGCTCGCTGACCTCGGTCGTCGCCGCGCCGATGGAGTAGAACAGGTAGGGGTTCGTATCGGGCTCGACGGGCGTGCGCGGGAGGCCTTCGCCGAAGATCGCGCCCAGGGTGCGGCGATACTGCGTGCCGGTGAGTCGGGGCAGCACGGCCTCACTCGGCTCGAACGGCGCCACATTCGGCGTGTGAGGCCCCTGGCTCGGGGGCGCGGTCTGCCCGCCGCCGTTCGCGGGGCCGTCGTTCGTCGGGGGCGCGCCGGTCCCGCCGACGCCGGGCTCCACGGTCGCTCCCCCGGGCTGCGCCGCCTCACCGCTCGGACCCGAGCCCTGGCTCTCGAGGGCGCCGCCCGCGCAGGCTGTGACCAGCACCGCGGCGAACGCTTGCACGCACCGTTCAATCGCGCGCCGTGTCGTCATCGGGCACTCCGACGGGAATGGGCCTCGGACGGCCGAATTGCACGCAGAATGACGGGGGTCACGGCGCGAAGCAAGACACGCGAGCCCCCATGAAAACGAACGCAACCTCCCGTTGACGCCCCGCGTCATGCTCTGGAATGCTTCGCTTGCTCAACATTTCAAACGGGCCCGCAGCGCGGTGCCCGTGACACTCTAGCCGCGAAGGAGACGCACCATGAGTCTGGGTCTGCAGGACCGCCGCGACGTCGAGTTCCTCGTTCGAGACGTGCTCCAGGTGGGCACGGTCTTCGACCTCCCGCTTTACAAAGGGCAGAGCTGGGAGACCTTCGAGCTCGTGCTCGACAGCGCGATCAAGTTCGCCCACGAGCAGGTTCAGCCGACGAACGTGATCGGGGACCGCGAGGGCCTGCGCTTCGAGAACGGCGAGGTGAAGACGCCCGCCGCCTTCCGCCCGGTCTTCGAGGCCTGGAAAGAGGGCGGATGGATCGCCATCGCCGAGGGTGAGGACCACGGGGGCATCGGCCTGCCGCGCTCGCTCTCCGTGCACCCGGTCGCGCTGCTCGTGGGCGCGAACGTCGCGCTCTTCACGCTGCCGGGGCTCTGTCACGGCGCCGGCGAGATGATCGCCTACGCCGGCAACGAGGCGCAGAAGAAGCTCTACGTGCCTCGCCTGTTCTCGGGCGAGTGGGGCGGCACCATGTGCCTCACGGAGCCGAGCGCCGGGTCCGACGTGGGCGCGGCGCGCACCACCGCCGTGCAGCAGCCCGACGGCACCTGGCACATCAAGGGCCAGAAGATCTTCATCACCTGGGGTGAGCACGACCTGACCGAGAACATCGTCTACCCCGTGCTCGCCCGCGTCGAAGGCGACCCCGCGGGCACCGGCGGGCTCTCGCTGTTCCTGGTGACGAAGTACCGCATCGACGAGAAGGGCAAGAAGCTCGAGCGCAACGGCGTGAAGTGCGCCGGGATCGAGCACAAGGCCGGCATCCACGGCTCGCCCACCTGCACGATGATCTTCGGTGAGGACACCCCGGCCGTCGGTGAGCTGCTCGGCGACCAGCGCGGCGGCATGAAGGTGATGTTCAAGATGATGAACACCGCCCGCATCGCCGTCGGCCTGCAGGCCGTCGCCCTCGCCGAGGGTGCGTACCGCTACGCGCACCAGTACGCGCTGGACCGCCTTCAGGGCTCGGCGCCCGAGAACTTCAAGAACGCCAACGCGCCGCGCGTCGCCATCGTGAAGCACGGGGACGTGCGCCGCATGTTGCTCGACATGCGCAGCACCGTGGAGGGTCTCCGCTGCCTGATGACGTTCTGCGCGCTGCAGCACGACCTCTCGCTGGCCGAGACCGGCGAGGCGGCGGAGCGCGCCGAGGAGCTCGTGGGCCTGCTCACGCCGCTCTGCAAGGGGTACGCGTCCGAGGTGGGCTTCGACGCCGTTTCGACCTCGATCACGGTCCTCGGCGGTCACGGCTTCCTGCGCGACCACCCCCTCGAGCAGTTCCTGCGCGACAGCCTCATCGCACGCCTCTACGAAGGCACCACGGGCATCCAGGCCCTCGACCTCGTCGCGCGGAAGCTGGGGCGGCGCGGGGGTGCGGCGCTCATGGACCTGATGGGCCGCATGGACGAGACCATCGCGCGCGGACGTGCCGCGGGCCTGGGTGACCTGGCGGACCGGGTCGAGCGTGTGCGCGGCCTGCTCGGCGAGGGCGCGATGCACCTCGCTGGGCTCGGGATGGCGGGCGACATTCAGGGCCCGACGCAGAGCGCCGTGCCCTTCATGTTCCTCATGGGGGACGCCGTCCTGTCCTGGCTCCACCTGTGGATGGCCAGCACCGCGGCCGAGGCGAGCGACCGCACGGCCTTCCACAAGAACAAGATCGCGAGCGCGCGGCACTTCATCGTGCAGGCCGAGACCCGCGTCGTGGCCCGCCTCGACGCGCTCAAGGCGAACGACCGCTCGGTCTACGAGTACGCCTTCGAGGGCGAGTGAGCGCGGCGCCCACGGCGCCGTAGGACCAGCCACAGGCCGAGGCCGAGTCCACCGAGAGGTCCGAACCCTCGCGGGTCGGCGCCGATGCCGCAGCCGCACCCACGCCCGCCCTGGACGAGCGCGCGCTGCTCGGACACCTCGAGGGCGCCGTCGGCCGGGGCGCCGTCGGCCGTGGCCGCGTCGGCCCCCCCGTCGGTGACGAGGGCGTCCGTGAAGGCGACGTCGGCCGGGGCGAGCCCACCGTCCGTTTCAATGGGCGCCGCGCCACGAACACACCGCGTCCCGTTGCAGCTGTAGGGTGCGGCGCAGTCCGCCTGCACGGTGCAGGTGCCGTCGGGCACACACTCGCCACCCCGACGCAAGGTGTGGCGCGGGCACGGGGGCGGCGGCGCGGGCACGCAGAGCCCGTTCTCGCGGCGTTGCGCGCGCGGGCAGTCCGTGTCCTGCCTGCACGTCCCCGGGGGGAGGTCGGTGGGCGGGTCGGTGGGCGGCGGGGGCGGCGGTGGCGGCTCGTCGTCGGGTACACACGCGCCCCGGGCGCAGCGCGACTCCGGCGGGCAGTCCACGTCGTCTACGCACTCCGGCGGCGGTGGCGGCTCGACGTCGAGCTCACACAGTCCCAGGTCACCGAACTCGTTTCCACCGGCGTCGCCGCAGCGCTCCCCCGCCCCGCAGCCCAGGTTGCGCGAGCGCGAGCACAGGCGCTCGCAACGCCCTGTGTCGGCCGAGCAGAAGAGGTTGGCGCCGCAGGTCACGGAGTCCGCGCAGGGGGACCCGGCGGGAGCATCGCCAATCACCTCGGCGCACACACCGTCGCCGACGGGCTGGAGCACGCAGCCCTGGTCTTCGCCGCACGCCTCGTTCGCGCCGCGCTGGAAGACCTCGCAGGGCGCGACACAGTAGGACTCGCCGGGTCGGAACGCCCGGCAGCTCAGGCGTGCGTCGCAGGCGCCCTCGCATCGCATCCATCGTCCGGGGACCTGCGGCGCCGGAAGCTGTTGCACCCTGCCCTCGAGGGCCCGACCCGCGCGGGCGGCGTTGGGCAGCGGACCGATGTTGGGATCGCGAACGGCCGAGGTCTCCAGGAGGAGCGCGCGCATGGACCGGGCCGGCATGTACCCGCCGAGCTGGAGCGCGAGGGACTGGAGGAGCACGACGACCCCGGCGACCTGCGGCGTTGCCGACGAGGTGCCTGCGAACTGGGCGGTGTAGAGGGTGTGGCCGTCGCCCGCGTCGAAGAGGTCTCCGTAGCCCAGCGTGACGGTTTCGGCGCCGTGGGCCTGAGCGTCGCAGCGGCTCCCGAAGTTGGTGAAGTACATCGGGCTCGCCGGCGGACCGTAGTTGCCACTGGGCGGCGCGCCCGCGCAGACCACGATCGCACCCGAGTCGCGCACCTGGCGATCGAAACGGCCTTCGTAGAGCGCGTCGTCCAGGTCCTGGAAGCCATTCCCCGCGGGCTCGACAACGGTGATGCCCAGGTTCACCGCGAGCACGATGGCATCGAAGTCCACCCGGTAGAACTCGACGGGCACCATGCCGAACTGACCGCTCGGGTCGGCGTTGACGTCGTACTCGGGGCCTTCGCGTTGCTGCTCCAGAAAAATCACGTCCCCGGGGCTCAGCCGCTGGAGGGACCGCGCGATGGCCGGGCCGACCCCCCAGGGGTACTCGAACGTGAACGACGGGAAGAGGTAGGCCTGCGCCGCGGGTGCGATGCCGTCGATGCCCTGACCGTCGTGGGGCGCGCAGACCATGCCCAGGGAGGCGGTGCCGTGGTTCGTGCTCTCGATCGAGGTGTCGAGAGACGTGCCGATCCCAGGGCCCCCGAGGGCGCTCTCCCGGGACGCGACCTCGCGGTGCAGCGTGTCGAAGTCGCCCTCGACGTCCACGATGGTGCGCCCCTCGCCAAAGCGACCGAAACGGCCCCAGAACTCGGCGATGGACAGTCCGAAGGCCGCTTCTTCTCGCAGGTAGGTCTGCTCGTCGGCGAACCCCGGCAGCGGCATCTGCGCGCGGTGGAGCGGCGTCGCGCGCTGGGCCTCCTCGACGCGCGGGTCCGCCCGGAGCGCGGCCTCGACCGAGGTCGCGGCGGCGGCGAGCGGGCCTTTCAGCACGACCTCACGACACCGCGCGAGGTCGGGAGACGTTCGACCGGAGCGCCGCTGGGCTTCATCCTGGAGAGCGCGCAACGCCGGTCGCGGCAGTCCGTAACAATCGACGACCCGCGCACCGGCGGGCAACCCGCTGAAGAGCGCGCGTTCATCGACCCCCGCCCGCGGCCACACACCCACGCGGGCCTCGTCCTGTCCCTGTGCGCGCGCTTCGCCGACCCCCAGGGCCAAGCCGAGGAGCGCCCAGGCGCCTGCGCGCACGCGCTGGATCACGGCGCCTTCTGCCGCGCGGCCGCGAGCAGCTCCGCGACGACCGCCTCGTCGAGCGGACCCTGGCGGTAGTAGGTCACGGTGCCGTCGGCGCGCGCGACGAAGAACATCGGCAGGCCGACGCCTTTCTGCTTCACGAAGGCCTCGGGGAGCATGTCCAGGTGGCCGTCGTTCGCCTGGTAGAGCGGGTAGTGCCAGCGGCCCGCGCGGGGGTCGTTGCGCACGGCCTCGAGGCCGTCGATGGCGAAGCTCACGAAGGCGTAGCCCTCGCGGGCGAGCGCGTCGCTGAGCACACGCATGCGGCTGAGCTCTTCCTCGGAGGTGCAGGGCTTGCACCACGTGGCCCAGTAGGCGATCACGACGCCCGGACGCCCCTTGATCTCGGCCGAGAGCTTCACCTTGCGGGGTGCAGCCCCGGCCGCCTCGACGTAGCTCGCACCGCCGAACGTCAGCTTCATCGCGCCGTCCGCGGCGACGATGAATCGCGGCCGAAACGGGCCGAGGCCGGCGTAGTTCTCGAAAGCGGCCAGCCGTTCGCGCAGCGAGGCGAGGGCCTGTCGGCTCTGCTCGAGCTCGTGCCGCGCGCTCTTGAGTTCGGTGCGCGCCTTCTCGAGCTGAGCCTCGACGTCGTCGTCGTCGGCCCGAGCGGGCGCCGCGAGCAGCCCGAGCGCCACGATCAGGCCGAAGCACTTCATGAAGTCGTTCAGCATGTCGTTACTGAACCCGCGGCAGTTCGAGCGGGCCTTCGCGCTCGAGGCTCGGCTCCTTGCGAGGCCGACTCGGGTCGAAGCACGGGTACGCGAAGACGAGCGCGCTGCGGTTCGCCTGCTTCTCCGTCAGCTTCTCCTCGGACAGCCGCTCGGCGTCGAGTGAGGTCAGGTACATCTTGTCGGCCCCGTAGGTGATGTAGCCGACGCGGCTGGCGTTCAGGCCCAGCTCGTCGACCGCGAACTTGCGGGTGTTCTCGGCGCGGCCGAGAGCGAGCTTCAGGTTCTCGCGCCAGTTGCCGTCCTTGCTGGCGCGCCCGACGATGATCACGTAGCCCTGCTCGGCGCCGATGGCCTCGACGAACTGCTGCAGGCGAACCTTGTCCTTCTGGTCGAGCCGGATCCCGCTCGCGTTGAACGTGACGAGCAGGTGAGGCAGGCGCTGCGTCAGGATCATGTACTGGCTGCGGGAGATCTGCTCGGCCTGGTCGACCTGCTTGCATTCGCCCTGGTGGCAGGCGTCGACGATCTCGTCGATGTGCGCGGTGAATTCCTTGTCGCTGCAGAAAGAGGTGCGCGCGAACTCGGCCTGGGTCTGCGGCTGGCAGACCTGATGGTCGGGGTAGTCGACGCAGATGACCTGGAGGCGGCGCTTCACCTCGTCCACGTTGCTGCGCATCTCGTTGAGCTTGTTCGTCGTGACGAGCAGCTCGGCCGCCTTCTTGTCGTACTCGACGATCGTGATCTTGCCCGTGTCGTCGCCCTCGAGCGGCTCCGGCGCGTCGGGCTTGGACTGGGCGCCGCCGCAGGCGGTGAGCCCGGCGAGTGCTGATGCGATGAGACCCTGGCGAATGAACGATGCGAACTTCAACTCGACCCCTCCATCGACCGATTGACCAGGAACGGGAGCAACATCGCAGACCGTCGGCGGGTCGCGCAACGCCGTGTCGTCAGTGCTGCGGCATGCAGCGGAGCGCGCCGACCTCGCCCTGGGGCTCGCATACGCCCAGCACGCCTGGTTTGTAGCGGCAGGTCTCTCCGATCCGTGCGCACGGTGCGGGGGTCGGCGCCGCGGCCGGGGGCGGAGCGTCGGCGGGGCCGCGGCAGGCGAGCAGGCCGAACAGGAGGACGAGTGTGGACGTACTGCGCACGCGAGGCAGATGCCCGCAGGCTCAGGCGCGTCGCGTGCGTCGGCGCGAGAGGAGGGCGATGAGCGCCACGCCCAACACGCCGAACGCGCCGCCGCTTTGCCCCGGCCGAGCCGAGCAACCGTCGTCGTCGTCCGTCGTCGTGCCCGAGGGCGTACGCCCCCCGGCGCCGGCATCGAAGCCGGGGTCGCCACCACCGCCACCGCCACCGCCGCTGCCCCCGACGGGGCCCATGGGCTCGTCGATGAGCTCCGGCGGGCCCGAGGTCTTCAGGCGCTCGACCACGGCCGCCGCGGGCAACGCGCCCTGCTGTACGGTCATGCCGTCCCGGCGACGAATCGCCATGGGGTTGCCCTCGGGCCCGACCTGCACCACCACACCCGTGGAGGTCACGAGCTCGAAGCGGTCGAGGATCGGGTTGCCGTCGTCGCCGCATTTGATCTTCGCGGTGGCGTTGTGCTGGTTCGAAACCGGCGGCAGGTCGGGGTTGAAGTCGAAGACCGGGTCGCGGTCCATCTCGGCGGGGCTCATGGTGGTGTAGAGGCGCGTCATCCACGCTTGTCGGGCGAGGAGCGCGTTCAGGTCGACGCGCACGTCGTTGATCTCCGCCGTGACCTGGGCCGCCAGGGCGCCGCCGTCGACCGGTGTGTTGGGCACACCCGCGAACTCGAAGCTGCAGATGCCCGAGGTCTGCAGGTAGTCGGAGAGGCCGTCCACGCTCGTGAAGATGCGGTTCGCGTCCCGATCGTTCAGGAATCGGTAGTCACTCCCGAAGTTGCAGAGGTGCGCGTCGAGGCCCTGCAGGTCACGCACCGCGGCCAGGGACGCGATGGCTTCCGCCGAGACGACGGGCAACACGAAGCCCAGGTCGGCGATCGGCCCGGAGAAGTCCGTGGTGAAGGCGTGTCCGCCCGCTTCGTCCGCGGCCTGGCTGACGACATCGGCGTAGTTCTGACCGCCGCTCTGCCAGTCGATGGTGGCCTCGTTGATGATCACGTGCCTGTAGTTCAGCGGGATCGCGCGCTCGGCCCCCAGGACGTGCACGATGACACCGAGGTCGGGGTTGGCCGCGACGGCCGTGGGCACGATGGGCACGCTCGGGGTGGTGCCCGGAAACGACATCTTCAGAGGCACGATCTCACCGGCGTCGAGGCCGGGCAGCAGCTTGATGACCACGAAGACCGCCTGGGCCTCGATGTACGGTTCGAGCCGCTCGTCGAAGTCCCGCGGGATCGCGAACTGGTTTTCGTCGAGCCAGGTGCGGAGCGCCATGACGCTGTCGGGCGCGAGAATGGCGCGGTCGTAGGGTCCGACGTTTTCGCGGGACACGACGGTCACACCGCCCGGACCGACCCCGGCGTCCGCCGCGGCGGAGTCCTCGGGCGTCGGAAAGTTGAAGTCACAGCCCTCCTCGGACTCGTAGTTCAGGAAGAACTGAGGGCCGAAGGCGACGTCGAGTCCCTGAAAGAGCGTCTCGCTCGAAAGCGCGGTCTCCACGCCGCGGGGCATGGGCAGGATCCAGCCGAAGTCGAGCGGCGGACCCTGATAGTCCACACGGACATGCATCACGGTCTGGTCGCCGTCCACCGCGAAGAGGATGCGCTCGGCCGCCTGATTCACGGGGGTTTGCGCGCTGCAGAAGAACCCACCGCACGCGAGGGCGGAAGCGGGGAGAGTGAGCGCGACGACGAGCGAAGCCAACGAGGGTGAGGCGAGACGCATGGACTTCTCCTGGGCAGGGACACAGTGCCGGTCGACTGGACGCGACGCGTGCAGAGATCTTACACCTGGCCCGAACGAATCCAACGTCGCGTTTGACCCTTGAAACGCCGACGGGCGCGGCGGCATCGTCGGACCATGTCACGCAAGGCCGACGCCTCCCAGACCCCCGGCTTCGGGGGCACACTCGGTGATCTGCTGAAGGCCCGGGGCCTCGCGCCCACGGACGCGGCCGCCCCTGCTGCGGCGGCCCCCGGGAACGCGCGACCCGCCGCGGCGTCGAGCGACCCTCTGGTCGCGCTGCGAGGCTACGCGCGCGTGGTGTTGCGGCGCGAGAAGCAGGGGCGCGGCGGCAAGACGGTCACCGTGGTCGAAGGGCTCACGGCCGCCCTCGCCGAGGCCGCGCTGAAGCCGTTGAAGGGTTCCCTCGGGTGCGGGGCCGTGCTGGAGGGCGAAAACGTCGTACTCCAGGGGGACCAGACCGCCCGCGCCGCGCAGTTCTTCGAGGCGCGTGGTGTGAAGAAGGTCGTGCGGGGGAACTGATGCGCCGTGCACCGTTGCCCGGCGCGCCTCCGGGCTGGGTCGGTCTGCACCAGCCGGCGCGGCCGGGCGCGCCGACCGTGGTCGCGCTGCACGGCTTTACGGGCACCAGCCTGGACTGGTCCGAAGTGTACCACCACCTGCCGCGCGCGTGGGGCCTGCTCGCGCCGGATCTGCCCGGCCACGGGCGCTCTGCGCTGTCCGTCGATCGGCCCTTCGCCCTCGACGGAACGCTCGACGCGCTCGCGTGTGTCGTGGCCGCGGCGACCGAAGGCCCGCGTCTGCTGCTCGGCTACTCCCTGGGCGGGCGGCTCGCGCTGTCGTGGATCACGCGCTCGGCGCACGGCTTCGACGCCGTCGTGACCGTGGGCGCGAGTCCGGGCCTCTCGAGCGCGGCGGAGCGCGACGCGCGGCGCGCAGCGGATGTGGAGCTCGCCGGGCGCATCCTCCGCCTCGGGACCCGCGCCTTTCTCGACGAGTGGAACGCGGGGCCACTCTTCGACGCCCTGCGTCGGGTCGCACCGACCGTGCGCCGGCGCGTGCGTGCGCATCGCCGAGAGGCTGAGCCCGCGGGCCTCGCGGCCGCGCTCGTCGGGCTCAGCCTCGGTGCGATGCCGCCGGTGCACGACACGCTCGCCAGGGTCACGGTCCCCGCGCTCTTCACCGCCGGCGCCCTCGACCCACGCTACCTGGACCTTGCAGCGGCGATGGCCACCCGAACCCCCGGCGCGGCGAGCCTCGCGGTGCAAGGCGCGGGACACGCCGCGCACCTCGAAGCACCGAAGGCCCTCGCCGAGCACCTCGTTGGGTTCTGGAAAGGCGCTTTCAGGCCGGCCTGACCGGCACCAACGCCACGCAGATCGCGACCCCGTCCCGGGAGGGCGAGAGACCGACGCGCCCCGTCGCAACGAGCGTTTCACCCGGTGCGAGCGCCGTCCCGGCGCCGTCCGCGTCGACCCGCACCGGCGCACCGAACGCGTGCACGAGGACAACGTCTCCCGTGGCCTCGAAGCGGCCGTCGCGCACGACCTGCAAAGACGCGCGCCACGCCGACCGCACGACCATCAGGTTCACGTCGAGCACGTCCGGTCCGTCGGGTCTGCCGACAATCGGCGTCTCACCTGCGAAGGGCAGTCCCGCACCCTCGTGAGGCACTCGAACCTCTCCCGACTTGGACTCGAGCGTCAGCCCATCCCCTTGCACGACCGCGATGTAACGGTCGATGCCCGGGTAGCTGGAGAACGGCGCCCGTTCAGGCACGGGCGCCAGCGCCAAACGCCAGGTCCACGGCAGACCCGGCGGCGCATCCGTCGCGAGCTCCAGCGTGGAGCCGAGGCCGTTCTTCCACGGGACACGCCGGGCGTGCGTCGATGGGAGAACGCGCACCGACACGCTCTGGGACGCGTTCAGTGCCCGCGGTTCGGCTGCGGGGTCACGCGCAGGTAGGGCTTGAGGGCCTTCCAGCCCTTCGGGAACTTCGCGGCGGCGTCGGCGTCCGAGAGCGAGGGCACGATGATCACGTCCTCGCCGTCCTTCCAGTTCACCGGCGTGGCCACGCTGTAGCCCGCGGTGAGCTGGAGCGAGTCGATGACGCGCAGGATCTCGGCGAAGTTCCGGCCCGTGCTCGCGGGGTACGTGATCGTCAGCTTGACCTTCTTGTCGGGTCCGACGACGAAGACGCTGCGCACCGTGAAGGTGTCGCTCGCGTTGGGGTGGATCATGCCGTACAGGTTCGCGACCGTGCGGTCGGGATCGGCGATGAGCGGGTAGTTCAGCGCGTGGCCCTGGGTCTCGGCGATGTCGCCGATCCAGCGCTGGTGGGACTCGAGCGGGTCGACGCTGAGCCCGGCGACCTTCACGTTGCGCTTGTCGAACTCGGGCTTGAGGCGTGCGACCTCACCGAGCTCAGTGGTGCAGACGGGCGTGAAGTCCTTCGGATGCGAGAAGAGCACGCCCCAGCCATTGCCCAGGTACTCGTGCCAGCTCAAGGGTCCCGAGGTGGTCTCGGCGGTGAAATCGGGGGCGATGTCGCCCAACTGGATGGCCATTCCGAATCTCCTTATAGAGCGGGGGCTGAACGGGACCACGGATTCGTTTTCGAGATCAAGGACAACTGTCCCGTTCTCAAAACATCAACCCGCCCGACGCCTGCGATCCGCGACGCGCCAGTCGTCCACGGGGTCGCGCGGGTGCATCGGCCCGTCGAAGCTCAGCCGGAACGCCGCGTCGAAGTCCGTGGGGCCGCGCGTCTTCACGTAGATCGTCCTGCGAGCGATCGGCGCGAAGAAGAGCCGGAACGGGAAGAAGTTCTTCACCACGAGCACGTCGGCCTTCCACGGATCCAGGCCCACCTGGGTGAAGAAGTCGGGCTTGAGTGTGATGGCGGGCCCCTCGACGAGCACGAGCCGGAGGCCCTCGACCGCAAGCACGACGCTGCGTTTCAGGCCATGGTTCTCCCGCTTGTGGAGCACCTGGCCACGCACCGTCAGGGCGTCGTTGTGGGCCGGATCGAGCCGCCCGCCCACCGTGACCTCGACCTGATCGCCCTCCGCCCGCGCCCAGAGCGCTTCCACGGCGACCGGGTCCCGCAACGGCACGTAGCTGAGGAGCTCGGGCGCGCGCCGCAGTAGGGTCTCCACGAGCGCGGTGTTCTCGCCGGTCGCTCCCGCGGTGACGACATCGGACGCGTCCGCGAGCACGACGGCCCCAAGGCGCCGCGACAGCGTCGAGGCCCGCGCTTCGTCGACCGCTTCGTCGGCGCTGGCGAAGGTGGGCGGCAGCACGTTGCGCCGAGCCCAGCACAGCTCGGCGAGCTCGTCCGCGAGGCGCTCGGCGAGGGCGGGGTCGTCGTTCGTCGTCACACACGTCGACCAGCCCAGCTCGGGGTCGCTGTTCCACGGGTGGCACATGTTCACGCTGGCCGCGAGCACCGCCCCGCGCTCCCAGAGCTGGGTGCGCGCGACGACCGGCAGCATGGTCGGCAACAGGTCGATGGTGGTGCCCCCGCCCAGCAGCATCGGCAACGAGCGCCACGCGGTCGTGGGTCGGACCTTGCCCCGCAGGGTCTCGAGGAGCAGTCGGCCCGCCTGCCGACCGCGCGCCCTGTGGTCGCGATGCGGGTTCGTCTTGTACGAAACCACGGAGAGGCATGACCGCACGCGCCCCTCCGTCAGGTTCGCATGCAGGTCGTGGGTGGTGACGACGGGCGCGCCGCCGCTGGCCTCGGCCACGGCCCGCAAGAGGGTCGTCTCGGGGTCCCGCAGCCCGTGGACCCCCATCGCACCGTGCAGACACAGATACACGCCGTGGATCGGGCCGTCGCGCCGCGCGCGCTCGAGTCCGGAGACGAGACCATCGCGCAGCCGGTCGAAGCACGCGCGGTCGAGCGGGCCGCCGGGAATCGCCCACGCCGACGACAGCGGCACGGCCTCGACCTCGCCGCGCGACGCCCGGACGGCGTCGCGGAAGCCCGTGAGCTCGACGTGCCGAAACATGCCCGGCACCTCGAGGCCGTCCGCGGCCGACGCCCGGGCGAGCGCCTCGCCCTCGAGCAGGTGCACCGACTCGAAGTCGGCGTAGGTCGTCGGCACCGGCACCAGGCAGTTCGTCTCCTGGTTCACCCGCGCGTAGGCGATGCGAAAGCGCGCCGGCATGCGCGGCCTAGTCCGGCACCCGAGCGACGCTGATCCAGGCCGGCATCACGGCGCGCACGGGCCCGGGACCAAGACGCTCCAGCGTTTTTTCACGCAACGCCTCACAGAACGGCGGCCAGGCGTCGCGCAGGTAGTGGCGCATCAACACGAGCGGCGCGAGCGTCCGTGTCATGCCGTCGAAGAACGCCCCCGCATCGTCGGCCTCGAGGGCGTGCACGACGGTCTGAACCTGGACGTCCGGCAGGCCCGCCTCGGTGAACTCGGCGCGGATCGTGGCTTCGTCGCCCAGCGCGCCCGGGGCGCCGGGCGGCAGGTCGGGGCGCAGCTCGCGGAGGCTGTCGAAGAGCGCGGCGAACTGCGGCACCGCGTCCATCGGGTGCCAGCTCGAGACCACGACCACGCCGCCCGGTCGGACGACGCGCCGCAGCTCGCGCAGCCCCTGGGCGCGGTCGGGGAAGAAGATGAGCGCGAACAGCGAGAACGCGGCGTCGACGGAGGCGTCCGCGAAGGGCAACGCTTGGCCGTCGCCGACCTCGACCTCGACGTTCGAACCCGCGGGGTCTCCGAGGCGCGCACGACACCGCGCCACCATCTCGGGCGAAAAGTCGAGGGCGCGGACGGCGTAGCCGTCGTCGCGGGCCAGACACGCGAGGGTGCCGGGCCCGCAGCCCACATCGGCGATGGTCCCGCCCTGGGGCACCTCGGCGAGACGCAACGCCGCTCGCGCGTAGGTCTCGAACGCGGGCACAATCTCGGCTTCGTAGGCGCCGGCGACGAGGTCCCACGGGAGCGGCTGACTCAACGGGCTCTGCGACATGGCCGCAGCGTGGACCCTTGCCGCCCGGTCCGCAACCGAGCTCGACCGACGATGTGGCCTGGCTCGCGCTCAGGCCGCCTGAATCGCCGCGAGGGTCGGCCGCAGCACCTGGGCGATCGCCGCGTCGAAGAGCGCGACGCGGCGCTCGGGCGACATCAGCCCGTGCGCCTCGAGGTGACGCACCTCGGGTCCGCTCGGCCTCAGGCTCTCGGCGTAAGCGGCCTCGAAGGCGGTCTCGATCGCCCCGACGGTCGGCGCGCCCGGCAAGGTCAGCAGCCACCGGAGTGTGCGCCACCCCAGCGCCGCGTGGCGCGCTTCATCGATGGCGATGACCTCGAAGGTGCGCTTCACCGCGTCCGCGCAGGCCAGGTCTGCCAGCGCTTCGGCCTCGACCGCGGCCAGCAGCTCACCCACACACGCCTCGCGCACGACGCTGAAACACAGCGCGGTCAGGTCCGGTGCGGGTTTGAGCCCCGTCAGGTCCAGGGGCCCGGGGCCTTGCTTCGCGCCCCCGTAGGCGCTGGCGAGCGCGTACATCCGCCGCGCGTGGTCCACCTCGTCGGCGACGGCACGGCTCGTCTCGAGCAGCAGCTCGGGCGGCGCGCCGAAGCGCATCAGCTCGAGAGCGAAGTGCGAGAAGGACGCGACCGAGGCGTGTTCGAGGGCGGCGAGGGTCGCGAAGTGGGTCGCGAGGAGGCCCCGGTCGGGCCCGGCGCGGAGCGCGGCCTCCGCGGCGCCGTTCACCGCGGCCGTCCAGTCGGTACGAGGGCAGCCGGCCGCGATGCGCGGCGCGCCGTCGATGACGAGCGGACGCCCGCACACAGGCCCCTCGTAGGGCGGGCTGCACACAAATGCGCCCGTCGAGTCGGGGTGGCACTCCGGCAGCTCGTCCCCATCGCAGTCCGCGTGTGTCCGGCAGCGGTCTGCGAATGTGCGGCAGTGCATTGAATCGTAAGAGCCGCAGCCGTCATACAGAGTCTCGAGTGAGCACTCGTTGGCCTCGCAGTCGGCTGCGGTCGCGCACCCCAGGGCCGGTATGCACGCGGCGTCCGCGGTCCAATCGCCTCCGGCGTACGAGATACCGCACCGGCATATCGATCCCGCCGCACAGTCGGCGTCGCTTTCGCAGCCGTACTTACAGACGCAGTGCTCGGAGAAGACGTCGCTGAAAACCACACAGCGGCCGAATGCTCGCTCCGCACAGTCGGCGTCGGCCGAACATGTGGACTCTCCACCACCCATTTGCGGGCCGCAGGCGCGACCGGTGGGTAAGGGGTCCACGCAACTTACCGCCTCGACACGATTCAACCCTCCGTTCGCGCAGCGCACGAAGCCCGATGACGGCGCGTCGGACGTGGCCCCCTGGAGAATCGGCTGCGGCGCCTCGCAGCCTGGGGGCGGGTCGCCGCCGGTGCCGCCGGTGCCGCCGGTGCCGCCGGTGCCACCGGTGCCGCCAGTGCCGCCGGTGCCTCCACCGCCTCCTGGGCCCCCGTCCTCCGTGTCGACCTGGACCTCTTCGTTCTCTTCACAGGCCTGAGCGCTCAAGCCCAGCGCCAACCAGAGGAGCGCGCGATGCTTTTGCCCAACCGTACGTGTCTTCATGCCCCCACCCTCCCCCGGACGCACCCCGCGAAGCAATGCGACTTGCAGCGCCCGATTCGGGTGATTAGTTTAACGTTAAACGATTTCACCGCAGGAGGTCCCTATGTTCCAGCTTCTCCCCGCCCGCGACCGCGGCATCTCGCGCGCCCCCTGGCTCGACAGCCGCCACACCTTCAGCTTCGGGGAGTTCTACGACCCGCAGCGCATGGGCTTCCGCACGCTGCGGGTCCTCAACGACGACCGCGTCGTGCCCGGCGGCGGCTTTCCGACCCACGGACACCGCGACATGGAGATCCTGACCTGGGTCCTCGACGGCACCATCGCGCACAAGGACAGCATGGGGCACGTGACCGAGGTGCGCGCGGGCGAGCTCCAGCGGATGACCGCGGGCACGGGCGTCACACACTCGGAGTTCAACGCCTCGAAGGCCGACCCGCTGCACTTCCTGCAGATCTGGGTCGTGCCCGAGGCCCGCAACCTGCCGCCCGGCTACGAGCAGATTCAGGTCGAAGTGACCCCGAGCTGGCGACGTGTGGCGGCGCGGCATCCCGAGGGCGCGGCCCTCACGGTCCACCAGGACGTCGGCATCGAGATCGCGAGCCCGCCCGCGGGCGCGAAGCTCCCGGTGCCCCTCACGCCCGGCCGCCATGGCTTCCTGCACGTCGCGACGGGCAAGGCGCGCCTGCAAGCCGACGGAGAGTCGCATGCGCTGGATGCGGGCGATGGTGTGGCGTTCGCGCCCGGCGGCGACTACACCCTCGAAGCCGAGTCCGACGCCCGCCTCGTCTTCTTCGACCTGGCCTAGGAGGACGCTGAAAAAGTCCGTCCATGGACTTTTTCAGCCCCGCTCCGCCGAAGTGAATTCGGCTCCGCTCCCGGAATCATTCGGCTTTTTCAAAGCCTCGGTGATTCCGCCGGGCCGTCCTGGCCCGGGCAGGCTGCTTTTTCAGCAGCCTGCTAGGAGGCCGAAGCGCCCGCGCGTCAGCCGTCGTCGGGCGCGGCGGGCTCCGGCGTCTCGTTGAGCTTACCGAGCTTGCGCAGCAACGTGCCCAGGGCTTTCCGCTCGTCCTCCGCGAGCACGCCCATGAGCTGCGTGATGCGCGCGGCGTGCCGCGGGAAGACCTCCGAGATCAGGGCCCGACCTTCTTCCGTGAGGTTCAGCGTCACGAAGCGTCGGTCGTGCTCGTTGCGCTCCCGCCGCACGAGCCCGCGGAGCTCGAGGTTGTCGACCACCGTGGTCACGTTGCCGCCGCTCTGGAGCATCTTCTCGGCCACGGCGCGCTGGCACATGGGCCCCAGGTGCCACAGGAGCTCCAACAAGCCGAGCTGGCTCGTCGAGAGGCCTTCGGCCTTCAAGCTGCGGGCGAGCTGACGCACCAGCGTATCGGAGGCCCGCGCGAGCTTGATGTAGGTGTCGAGGGCGAGGACCTCGTCTGCGCTCCCGCGGTGGTGAGTCCCCAATCGCGCTCCTCAGTCGATGGGGTGTAGGGCCCCGTGAATCGTCTGATGAATGATACGCGGGTCGACCTGAAGTCGCGTCGCCACATCTTCCATGACCACCAACTCTTCATTTTGCACGCCGCCATCGGCCAGCGCGACGATGGCGAGGTGCTGGACGAGCTGCGCGCGACTCGCGAGCGGGACGGACAGCGCCGCCTCCAATCGCGGCGCCAGATTGCGCAACGCCGCCTCGACGTCCGTCACGACCTCGCCGTGGTCGCTGCCCAGCAGCTTGCCCAGGGCCTCGAGCTCGCTCTTCTCGATGCGCCCGCTCGCCGCGGCCACCGCGACCCCGGCGGTGTACAGGAGCCGACGGAGCACGTCCGAGTCGTTGCTCTTCTCTTGCAGGTAGGTCGGCGCCATCAGCGCGAGGTCGCGCTCGACGATGTCCTCGACCTGGTCGAGCGTGAGCGCACCGGTCGTGTCGCGCCCGAGCGCACGCAAGTAGGGTTCCGAGCGACTGAATGCCCACACGGCGCGCACCCGCACGGGGTTGTAGGGGTGCGTGCTGAAGCAGTCGAGCGTGTCGTCGTCGTCGCGGGGCTGTTCCCGGGCTTCGGGCGCCGCCGCGAGGCTGTCGATCTGCCGCGCGAAGGCCTGCAGGTCGGGCTGCACCCGGTCGCTCGCGACGCCGCTCGCCAGCTTGAAGAAGCCGCGCGCGGCCGCTTCCGGATCGCGCGCGAGCAGCAGGCCGATGCGGTCGGCCGAGACCTCGGCGGACCGACACCAGAGGTAGAGATTGAGCGCGGTCTCCCGCGTCACGTACGGCGCCCCGCTCTCGGTGAGCGTGGCGGTGATCGGCATCGGGATGCCGTAGTGGTCGAGCGCGGCGTGGCCGAGCTCGTGACCGATCACGAACCGCAGCTCGGCCGGCGCGAAGTCCTCGAGCAGCCGACTCGTGATCGTGAGCACGACCGGCCCGTGGTCCTCCCGGAAGCAGCTCGCGTTGAAGTCGCTCTCGGGGCGGACGTAGACCTCGATCGCGTGCTCGAGGCCGAGCATCTCGCGACACTCCGCGATGGTGTCGGCGACCTCCGGACTCATGGAGCGGGTGAGCCGAAGCGCCCGCGACAAGAGACTCCGGCGATAGCCGTAGCCGCGTCCGTGGGTCAGCTCGCGGATCCGTGTCCGCGCCTTGCCGACCCCCCAGTCCCCTTCAAGCTGCTCGCGGAGCGTTCGCTCGCGGCGCGCCTGCACTGCCCGCACGTCGACCTGCATGGCCCGACTCCGAACCGGAGGGCGGCGCACGAGGTGCGCGCCGCGCGTCTACGCCTCAGGTGGCGTACTTGATCGAGAGCACGTCGATGATCTTCGACGCGGTGGCGTCGTCGACGGCGAGCGTGCGCTGCATGGCCTCGAGCATCTGGTCCTCGGCCTCGTCGATCTCACCGGAGGAGAGCGCGATGTCGGCCGCGATCAGGAAGGCCTTGGTCTTGAGCGCGGGCGTGGAGAGCTCCGCGATCGCCTTCACCGAGTCCTTGAGGTTCGGGTACCGGCGAACGACCTTCACGGCGTCCTCGAAGAGGGCGTCGAAGTCCTTGCCCTTGAACTCGGGGAGCTGCTCGAAGTAGGCGTTGAGGCCGGCCTTCTCCTCCATGTCGAAGACGCCGTCGGCGCCGCTCATCAGCATCATCGTGTGCAGGAGCAGCACGTCGTCGGCCGCCTTCTTCTGCGGCATGACCTTCCCCGTGAGACGCGACAAGAGACCCATGTGACTCGCTCCTTCCGCGGGCTATCCGCGGATCTTGACCGTCGCCGCGCCCCCAGGCGCGCGCTCGGGTCCATTGATGGGCACCGCGCTCCATGGCGCGGATCCGACGGCCCCGCGAGCCCGTCGGCGACCGAAGGCGTACGCCGCTCGCTGTTTACCGGTCAACGGGAAAATGTGAGTCTTGCGCCCCGTGCGCGAGACCGTCGAAAGAGCCCTCACGAAGCTGCGCGCGCTCTGGAGCCGGGAGCGGGACGCCGTGCAGGCTCGGTTCGAGGCGGAGCGCGCCCGAACGACCCTCGCCGACCGCGTGGCACGTGGCATCGCCCTCGCGGGCTTGACCGTGCAGGACACCGACGCCGCCCCCGGCGGACGTGTGCTGGTGTGGGTGTCGCCGCGACCCGGCAAGGGCCCCGCGTCCACGGACTTGATGGACGTGCGCATCGGCCCCGGCGACCCCGTTCGCCTATGGTGGAACACGCCCGACGAGCCCGACGCCGTGCGCGCGGTCGTGGCCAGACGCCAGCGCGATCGGCTCGGCCTGATGCTCGACGCGGAGCGGCTCGAAGCGCTGGAGCGCCTCGAAGCCGGCGGGGCCAACCTCGACCTCGAGGCGCCCGACAGGACCTTCGAGGCAGGTGCGCGGGCGATCGCGGATTGGGCCTCCGCCCGACCCGGTACGCCCGAGGGTCGAAGGGTCGCGCTGTACTACGGCGACGCGGTGCCGAGCTTCAGCTCGACCCCGCCGGAGCGCTTCTTTGACCCGGACCTCAACGAGACCCAGCGTGCGGCCGTGGGTCTGGCGCTGCGGGCCGACGACCTCGCGCTGATCCACGGTCCGCCGGGTACGGGCAAGACGCGGACCCTGGTCGAGGTGATTCGACAGGCGACGCGCCGGGGCGAGCGGGTGCTCGTGAGCGCGGCCAGCAACGCCGCGGTGGACAACCTCGTGGCGCGGCTGGCGGCCGTCGGCCTCGATCCGCTGCGCATCGGGCACCCCGCGCGTGTCGCGCCCGAGGTCGAAGCCACCACGCTCGACGCGCGCCTGCACCGCTCGGAGGCCTGGGGATTGGCGCGCAAGTGGAACGCGGAGGCCCGCCAGATCCGCACGCGCGCCGCGGCCCGGAGTGAGCGCGGCACACTGGGACGCGACGAACGCCGCAACGCGTGGCTCGAGTCCCGACGCCTTCAGCAGGACGCGCGACGCCAGCTCGACGCCGAAGTCCACGGCGTGGTCGAGCGCGCGCGAGTCGTGTGCGCGACCGCGGTGGGTGTGGACGGCCGCACGCTGGCGGGACACGCCTTCGACCGTGTCGTGCTGGACGAGGCGACGCAGTGCCCCGATCCCCTCGCCCTGGTCGTGCTCGGGCGCGCGCCCCGCGCCACGCTCGCGGGCGATCCGTGCCAGCTGCCGCCCACGGTGATCGATCTGGACGCGGCCCGCGAGGGGCTGGCCGTGACGCTCTTCGAGCGCCTCGCCGTGAGCCGGCCCGAGTGTCGCGCACAGCTCACGGTGCAGCATCGGATGCACGCGGACCTGATGGCGTTCCCTTCGCGCTCGCTCTACGCGGGCACGCTCGAGGCCGCCCCCGAGGTGGCCGCGCGCACGTTGGACACCCTCCCCGGGGTTCAGGCCGACCCCGCGCGCGTGGGGCCGCTGGTCTTTGTGGACACCGCCGGGCGTGGATGGACCGACGAGCGGACCGAGGCGGATCCGAGCACGAGGAACCCGGGCAATGCGGACCGGGTCGCGAGCGAGGTGCGTCGCTTGCTCGCCCGCGGGCTCGCGCCGACGGACCTCGCGGTGATCACACCGTACGATGCGCAAGTGCGCCTGCTGCGCGCGCGCCTCGTCGCCGAGCGTCGTGACGGCCTCGAGATCGACAGCGTGGACGCGTTCCAGGGGCGCGAGAAGGAAGCCATCGTCGTCGACCTCGTCCGCAGCAACGACGCGGGAGAGCTCGGCTTCCTGAACGACGTCCGCCGCATGAACGTCGCGCTGACCCGCGCGAAGCGTTTTCTCCTGGTCGTGGGGGACAGCGCCACGCTCGGGGACCACCCGTATTACGCCGCTTTCCTCGAGACGGCGGAGGCCCTCGGTGCATGGACGAGCGCGTGGGATGAGCCGGCCTGACGATGAGTCGCCATTCGGGACTCTCCCTATGGCACCGCTCTCTGCGCTTATGTTACCGACTTCGCCATGAAGAAAACCCCTAAGAAGTTCCGAGTTCTCGGCCTCGTCGCTCTCCTGAGCGCGACGGCCTGCGGCGATGAGGGCGGCTCCGGTGACAATCCGCAGCCCGGCGGCACGACCGGTGGCACGACCGGCGGCACGACCGGCGGTACGACCGGCGACGCCACGGTCGACGTCACGCCGACCCCCGTTGCCGAGTGGCAGGCCCTCTCCACGGGCGCGGGCGAAGCCTTCCTCTCGATCGCAGGAAACTCGTCCAGTGACGTGTGGATCGCCGGCGCGGACAAGGGCAATGGCCCGGTGGTCCTGCACTGGGACGGCACCGCCTGGGAGCGGCGGACCACGCCAAACAAGGGCGATCTGTGGTGGGTGCACACCTTCCCCGGCGGCCCCACGTTCCTCGCCGGTGGGCGCGGGAACATCTTCCGCTACGCCGACGGCGCGTTCACTCGAATGGACACGCCGGGGCTCGCGCGCAACACGGTCTTCGGCCTCTGGGGGGCCACGCCGGACGACCTCTGGGCCGTCGGCAGCATCGCCGGCCGCAACGGCTTCATCTGGCGGATGCAGGGCGGTGTGTGGTCCGAGGTGCCTCTGCCCGAGGGCCTGGCCGAGGACGAGTTCGGCGACCCGCCGGGCCTCTTCAAGGTCTGGGGACGCGCGGCGAACGACGTCTTTTTCGTGGGCGCGCGCGGGCTCCTGCTCCACTACGATGGCACGACGATTCGCTCCATCGACACCGGCGTAACCGACTCGTTGTTCACGATCCACGGCAACGGCGACGCCATCGTCGCGGTCGGCGGCGGGGTCACCTCGGAGCTGCTCGAGGTCAATGGCGAGCAGGTCGAGAACGTCGCCGGCGAAGGCACGGGTGTGATTCAGGGCGTGTGGCTCGACGACGAGGGCCGCGGGATCGCCTGCGGCGAGCGCGGCACGATCTACGAGCGGGTGAACGGCACCTGGACGAAGATCAACACCGGGCTCATGGGCGAGTACGAGTCCCTGCACGCCGCGTGGATCGATCCCGAGGGCGGGCTGTGGGCGGTGGGCGGCAACGTGCTGTCGACCAACCTCGACGCCGGTGTGGTCGTGTATCGCGGCGCGGGCGGGACGGCCATCGACCCCATGCTCACGACCTTGCCCCCTGCGCCTCCGGCCGATGTCTGCCCGCCCGCCGAGGTCGACCTGAAGCCCGACGAGTCCATCGCGCGCCGCTGGAACGAGCACCTGCTCAACGCCATCCGACGCGACATCCCCCGCCCGGGCGTGCACGCGCGCAACCTCTTCCACGTCTCGGCCGCGATGTACGACGCCTGGTCCGCCTACGACGCCACGGCCGACGGCTACTTCGTCTCCGAGAAGCAGCAGGCCGCCGACGTCGCCGCGGCCCGCCACGAGGCGATCAGCTACGCGGCCTATCGAATGCTCTCGCACCGGTACGACCCCGCGCGCGCCATCGGCGGGCCGAAGTCTAACGCCTGTTTCCGCGACTTCATGACGTCCCTCGGCTACGACCCGACCGACACCAACGCCGAGGGCGACACACCCCGCGCGCTGGGCAACCGCATCGCGGCCGCGATCATCGCCGCCCACGTGGACGACGGCGCGAACGAGAACGACAACTACAAGGACGTGACGGGCTGGATGGCCCAGAACCCGCCGCTGGTCGTCGACCAGCCCGGCGCGCGGCCCACGAACCCCTCGCTCTATCAGCCGCTGAACCTCGCCGTCGCGGTCACGCAGAACGGCATCGTCACGGCCGGCGGCGTGCAGGGCTACATCGGCACGAACTGGGGCATCGGCGTCATCCCGTTCTCCATCGAGCGGCAGCCGGACGGACACTACGCCACGCCGGAGCAGGTCCCTGCTTTCGAACTGCCCGAGATGAAGGCCTGGGTCACCGAGGTGATTCGTCTGTCTTCGCAGCTCGATCCGGCCGCGGCGGGTATGCGCGACTACTCGCCGGGTGCCTACGGCAACAACCCGCTCGGCACGAACGACGGCACCGGGCACCCCATGAACCCCGTGACCGGGCAGCCCTACGCGCCCAATCTCCTGCCCGTGGGGGACTTCGGCCGCGTGCTGGCCGAGCACTGGGCCGACGGACCGAAGTCGGAGACCCCGCCGGGCCACTGGAACACCATCGCCAACGAGATCTCCGACTCGCCGCTCTTCACCCGCAAGTACCGCGGTGAGGGTGAGCCGCTGGACCCGCTCGAGTGGGACGTGAAGACCTACTTCGCCGTCAACGGCGCCACACACGACGCGGCCATCACGTCGTGGGAGCTGAAGCGCACGCACACGACCGCGCGTCCCATCTCGCTCATCCGCCACATGGCGGAGCTGGGTCAGTCCACGGACCCGAACGGACCGAACTACAACGTCAACGGTCTGCCGCTCGAGGCCGACCTCATCGAGGTGATCACCGCCGAGAGCTCGGCGCCCGGTCAGCGGCACGCGCACCTGGCGCGGTTCGTGGGCGAAGTGGCGATCAAGTCCTGGCGGGGTGAGCCCGGTGACACCCGCGCGACCCTCGGCGGCGTGAACTGGATTCGGGGCCAGGAGTGGATCCCCTACCAGCTCCGCACCTTCGTCACGCCCGCCTTCCCCGGCTTCACCTCGGGCCACAGCACGTTCAGCCGCTCGGCCGCCGAGGTCCTCACGGAGATCACCGGCAGCGCCTTCTTCCCCGGCGGCTTCGGTGAGTTCGTGGCGCCCACGAACGCGTACCTGAAGTTCGAGAAGGGCCCGTCCGTGGACGTGCGCCTGCAGTGGGGAACCTACTACGACGCCGCCGACCAGGCCGGTCAGAGCCGCCTCTGGGGCGGCATTCACATCCAGCCGGACGACTTCTTCGGCCGCCGGACCGGCAGCCTGGTCGGCAAGCGCGCCTTCGCCAAGGCCGCGACCTACTTCGACGGCACCGCGCGCCCGTAAGTCAGTCGCAGAGCCGCTCGGCGATGCCGACCGTGGGTTCGAAGCGCTTGCCCGCGTAGTTCCAAGCGAGCAGTTCATCGCCGACCTCGACGGCGATCGGCGCCCAGAACGCGCCACAACAGAGGCACCCCGAGCCGATCGTCGCCACGAAGATCGCCTCGGGCTCGCCTTTGGGCCACCACCGGAGTGTGCCCACGGCCGTGCCATCACACAGGTCTGACGTTGAGTCGTACTCCGCCCAGGCGAGGCCGCTCGGACCGATGCCCAGGCCATCGAAGACCCGGCCGTCGCGCAGCAGGGTCGCCTCGACGCCGTCCGGACGAGCGCGGAGCCGGTGAAGCTCGCTCTGGTCCGAGCCACAGACCGCGAGCGCCTCGTCCTCGTAGGCTGCGATCGCCGTGCACCCTTCGAGTCCGACCGCGGTGGGCGGCTGACCGAAGCGGAGGTGCATGAGCCTTTGCTCGGCATCCGAGAACCACACGTGACCGCGACCGACGCTCGGACTCGAGCCCGCCGCCGGGTCCACGCGTCGAACGTCGCCGTCTGATGAGCTGTACCCGAGCCGGCCCGCGTCCTGCCCGATCCACACGAAGTGTTCGGGGTCGAGCCCGACCCAGTAGACCTCCTCGCCGCGCGCGAGGTCGAGCGGGGTGTCCCCCTGCCAGACACGCACGACCTGCCATAGGTCATCAATCCAGATCGCGCGATCGCGACCCACCGTGCGCGACCTGGGACCATAGGGAAGCTCCCAGTTCCAGGTGTCTGCGAGCACCTCCTCACGGTTCGCGTCCTGGTACACGAGCAGCGCGCCCCCGTTCGTGTCGACGCGCCGCAGGAGCTTCGCGCCGTCTGCAGCGTCGATGAGCACGTCATCGGGTTCGCCGACACGCTCACCCGAGACCAGGTCGACGACCTCGACCCGGCCCTCGAGGTCGACTTGGTGGGCGTAGACTGCGCGGCCGTCGACGATGGGCTGCCGCACGACGACATCCATGACCGGCCGAAGCTGTTCCTTCCAGAAACCGAGAACACGG